>JAGXHP010000046.1 GCA_024636135.1 Chloroflexota bacterium
AGGTGGCGCGTCGACTCGTCGGCCTTCATCGCGGCGAGCGTCTCGTAGCCGTCGAGCTCGGGCATGATGACGTCCAGCAGGACGATATCGATGGCGTCGACGTGTGCCCGCACCAAATCCAGGGCCTCGAGCCCGTTCTCGGCTTCGAGCACCTCCAGGCCGAGTGCGGTCAGCTGACGGGCCAGGACAAGGCGATTGACGCGACTGTCGTCGACGATGAGCGCGATGCCGGAGTCGGTCATGCGCCGCCTTCGGCCACCCAGGCCCGAAGCGCCTCGGATGTGGTGGTCCACTCGTCGTGCACGCGCTTTGCGGCATCTTCCCCGGCGCCAGCCAGCGATCCGCTGCGTGCGGTCAGCTCGAGCTCGCGGGCCGTTGCGGCGAGGCGAGAGGCGCCAAGGGTTGCGCTGCTCGACTTGAGGGTGTGGGCGGGCCGGACGAGTGCTTCGGTATCCCCGGCGGCGACGGCCGCGTCGATTGCTTCGACGTGGCTGGCGCTGTCCGCGAGGTACGCCTCGATCAGCTCGACGACGAAGTCTCGGTCCCCCTCCACGGAGGCCAGGAGCTCGTCAAGCACAGTTGCGTCCAGCGTCGCGCTGTCAGGTTCGCTCATCGGCTCTGTCCCTTCGTTGCTGCGGACGACCTCGGAGCGCGTGCCAGGGCTGCTTGTAGCTCCGCCGGTCGGATCGGCTTGCTGATGTAATCATTCATGCCGGCGGCCAGGCAGGCCTCGCGGTCGCCGGCCATCGCATTGGCCGTCATGGCAATGATCCAGACATCCTGGCCGGGCAGCTCGGCGCGGATGCGGCGCGTTGCTCCAAGCCCGTCGAGCTCTGGCATCTGAACGTCCATCAGCACCACGTCGAAATCCTCGCGCTGCACGGCTTCGAGGGCCTGGATGCCGTCCTCGGCCAGCTCCGCCACGTAGCTGAATTGCTTCAGCAGGCGTGTCGCAAGCTTCTGGTTCACCGGGTTGTCCTCGGCGAGGAGGATCCGGAGGGGGTGCCGTTCACCGAGCGGCGACCCATCCGCCTCGACCGGAGCCCGGGCCGGAGTCTCGACCGACGCGCCGAGCAGGATGGTCGCGACGGTGTCATGAAGCGCGGACGGTTTCACGGGCTTGGCGAGCCAGGCTGAGATCGCGGTGCTCTCGCGGTCTCGAACGCCGATCGACGAGAGGATCACCACCGGAATGTTGCCGGAACCGTTGTCGCGGACCCGGCTGATCGCCTCCGCCAGCTCCAACCCGTCAAGCTCGGGCATGAGGAGATCGAAGAGGGCGATATCGAAGTGCTGTCCGCCTTGAATCCATTCGAGCGCGGCGGTCGGGTCGCCCGTTTCCCGAGGAACCATCCCCCACCGTGCCGTCTGCGCCACCAGGATTCGCCGATTCGTCGCATTGTCGTCCACGATGAGGACCGATCGCCCGCTGAGATCTGCGTCGATCCTGGTCGGCCGACTGGCAGCCACCGCGTCGTCTGCCGCAACCGGCATGTTGACCACGAGGTGGAATGCACTCCCCTCCCCCGCCACCCCGCTGCTCTCCGCCGTGAGCGAGCCGTCCATGAGCTCAGCGAGGCGTCGACTGATCGCGAGGCCGAGGCCGGTGCCGCCGTACCGTCGGGCAATCGAGGCGTCGACCTGGGTGAAGGATTGGAACAGCTTGCCGATCTTGTCCGCCGGAATGCCGATGCCGGTGTCACGGACGTCAACGCGCAGCTCGCAGCGGTCCTGGCGACGCCGGCCGTGGGTGGCCACCACGGCTCCACTGACGCTGACGACCACCTCGCCATGTTCGGTGAACTTCAGCGAGTTGGAGAGCAGGTTGAGAATCACCTGCCGCAGCCGGCCGGCATCGCCGATGAGATTCGCGGGCAGATCGTCGTCGATGGCGTAGATGAGCTCGAGGCCCTTTGCCGCAGCGGCGGGGGCCAGGATATCCAGCGACGCCTCGATGGCATCGCGGAGCACGAACGGCGTGCTCTCGAGCTCGACGCGACCGGCCTCGATCTTCGAGAAGTCCAGCACGTCGTTGATGATCGTGAGCAGGGCGTCGCCCGACGTCCGGATGGTCTCCGCGAAATCGCGCTGCTCGTCATCCAGCTGGGTGTCGAGCAGCAGGCCACTCATGCCGATCACCGCATTGAGCGGCGTTCGGATCTCGTGGCTCATGGCGGCCAGGAAGCTGCTCTTCGCCTCATTCGCCTGTTCGGCGACGGCCTTCGACTCGGTCGCATCGGTGAACAGACGGGCGTTCTGCAAGGCGATCGCCGCCTGCTGGGAGAGGCCGGTCAGGAAGCTGAGATCGGCGCCCGTGAAGGCATGCTGAACGGTGTCGCGCCACACCGCGAGCACGCCGACCACCTCCCCCTGCACGATGAGGGGTGCGGCCATCAGCCGTCCGTCCTCGTCGCCTGTTCCGGCAATGTGCTCGGTGCGATCATCGAGCGACGTGCTGTTCACGACTTCCGCGTCGCCGGTGAGGGCAACGGTTCCGATGATGCCCTTGCCGCGCGTCACCGGATCGGCCCTGACTTCGTCTGCGATCGCACCGACGGCGATGACGCCCTCGAGCGTCTCACCGTCCTCACGAGGCAGGTAGAGCGCACTGGTGTCCGCGTCGAGAAGGGTCTGCGCGCGGTTCGCGATCAGCTCGAGGACAACGGACAGCTCGAGCGTGGATGACATCTCGCGGCCCACATCGGCGAGAGCGGCCATCTCCTCGGCCCGGCGGCGCGTCTCGGCATACAGCCGCGCGTTCTGGACGGCCACTCCCACGTTGGCCGCGATGGTGGCGAGCAGGCGAGCATCGGACTCCGTGAATCTGCCCTCGTGCGTCGTGCTCTGCACACTGATGACCCCGATGGCCCGGTCACCGGTGAGGATGGGAACTCCCAGCCACGATTTGGCGAGCGTACCGGTCCCTCGCTGGCCGAGCGTTGCCCAGTCCGCCTCATTGTTGAGCAGCAACGTCTCGCGGCGCTCGATCACGCGCGAGGTCAGCCCCTCGCCGAGGGTGAGTGGCTCCTGCTCCTGGGTCGCACCTTGTTCGACGTAGTACGGGAAGTCCACGCGGCTCGCCTCTTCGTCGAGGAGCGCCACGAACGCGATATCGGCCTCGAAGGCCTCGCGGGCCCGCTCCCCGACCACGGCGAGGAGGGGTCCGACCTCCATCTGCGCGGTGATCGCCTCCCCGATGTCATTGATCGTGCCGAGCTCCCCGACACGGCGGCGCGTCTCATCGAGCAGGCGCCCCGTCCGCAGCGCGACGCTCAGGCTCGCGGCGATGGTCGTGACCAGCGAGACGTCCCGCTCGTCGAAGGCGTATTCACGATCGAGGTTCTGGAGAGAGATGGTGCCGAGAATCTCGTCGCCCAGGCCGATCGGCGCGAAGATCGCAGACCGAGCCGGCTCGCCGAGAAGCTGGGCTGGCTGGCCGAGCTCGCTCGCGCGAGCTTCGAGGTCGTGGCTGACGAGCAGCGGCTCGCGCGTCTCGAGCACGTGCTTGCGGAACCCCATGACGGGGATGGGATGGTCCGGTATCCGCACGCCGCGCTCGATGCCGAACGGGAAGTGCATGACTCCCTCGGCCTGGTCGAAGATGGCGATGTCCACCACGTGGGTGTCGAAGACGTCGCTTGCCCGCTCCCCAACCAGCTCGTACATCGCCTTGATGTCGAGCTCGGACGCCAGGCCGCGCTGAATGCTGTTCACGATCGCGAGCTCGCCGGCACGACGCTTTGTCTCGTCAAACAGTCGCGCGTTCTCGAGCGCAACGCTCAGGCTGGCGGCGAGCGTGGTGATCAGCCGGATGTCCCCATCGCCGAAGGCATCGGTGCGATCCAGGTTCTGGAGTGAGATGCGACCTCGGACTTCGCCACCGGAAATGAGGGGCGCGATGAGCAACGCCTTGGCCGGCTCACCCTGGATGGTGGGTATCAACTTCAGACTCTGCTCCCAGGCTGAGACGTCGCTCACGTGGATGACCTGTCGGGTTCGGATCACCTCGTCGGTCAGTGGTGATCCGTCGATCGGCGTGGGATCGTCGGGCAGGCGCTCGCCACGCTCGATCGTGTACGGATAGCGCACGAGGCCCGCGTCGCGATCGATGATCCCGATGTCAACCACCTGTGCGTCGAAGATCTCGCGGATCTTCTCGCCGACCAGCTCGTACATTGCCTGCATCTCGAGGTTCTGGGCGAGTCCTTCCTGGACGCTGTTGATGATCGCCAGCTCCGCGGCCCGTTCGTCTGTCTCGGTGAGCAGGCGCTTCGTTTCGTCGAACAGCCGCGCGTTCTCGAGGGCCACGCTCAGGCTTGAGGCGAGGGTCGACAAGAGGCGCACATCGCCATCGGAGAACGCACCTACACGGTCCAGATTCTGGAGAGAGATGCGACCCCGCACCTCGCCACCGCCCATCAGGGGAGCCATGAGCACGGATCTCGCCGGCTCGCCCTGGTGAACCTGGTTGGCGAGGTCTTCGCCCATCCAGGACATGACGTCGTTCAGAAGCACCGGTTGTCGCTGTCGGAGGAGCTCCTGCGTCAGCTTCGAGCCCTCGATCGGCGTTGGTTTGTCCGGGTAGCGGATGCCACGCTCGATCGTATACGGATACCGAACCACGCCCGCCTCGTGATCGATCATCCCGATGTCGACCACCTGCGCGTCGAAGATGTCGCGGATCTTGTCACCGACGAGGTCGTACATGGCCTGCATGTCGAGGTTCTCGGCCAGGCCGCGCTGCACGCTGTTGATGATCGCGAGTTCCGCTGCTCGTTCGTCGGTCTCGGTGAGCAGGCGCTTCGTTTCGTCGAACAGCCGCGCATTCTCGAGTGCCACGCTCAGGCTCGATGCAAGCGTCGACAGCAGGCGCATGTCCCGCTCCGAGTAGGCATCGGTGCGGTCGAGGTTTTGAAGCGAGATCCGACCGCGCACGTCGCCGCCGCCCATGAGCGGGGCAAACAGCGCTGATCTCGGGCGCTCGCCCTGCACGATGAGCGGCAAGGCCTGCTCCTGGGTCCAGGCGTCAAAGTCGCTGATCAGGATCGGCTCTCGCGTGCGAATGAGCTGGTTCGTCGTCGCGGATTCGCCGAGGGCAGTGGGTTCGTCCGGCAGCCGGACCCCACGTTCGATCGTGTAGGGATAGCGCATGACGCCGGCGTTGGCGTCGATGATCCCGATGTCCACGACCTGGGCGTCGAAGATCTCCCGGATCTTTTCGCCCACCAGGTCGTACATCGCCTGCATCTCGAGGTTCTCGGCAAGACCCTCCTGGACGCTGTTGATGATGGCAAGTTCGGCAGCACGCTCGTCCGTCTCGACCAGCAGGCGCCGCGTCTCCTCGAACAGGCGCGCATTCTCGATCGCACCTCCCATGCTCGACGCGAGCGTTGCGAGCAGGCGTTCGTCGGCCTCGCTGAAAGCATCGGGCTTCTCGTGCTCCAGGTTCACGACCCCGAGCACCCGACCGCTGGCGAGGATCGGGACGCCGAGCCACGACACGCTGCTCTCGTCGTCCCCGGCGTAGCGTGCCACGGTGATCGGGCTATGGGCCGCCATTTCCTCCGCAGAGCCAAGGCGCAGGGGTCGCTGCGTGCGGATCACGTGCGAGGTCAACCCCGGGCCGAGCTCGAACGGCTCGACGGGCACTGGCGTGCCTCGGTCGTACGAATATGGGAATGACAGGATGTTGGTCGCGGGATCGTAGAGCGAGACGCCGACCGAGTCCGATTCGAAGACCGCCGCGATGCGGTCGCCGACAAGATCGATGATGCCGGCGAAGTCGAGCCTGTTCGCGAGGCCCAGCCCGATCTCGTTGATGAGCGCGAGCTCCTCGTTGCGCTGGCGCGTCTCCTCGATGGCTCGGACACGTGTCAGGGCCGTAGCAATGTGCTGGGCAACGAAGGTCAGGAGCTCCAGGTCCCTGGTGGAGTGACGGCGATCCTCGCGGTAGCTCTGGATGACCACCGCGCCGATCGTCTGTCCCTCGGACCGCAGCGGCGAGCCCATCCAATCGACGCCGCTGACTCCGAGCATCTCCGCCTCGCCTCGCTCGACGATCTTCTCGTATTCGTCGCGCGTGAGCAGAACGGGCTCTCCCATTCGCAGCAGGTATCCGGTCAGGCCGGCAGCCTGCCCAGAGCCAAGGGGTTCCCACCGATTCGGGTCGGGGATGTCGAGGTCGACCTCGTCGCGGTAGAACGCGAAGTTGATCGCGTTACGGCGATCGTCGTACAGGGCGATGTAGAAATTGTCGGCGTACATCAGCTCGCCGACAATCCCGTGGATCGCCTCGTAAAACGAGGGCATGTCCTGGGCCGCGCTCGCGGTCTCGGCGATGCGGTACAGGGCCGCCTGCATCCGCTCGCCGGACTCGGTCTCCGCGAGTCGCGCCTCGAGCTCCGCGATCCGCCGCTGTGCCACGGCCAGGTCGTCGCCGACCGTCTCGGATGGGGACGTCTTCCGGGTGGCGGCTATGGAACGACCCTCCTGCAGTTCACGGGCGACGGGATTCGGCCGTGCGGCGGACATTGTGCGCGAAGCACGAGGCGGCGTCGAGAGATATTCGCCCGGCGCCGACGGCGGCCAGCGCGCGGCCTGGGCCGCGGAAACCGCATTTGTCCGCCCCGCTCACTCCTCGGCGGCTCGCGCGTCGGATTCCACGACCGTCGTCGGCGCGCCGTGCACGGCCGGAATGCTCCCCAGGCGTCCCGCCTGATAGTCCTCGAACGCCTGCATGACCTCTTCGCGGGTGTTCATCACGAACGGTCCCGCCCATGCGACGGGTTCGCGGATCGGCCGTCCGCCGAGCACGAGAACGTCGAGGTTCGGCGTCCGGCTATCGGGGTTGGCTGTTGCGGCGATGCGCACCGCGTTCCCGGGCCCGAACACCGCCAGCTGGCCTGCTTCGATCTCGATCCGGTCCGGGCCGACGGTGCCGCGTCCACCGAGGACGTAGACCAGCGCGTTGTAGTCAGCCCGCCATGGCAGGTCGACCGTCGCGTCGGGGCTGAGCGTCGCGTGGACCAGCGTCATCGGCGTGGACGTCGAGCCCGGCCCGGTATAGCCGGCGAGCTCGCCGGCAATCACCCGGACCAGCGCACCGCCATCGGCGGAGGCAAGAAGGCCAACCTCACCGGCGCGGATGTCCTGGTAGCGCGGCGGCGACCACTTCTGTGCCGCGGGCAGGTTGACCCACAGCTGGATGCCGTGGAACAGCCCGCCGCTCACCACCAGCGCCTCCGGCGGCTTCTCGATGTGGAGGATCCCCGCGCCCGCAGTCATCCACTGGGTGTCCCCGTTCGTGATCACTCCCCCGCCTCCGTTCGAGTCGCTGTGCTCGAACGTGCCGTCCATCATGTAGGTCACGGTTTCGAACCCGCGATGCGGGTGCCACGGCGTGCCCTTCGGCTCCCCCGGGGCGTATTCGACCTCTCCCATCTGGTCCATGTGGATGAACGGGTCGAGGCTCGCCAGGTCCACGCCGTGGAACGCGCGGCGCACTGGGAACCCTTCGCCTTCGAAGCCGCGCGGCGCGAGGGTCCGGCTGATCACACCACGTGCCCGCGCGGTCGCCGGGTCCGGAAGCGGGATACGGGGAAGGACGGTGATGTCGTCGACGGTGATGGCAGGCATGAGGTGAGTGTAGCAGATAGTTGCGAGTGCAACTAGCGCCCGCCACTCCCGCGGTAGAAGAATGGCTTCTCGGCGTGGACCGATACGGACCAGGCAAGGGCCAGGAGGCGGCGCTCGAGGTCGTCCGGGCGCCATAGCACCTTCACCGCCCGATGCCGGGTGCCGTCGAGCAGGGTCCGCCACACGAGATCCCGACGCTTGTCGGCCCACTCCTCGTGTCGATCGAGGTTGTCAGCCTCATCGACGAAGAACACGCGCCCATCGGGCGCCAGCAGCCCGGCCACAACGTCCCAGAAGTCCTCGAAGCGACTCCTCGGGACGTGGAAGAGGAAGAATCCGAAGAAGACCACGTCCCATGCGTGGGTCGCCTCGAGCGTGAAGGCATCGGCCTGTAGTACGTCACCTGCTCCTCGAGGACGCCACGCTCGTCCGGTCCGCTCATCAGCGACGTTCGGCTGGCACCCCGAGCGTGACTGCGGCCGCAACCGTGGCGGTGGCAAGGGCCATCGCCTGCCCCGTGGTCAGCGCCGCGTCCCCGGCGAAGAGGGCCGTCGCGGCGCTCGGAATCGCGCCGAGCACCACCGGGACCAGGGTCCAGCCGAGCACGAGCACGGTCGGGGCGGTCGCACCGGGGAGCCGCAGCATGCGGGTCGCGACCGCCGTGAGCACGCCGAGGAAGGCGGCAAGGAGGAGGATCAGGATGAGCGCGGGCTGATCGCGCGCTCCCGATGCCTCGACCAGGCCCACGACCCCCTGGTAGGCGATCGCGACCGCAATCGCCAGGACGGCACCCAGAACGGCGGAGCGAGCGCCGATCACGTGTGGGCCTCCCGCAGGCGCTCGGCCAGGCCGCGCGCGATCCGGTACGACTTGCCGGCCCCCATCACCAGCACCGCATCGCGTGCGCCAAGGTGCTCGGCCACGTAGGTCGTCGTCGCGTCGACGTCGCCGGTGGCGATGGCCGGGACGGCCGAGATGCGCTCGACGGCATCGGCAAGTGCCTCGGCGCTGGTCGACGCCATCGCCTCGGGGGTGTCCCGGCTGGCGAAGATGTCGGCGATGACCACCTCGTCCGCATCGGCGAAGGCGGTGGAGAAGTCGTCCATCAGCAGGGCGGTCCGCGAGTACATGTGCGGCTCGAACACGGCCCACAGCCGGCGGTCCGCGCCGACCTTCTGACGTGCCGCGGCGAGCGCGGCGCGGATCTCAGTCGGGTGATGCCCGTAGTCGTCGTAGATCGTCACGCCGCCAGTATCGGCGATGAGCTCCATGCGTCGTCCGGCGCCGGCGAATGTCGCCAGGCCTTCGGAGAGCGCGTCGAGATCGGCCCCGAGGGCTCGCGCCAGCACGATGGCGGCGGTCGCGTTCATGACGTTGTGGCTGCCCGCCAAGCCCATCCTGAACCGATGGTCGAACAGGGTGAAAGCCGTTCCTTCCGGTGTGGCTTCGATCTCCGAGGCCGTGATGTCGCCGCCCGGCCCGTAGCGGATGATGCGGCCGTCCCACCCGCCCAGGCGTCGAACGAGGTCGGTCGCGCCCGGATCGTCGGCCGCGATGACGAGGCGTCGTCCGTTGAGCGCCGGATGCGATCCCATCCCCCGCACGAAGCGCTCGAAGGAATCGAGCACGGCGTCGCGATCGGCGAAGTGATCCGGGTGGTCCATCTCGACGTTCGTCACGATGGCACCCGCGGGATGGTAGTTGAGGAAGTTGTCGCCGAATTCGTCGGCCTCGACCACGAACGGAGCCCCGGAACCCGCGCGGACGGAGGCGCCCCATGCTCCGATGAAGGCTCCGACCTCCACGGTCGGATCGAGGCCCGCGCTGATCAGCAGGTGACCGAGGAGCGCCGTGGTGGTTGACTTGCCATGCGTCCCGGTGACACCGAGGCCGATCCGCCCGGGTGCGGACTGCAGCTCGCCGAGCAGGGCCTGCCAGGGAACGACGGGGATGCCGCGACTGTTGGCCGCGGTCAGCTCCGGATGGTCGGGCACGGCGCGCAGCGCGGGCGAGATGGCGACTCGCGTCACCCCGACGAGGTGGTCCGGGTCGTGGCCGATCGCGTACCGAATGCCGGCAGCGTCGAGCGGAGGCGTGTACGGCGACGGGGCGTCGAGGTCGCAGCCATCGACGTCAACTCCCGCGTGGTGCAGCAGGACGGCCGTTCCCGCGGCCCCTGAACCAGCGATGCCGATGATGTGAATGCGCTCGCCAGGTTCCGGCATGCCGGTCACGCGTCCCCCGCCAGGCGTGCCGCGACCTCGAGGCAGGCGAGCGTCGACGCTCGCTTGTTACCATCCCGGTCGTGGGGCCAGATATGGCGCTCGATCACCGTGGCGCCGTCTCGGACTCCGGCCGCCACGTACGTGAGCCCCACCGGCTTCTCGGCCGACCCACCGTCCGGTCCGGCGATTCCCGTGACCGCCACGGCAAGGTGCGCAGCCGGGAATCGATCGAGCGCGCCTCCGGCCATGGCCTCGGCGACCTCCGCGGAGACGGCTCCGTCACGCTTGATCAGGTCTGGGCCCACCCCGAGCAGATCCTCCTTCACCGCGTTCGAATAGCTCACCACGCCGCCGAGGTAGTGGTCGCTTGACCGCGGCACCTGGGTGATCGAGTGCCCGACCAGGCCGCCGGTGCAGGATTCGGCGCTCGCCATCTGCCACCCGCGTCGGGCGAGGATCCGGCCGAGGCGGGACGCGGCCGTGCGGAGGTCGTCGTCCGTCGGAGGGCGAGCCGTCGACATCGGCTCAGCGGTAGTTCGTGAACTGGAGGGCGACCGGGTAGTCGAGTGCCTTCAGGTCGGCGATCACGGCCTGGAGCTCGTCCCGAGACTTGGCCGAGACGCGAACCGCGTCGCCCTGGATGGCCGGCTTCGTCTTGGGAAATGCCTCGCGGACGTGCTTGCTCAGCTCCTTGGCCTGCTCGCTCGTCAGGCCGCGCTTGAGCTTGACCTCCTGTCGGACCGTGCTGCCTCCCGCCGGCTCGATCTTGCCCCAATCGAAGATCTTCAGACTGAGGTTGCGCCGGACGGCCTTGGATTCGAGAAGGTCCTTGGCGGTTCCGGCCCGGTACTCGTCGTCGGCGACGAGCACGATCGCGTCCTTCCCAAGCTCGAACGCGACCTTGCTGCCCTTGAAGTCGTAGCGCGTGGCGATCTCGCGCCGCGCCTGGTCGAGCGCATTCACCAGCTCCTGCTGGTCGAAGTCGCTCACGATGTCGAACGATGAATCTGCTGCCATGACTCCCCTATCTTGCGCCCTTCAGCTCCCGCTGCGGGCAATCTGCCATTCGATGACGTCGCCCGCACCGCCCATGGCGCCGAGGACGGCGCCATTGATCGTGAGGCGAACCACGCCGGCGTTCCCGGCGCGTACGCGGAGGGACCGCTCGGCGCTCAGGGCGATGGATTCTCCGTCACCGGCGATGCCGCCCGAGATGTCCGCGAGGGGCGCGCCGTCCTGGTCGATCTCGAGATACGTCTCGCCGCCGTCCACGCCCAGTGTGCCCGATAGGCCCGGCGGCGGAGCAATCGTCACGCGACGGGTCACCGGCGCCGAGGAGCCCGCGACGACGGCGAGGTCCCACGTGCCAGGGCTCAACGTCAGAGATGCGCTGAACGCCCCGGCCGCATCGGCCGCTACGGCCACTGGCGCTGGAGCAGTGGGATCCGAGGGCGTGACTGGCACCGGCTGACCGTTGGCGTCGGTGATCGTGAAGCTCGGAGCCGCGGCGCTGACGAGGGTCGGGGTGACCGTCAGGCCCGCTCCCGGAGCCGCTGTGCCGCCGAGCCCGACCGGACCCGTCACGGTGGCGTCGGCCGCGGGTGTGGTGAGCGTGACCGAGGACGCCACCGGCGACGGGCTGGCGGGATCGACGCTCACGACGTTCACGCGCCTCACGAACTCCTCGGACGTTCGGTTCGTGACCGGATCGCGTGCCGTGAGATGAATCTCGTTCGAGCCGGGCAGCAGGCCCACGGTGATTTCGAAGTTGCCCTCGGCATCGGCCGTGGCGCTCGGGTTCTCGGGCAGTCCGCTGACATTGATCGTGGCGTTGGGAGCCGCCATGCCGCGCAGGGTGATCGTCGGGCCGGTGTGCGCCGCCACGTCGCCCGGGGGCTCGAGAATGATGAGCTCGGGCGTCCGGGCGAAATTCACGAATTGGTACCCGAGCCACGCGACGAAGGCACCGACCAGGACGGTCAGGATGGCGGCCGCAATCGCCCCGGGGGTCACGATGAATGTCCTCCGTCGCCGAACGGACATGGGTCGCGGCGGGCTCGGCAGGGTGGGCCGCTCGACACCGCTGGCACGCGTCTCGAGCCGGTAGAGGTCGATCAGGTACTCGGCATCCAGGTCGAGATACGCCGCGTAATTGCGCAGGAATCCGCGTGTGTAGACCGACCAGGGCAGCTCCCGATACTCACCGCGTTCGAGGGCGGACAGATATCGCTGGCGGATCTTCGTCTCGCGCTCGACGCGGGACAGGTCGGCGCCCTTCGCCTCGCGCGCCGCCCGCAGAACCTCCCCAAGCTTGTGGCCGTCGTCGGTCACAGTTCCCCATCCTCGTCCGGCTCGACGTCGCCGCCCCAGCCGTCGGAGGTGATGAGTACCTCGCGGAAGCGGCTGCCGTCGGCGGCACCCACGATTCCGCGGTCCTCCATCTGGTCGAGGATGCGCGCCGCACGGGCGTAGCCGATTCTCAGCCGGCGCTGGAGCAGTGAGGCGGATGCCTTGTCGGAGCGCCGCACGATGTCCACCGCCTGCGACAGCAGTGCATCGGCGTCGTCGTCCGCGTCTTCCTCGCCCGGCCTGCCTCCGGGCTTGCCGTCGCGTCGCACGGCGGTGATCTCGGGCCGATACTGGGGCCCGCCCTGCGCGCGCCAGTGACGGGCAACGGATTCGATCTCGGGATCCGTGACAAGCACGCCCTGGAGGCGCACGGCGCGCGGCGCGTCGATCGGCTGGTAGAGCATGTCGCCACGGCCGAGCAGGTCCTCCGCTCCGGTCGTGTCGAGGATCGTGCGGCTGTCGATTCCCGACGTCATGGCGAATGCGATGCGGCTCGGGATGTTGGCCTTGATGAGCCCGGTGATGACCTGCACCGACGGCCGCTGCGTCGCGACGATGAGGTGGATGCCGGTGGCTCGGGCCAGCTGCGCGATCCGCGTGATCGTGGCCTCGACCTCGTAGGCGCTCACCATCATGAGGTCGGCAAGCTCGTCGATCACGATGACGATGTAGGGCATTCTCGGCTCGCCGGCGCGCAGCGCCTCGTTGTAGCCCGCGATGTTCCGGACGCCGCGGGCGGCGAACTCGCCATAGCGGCTCTCCATGGTGCCGACGGTCCACTTGAGGGCGTTGACGGCCTTGTCGGGCTCGACGATCACCTCGCACAGCAGGTGCGGGATGCCCTTGTACTGCGCCAGCTCGACGCGCTTGGGGTCGATGAGGATGAGCTTGACTTCGGCCGGGGTCGCGTTCATCAGGAAGCTGTCGATGATCGCGTTGACGCACACGCTCTTGCCCGAACCGGTGGCGCCGGCGATGAGGAGGTGCGGCATCTTCGCCAGGTCGGCGCTGAAGGGCTGCCCGGCGACATCCTGCCCGAGGGCGAAGGCGAGCTTCGACTTCTTCGACGCCTCGGCGTGGTTGCGGCTGGCGAGAACCTCCTTCAGGGTGACGAGGTCGAAGGCCGAGTTCGGGATCTCGACGCCGACAAACGGCTCACCGGGAATCGGCGCCTCGATCCGGATGCTGCGGGCGGCGAGCGCGAGCGCGAGGTTGTCCGACAGCCCCTCGATCCGGCTCAGCTTGATGCCGGGATCGACATCGAGGGCGTACTGCGTGACGACCGGTCCCTCCTGGATTCGCGCCACCTTCACTCCGATGCCGAAGTGCGCGAGCGTCTCGCGGATGCGCTGGCCCTTGGCGGTCAGATCCATCTGGGCGGCGCTCGACTCGGGAGCGTCGGCAAGCAGCTCCAGGCGCGGGAGGTCCCACGCCCGCTCCACTGGCTCGAGGGCGGCGTCCAGTCCCTCCGGCGGGGTCACCACGGCAAGGTGCGCCTCCTCCGTGTGCTCCAGCTCCTCCGTCACCGGGTGCGGGACGTCCGGCATATCGGGCACGGCGACCGCGACCGGCGTCGGCACCTGCGGTCGGGCGGCACCGTTCGATGGGGCCGGCCGCTCCCGGCGCACGATAACCGGCGGCTCGTCGTCGGCGTCGTGGCCCCCGGCCAGCCGGTCTCGCATGCGATCGATCAATCCGGGTGAGGGTTCGCCGCTGGCCGCCGGCTCATCGCGGGACCGCTGATCGGCTGAGCGTCCGCGTCGGGTGGCGGTTCGGCGGCTCTCCTCCGCGGCAATCTCGCGGCGCTCGTCGCGTCCGGCCAGGTAGGCCGCAATGAGGTCGCCGACCGTCATGTTGAAGTAGAGGAGCAGGCCGACTCCCGCGAGCAGCACGAGCACGATCCACGCTCCGGCGTTTCCGACCGCGCCGAGGAGCAGCGCGCTCACGCCGAAGCCGATGGCTCCCCCACCCTGGCCGGTGTCGATGGCTTCCGCACCGCCGCCGACGCTGAGATGGAACATCCCGAGGAGCGCCATGGCGAACACGGCCGCACCGGTGGCTGCCATCCAGCGCTCGGCGGGCATCGTCTTCATCCACAGCATCACGGCGAATCCGGCCAGGAGCGGCGCCGCGAAAGCGATCCCCCATCCCAGGGATGTCGTCAGCAGATCGTGCCAGGGCCGGACGATCGCGCCAGCGTCTGGAGCGAACAGCGCGATGACGCTGATGATGGCCAGCAGCAGCATGACGAGGGCCATCGCCTCGCGCACGAACCGCGCGCTGATGACCATCGGGCTCTTCTGCCGGCGCCGTCGCGTCGGTCGTCGTCGGGTTGTCGTCCTGCGTCGAGTCGCCACGTGCCGGGTCAGACCTCCATCACGATCGGGAGGATCATCGGGCGACGCTTCGTCTTCTGGTGGAAGTAGCGGCTGAGCGTGTCCCGAATCTTCGTCTTCACGTAGCCGGCCTCGGCGTTGTGCTCGTCCTCGTGCCGCTGGCGCAGTGCGTTCATGAGGTGATCGCGTGCGGCTCCCATGATCGGATCCTCGGGATCCGATAGGAATCCACGGCTGACGAGATCGGGCAGACCGACCGGCTGGCCGGTCTTCGCATCGATGGTCAACGCCACCATCACGACGCCGTCGGACGCCAGCATGCGGCGATCCCGCAGGACCACCCCGTCGATCCCGTCGATCGCGGCGATCCCGTCGACGAGGACGGCGCCCGCGGTGACACTTCCCGCCATGCGGCCCCACTCGCCGTCGAAGTCGACCACCTGGCCGTTCTCAAGCACAAAGATCTTGTCGACGTCGACTCCGGCTCCCTCGGCCAGGAGAGCGTGCTGAACGAGCATCCGGTACTCGCCGTGGATCGGGATGAAGTGCCGAGGCTTCACGAGGCCCAACATCAGCTTGAGCTCCTCGCGCGAGCCATGTCCGGAGACGTGGCAATGCACGATCGGCTCGTAGTGGACCATCGCCCCTTCCTTGAACAGGTTGTCGATCGTCTTGGCGACCGCCTCCTCGTTCCCGGGAATCGGGCTGGCCGAGACGATGACCGTGTCACCGGGCTCAATCGTGATGTTGCGGTGATCGCGGTTGCTCATGCGTGTCAGCCCGCTCATCGGCTCACCCTGAGAACCGGTGGTCATGACCACGAGCTGATCCTTGGAGAGCCGCTGAAGCTGGTCCTTCTTGACCAGGGTGCCGTCGCGGGCGTCGAGGTAGCCTCGCTCGAGGGCGATCGCCGTGTTCTGCTCCATGCTTCGGCCGAGCGCCACCATCTTTCGCCCATGTGCCCAGGCGGCGTCGATCACCTGCTGGACGCGGCCGATGTTGCTGGCGAAGGTGGCCACGATCACCCGTCCGGGCGCCTCACCCACGAGGCGATGCAGGCTCTCGCCGACAGTCGTCTCCGAGAGGGTGTAGCCCTCCTTCTCGGCGCGCGTCGAGTCGGAGAGGAGGAACTCCACTCCCCGGTTGCCGATCTCGGCGATGAGGCCGAGGTCTGCGCGACGTCCATCGGGTGGCGTGTGGTCGAACTTGAAGTCGCCGGTATGCACGATCGTGCCGAGGCGGGTCGTGATCGCGTACCCGACGCCATCCGGGATCGAGTGGTTCACCCGGAATGGGGTGATGCGGAATGAGCCGACCGCGAACTCCCGTCCCGGCTCGATGACGTGGAGCGGCGTCGAGTCGAGCAGCTTGTGCTCGCGCAGCTTGCCCTGCACGAGTCCCTCGGTGAGGCGCGTCGCGTAGATCGGCGTGCCGGGGATCTTGGGCAGGACGTACGGCAGCGCCCCGGTGTGGTCCTCGTGGCCGTGCGTGAGGACGATGCCGCGCACGCGATCTCGGTTCTCGGCCAGATAGGTGGCGTCGGGGATCACGAGGTCGATGCCAAGCATCTCCGGCTCGGGAAACGCGAGGCCGCAGTCGACAACGAGGATCTCGTCGTCAACTTCGATGACGGTGATGTTCTTGCCGACCTCGCCCACCCCGCCGAGCGGGATGATGCGCAGGGAATCAGGCATTCAATGCTCCTGGAAGAGGGTCATCTGTTCGGCCTCGTCGGCTGCCGGGTCGGGACTCTGCTCCCGATCGACCGCCTCCTGGGCCTGGACCGATGCCGGTCGCTCTTCCGCGAGCGCCCGACGGGCGTCCAGCAGCGCCGCCGGCAGGCCTCGGATGTCACGGAACAGCGTTTCGCGCAGCGAGGCCTGGTGCAGCGCCGCAGCAGGATGGTACATCGGGAAGACGTGCTGCCCGGTGAACGACCGACGAAGTTGCCCGTGGGCGCCGCCGATCCGAGCACCGGGCAGGTAGCGTTGGAGCGAGTGACGGCCGAGCGTCACCACGACCGCGGGCTGGAGAGCGCGCTCCTGTGCGTCGAGGTACGGGGCGCAGGCTGCCTTCTCCTCGGGCTCGGGATCGCGGTTGGCTGGCGGCCGGCACTTCACGACGTTCGTGATGAAGACGTCCGCCCGTGTCCAGCCGATCGCGGCCAGCAGCTCCGACAGCAGCTCGCCGGCCGGTCCCACGAACGGACGGCCCGTTCGATCCTCGCGCGCCCCTGGGCCCTCCCCCACGAGGAGAACGTCGCTCATGTCGTTTCCCTCGCCGGGGACCGCGTGCGATCGGCCGGCTGAGAGCGGACAGCGCGTGCAGGAGCGGACCGTGTCCGCGATCTCCGCCAGCGCCGTCGCGCTCCCTGCCGGCCCGCTCGCGTCGTCCATCGCGTGCGGCCGGCCCGGCTCAGCTTCGGTCGCCGGCCTTGGCCATGTGTCGCTCCATCGCCGCGCGGCGGCTCAGGTTGACGCGACCCATGCGGTCGATCTCGGTCACGATCACCATCAGCTCGTCGCCGATGCTGACCACGTCCTCGACGCGCGGCACCCGATAGTCGGCAAGCTGGCTGATGTGGACCAGCCCCTCCTTGCCGGGCAGGATCTCGACGAATGCCCCGAAGTTCATGATCCGGGTCACCTTGCCGAGGTACTCCTTGCCGACCTCGACGTCCTTCGTCAGGCCCTCGATCCACGCGATCGCCTTCTTGGCGGCCTCGCCGTCGGTTGCGGCGATCTGGATCGTGCCGTCGTCCTCGACGTTGATCTGCGTCCCGGTCTCGGCGGTGATCTGGCGGATCACCTTGCCACCGGCGCCGATGACGTCGCGGATCTTGTCGACGGGGATCTTCAGGGTCGTGATGCGCGGGGCGTACTGGCTCAGCTCCTCACGGCTGGCGCCGATGACCTCGGTCATCTTGCCGAGGATGTGGAGCCGTGCCGTCCGAGCCTGCTCGAGCGCGTCGCGCATGATCTCGGTCGTGATGCCGGCGACCTTGATGTCCATCTGCAGCGCGGTCACGCCTTCGGCGGTCCCGGTCACCTTGAAGTCCATGTCCCCGTAGGCATCTTCCTTGCCGGTGATGTCGGTCAGAACGGCGTAGCGGCCGGTCTCCTTGTCGTTGATCAGGCCCATGGCCGCGCCGGCCACCGGTGCCTTGATCGGGACACCGGCATCCATGAGCGCCAGGGTCGAGCCGCAGGTCGATGCCATCGAGGTCGAGCCGTTCGAGCTCACGCACTCGCTCACGACGCGGATCACGTACGGGAACTCGCTGACGTCCGGCAGCACCGGCACCAGGGCCCGCTCGGCGAGCGCACCGTGGCCGATCTCGCGGCGGCCGGGACCGCGCATGAAGCGCGCCTCGCCAACGGAGTACGGCGGCATGTTGTAGTGGTGCATGTAGCGCTTCTCGGTCTCCGGAGAGATCGTGTCCATGCGCTGCACGTCACTGCTCGGCCCCAGCGTGGCGATCGAGAGCGCCTGCGTCTGGCCGCGCGTGAAGAGGCCCGAGCCGTGGGTTCGCGGCAGGACGCCGACCTCGACGCTGATCGGCCGGATGGTCGTCGTATCGCGGCCGTCGATCCGGACGTTCTCGTTCAGGACGAGCTCACGCACGGTCGCCTTGGTCAAGGTGTCCATGAGGGACGAGCCGATGCCGTGGCGTCGGCGGATGTCCTCGAGACGGTCGCCCTGCTCGGCGCGGTCGTAGTTCTCGCGCGCCCGGCGAACCTCGTCGGCGATGTCCTGGCGCAGTGCGTCCAGCCGCTCGGACAGCCCGCTGGTGAAGTGAAGGAACAGCTCGGCTGTGGCCTCCGCGTCGGGCATGGCGCGATGGGCGGTCGCATGGTCGCGGCCGAACACGAATCGGACGAGATCGGCAAGCTTGTAGCCGCCGGCATCGGGGTAGAGCTGGTACCCGAGCTGCAGCGTGTCGTACACGGCGGTCGGCTGCCAGGCCTTGTCGTTCGGGAGGTGACGGAGGACGAACGGGACGTCGAACGACGAGTTGTGTGCGACGACGGGCGTATCCCCGACCCAATCGACGAAGTTCGACAGGGCCTCGGCGGCCGTCGGTGCGTTGGCCACATCATCGGTCGTGATGCCGTGCACCTGGTGGCCGACGATCGGCCGGCCCGGGTTCACGAGCGACTCGAATCGGTCGACGATCTGGCCGTCACGGAGCCGCAGGGCGGCGACGTCCACGATGTAGCCGTGCTCGGGCTTCATGGCCGTCGTCTCGAGGTCGAAGACCACAAACTCATTGCGTGAGGCCGCCAGCTCGTTGCCGAGCTGGACGACGGACGGGGCCTTGGGTCCGACGAACGGCACCTTCTTCGGGCTGCCGGCGGATGCGACCAGCTTGTCCTGCAGGTCGATCGACTTCTGGAGCTCGCTGTGACCGTAGGCGATCGCATCGGCCATGACGGATTCGGGCAGGATGTTCGCTCCGGCCTCGACCATCATCACGGCGTCGCGGGTGCCGGCGACCACGAGATCCAGCTCGCTCTCCGCGAGCTCGGAGTTCGTGGGATTGGTGACGAACTCGCCGCCGATGCGACCGACGCGCACCGCACCGACCGGACCCATGAACGGGATGTGGCTGATGCTGAGCGCCGCGGACGCCCCGTTGAGCGCCAGGATGTCCGGGTCGTTCTCCTGGTCGGTCGACAGGACCGTCAGGACGACCTGGACGTCGTTGAAGTAGCCCTTCGGGAAGAGTGGGCGCAGCGGACGGTCGGTGAGGCGCATGGCCAGGATGGCCGCCTCCGACGGGCGTGATTCGCGCTTGATGAAGCCGCCGGGAATCTTGCCCGCGGCGTACATCCGCTCCTCGTAGTCGACGGTGAGCGGGAAGAAGTCGGCCCCTTCGCGGGGCTCCTTGGATGCGACCGCGGTCGCGAGAACAACGGAGTCACCGTATCGGACGATGACCGCGCCATCTGCCTGCTCGGCGAGCTTGCCGGCCTCCATGCTGAAGACCTTGCCGCCGATTTCGGCTTCGTGCTTGATTGCCACTGATTCCTCCAGAGATGTTGTGATGACATCCCACGCTCGATTCCCGTGGCGCGCTCGGTGAGCGCGGCGTCAGGCGGGGGTGGGTGCCAGGTGAGTGCGTGCGATGTGCGAAACCCAGGTCCGACCCGGTTCCTGGGTTGATCGCGAAATGGTGTTAGCGGCGGAGCCCCAGGCTGCCGATGACGGTGCGGTACCGGTCCACGTCGTTGCGAACGAGGTACGCCAGCAGCCGCCGGCGCTGCCCGACGAGCTTCAGAAGCCCGCGGCGCGAGTGATTGTCCTTGGGGTAGCTGCGCAGGTGATCAGTCAGCGACTTGATCCGCTCGGTGAGAAGCGCAATCTGCACCTCGGGCGACCCGGTGTCTCCCTCGTGCGTGGCATACCCGTCGACGATTGCGCTTTTCGCGTCCTTGGCGAGCGGCACGTATTCCTCCACATTCGTTTCCGTAACCATCGGAGTCTACCAGAGGGTCGAGCGCGTCGCCACGCCGCGGTCAGCCGATCCGCGCCCGGGCGTCCGCCTCGTCCATTCGCATCTGGGTCACGAGCGCGTCGGCGCTCTCGAAGCGGCGCTCGGGCCGCAGGCGCTCCTCGATCTCGACGTCGAGCACGGCATCGTACAGGTCGCCGTCCCAGTCGAGGAGGTAGACCTCCACCAGGACGCGGCCGTCGTCGTGGAAGGTGGGTCGCACCCCGACGCTGACGAGAGCCGGATGGCCCGGCCCGACGCCCCGATCCGGGACATGAACCCGCCCGAGGTAGATGCCGAGCGCCGGCAGTGCCGGCCGATAGGCGAAGGCGAGGTTCGCCGTCGGGAATCCCAGCTCGCGGCCCCGCTCATCGCCGTGGACGACGGTGCCGCGCAGGAGCGGCTGTCTGCCGAGCAGCGAGCTTGCCTCCCCCATGTCTCCGGACGCCAGGGCGGATCGAATTCGCGTGGACGACACGGGGGATCCGTTGAGTACTAACGGTCCGACCGCGATGCACTCCCACCCGTTGACGGCACCGATCTCGGAGATGCGGTCGAGCGTTCCGGCGCGCGCCCGACCGAAGGCGCTGTCGGGGGTCATCGTGATGCCGCGCAGCTCGATGGCCGGTCCGAGCGCCGCAAGAAATGCCTCTGGATCAAGCGCACGCACTGCGTCGTCGAATCGCAGCTCCACGACGTGGTCTGCGTGAGCCGCGAGCCGCTCCAGGGTGACCTCGGGGGGAAGCAGTCGCTCGACGACCACTCCCGGCCGGATCACCTCGTCCGGGTGCGGTGCGAAGACGAGCGCCACGCTGGAGGCTCCCCGATCCCGCGCCGCGACCGCGGTGGCGGCCAGCACATGCCGGTGGCCGAGATGCACGCCATCGAAGACCCCCAGCGTGATCACCGCCGGCCCGATCGCCGGGAGGCCTGTCACTTCCACCGCGCTCACGGGGCACCGATCGTGGGCAGGACCTTCTCGGGTTGCAGGATGCCGTCCGTGATCGATCCCACGCCGATCACCTCACCGTCGACGAACACGGCCACCCGCCCGTCTCCGCCGGCCACGGCCCGGGCCGATCCGTGCCGGAAGGCGTCAGCCGCCTCGTCCCGGAGCACGACGCGGCGGAGCGGCAGGAGGTCACCGACGGACAGCACGGCCTCGGACAGGCGACCCTCGGATGCGAGGGTCTCGAGCATGTCGGGCGTGACGGCCTGATCCACCCTGAGGCCCGCGGCCTCGGTGCGGCGGAGTGCGCTGAGGTATCCCCCGCATCCCAAACGTTCGCCGAGGTCACGGGCGACAGAGCGCACGTAGGTGCCGGCCGCGCACTGCAGGTCGATTCGGACGTCGACGACGTCGGTGCCGCGCTCGATCGCAATCAGGTCGATGGCGCGGATCGTCACGGATCGTGCCGGGACGACGATCGGGTCGCCCGATCGGGCCGCGCGATGGGCGGTCCGGCCACCGAACTTCCGAGCGCTGAAGCTGGGCGGCTGCTGATCGAATGTCCCGACGAACTCGGCGAGCACAGACCGCACGTCATCGTCTTCCGGCATCGGGCCACTCCCCGGCTCGATCGGGCCCTCGGCATCGTCGGTCGCGCTCCGCGCCCCGAGGCGGATCACCGCGTCGTAGCGTTTGCGCCCGCCGGTGAGCTCCTCGCTGAACCGCGTCGCCGCGCCGACCAGGATCGGGAGGACGCCGGACGCCAGAGGATCGAGCGTGCCCGCATGTCCGATGCGGCGGGTCCCGCTCAGCCGTCGCAGCATGCCCACCATGTCGTGGCTCGTCGGCCCGACCGGCTTGTCGAGGTTAACGACCCCGAGCATCGGCTCGATCGAGCTCACGCTCGCACTCGGCCAGCAGCAGCGTCGTCGCCTCGTCGAGCGGGGCATCGATCGAGCACCCGGCCGCCCGTGCGTGGCCGCCGCCTCCGAACGCCCCGGTGATCGCCACCGCGTCCGCTCGGGCCGACGTGCGGACGCTGGCGCGGGTGTGCGTGGCGTCCACCTCCTTGAGCAGCACGGTGATGTCCGCGACCTTGGTCGTGGCCAGCAGGTCGATGAACCCCTCGGATGCCACCGCCTCGGTGCCGGTCTCGGCGAGCATGGCGTTCGTCATCGCCGCATACACCAGGCGGCCGTCGCGTCGCTGATCCATGCCGGCCATGATGCGACCCCAGAGGGCAAGGGTTCCGAATGGCTTGTCGGCGTAGATCGAGCGATGGATGGCGGCCAACGGCGCGCCGGCCGCGACGAGGTCCGCCCCGACTCGGAGCGTCCTCGGGGTCGCGTTCGGATGCGAGAAGGTGTGAGTGTCCTGCACGATGCCGGCAGTCAGCAGGGTGGCAATCGGGACGTCCAGCTCGACCCCCAGGTCGGGGATGAGCAGTGCCATCATCTCGCAGGTCGCCGCCGCGTCGGCGTCGATCCAGGAAGCCACCGCACCGGCTCCGTCGTTCGACACGTGATGGTCGACGTTCACGATGCGAGCGCGTACCAGCCACTCGGCTGCCTCGGTGACGACCGAGCCCGTCCGGGACAAGGGGCCATCGAGCACGACGGCGAGGTCCGGCTCGAGCTGGGGACGGGTTCGCACGGCCAACGCGCCGGGAAGCTCAACCAGGCTGGGCGGCACCGGATCGGCGGCGACCACCTCACCTTGCTTGCCGAGCTTCTCGACCGCCATGCACAGGGCCAGCGCCGAGCCGAGAGTGTCGGCGTCCGGATTCTCGTGGCAGATCGCGGTCACGCGGTCGGCGGCAAGGATGGCTTCCACAACGTCGGCGCGGCTCAATCCTGATCCTCCTCGATCTCGCGCAGCAGGCGCAGCACCCGATCCCCTGCCTCGATCGAGTCGTCATGCTTGATGATCAGCTGCGGGATGTGCCGCAGCGTCAGGCGACTCCCGAGCTGGCGGCGCATCCACGGCGCGGCATCCCCGAGCGCCTTCATCGTCTGCTCTCGCTCGTCATCGGTTCCCATGATGCTGACCCACACCTTGGCCGAGCCGAGATCACGCGCCGTTTCGACGCGCGTGATGGTCGCGAACCCGATGCGCGGGTCCTTCATCTCGCGATGCATCAGCTCGGCGAGCTCGGCCCGGATCTGGCTGTCGAGCCGATCCGTTCGCTGGCTCATCGGCTAGGCCTGCTCGGTCACCATCTGGTAGCACTCGATGACGTCACCCTCGGCGATGTCATCCGCGTCCAGGCCGATGCCGCACTCGAACCCGGTGGCGACCTCGCGAACGTCGTCCTTGAAGCGCTTCAGCGAGGTGATGCGCGTGTCGGCGATGAGCTCACCAGCCCGCATCAGCCGCGCCTGACCGCCGCGCACGATTCGTCCGTCGGTCACGTAGGACCCCGCGACGTTCCCCGCGCGCCCGGCCTTGATCACCATGCGGACCTCGGCATGGCCCTCGACCTGCTCCACCACCTTCGGCGCCAGCAGGCCCTTGAGCGCCTGTCCCACGTCGTCGGTCAGCTTGTAGATCACGTCATACAGCCGCACGTCGACGCCGGTGACCTCCACCGATCGCTGGGCGCCGGCGTCGAGCTTGGCGTTGAACCCGATGACCACCGCGTCCGACGCCGAGGCGAGGTTGATGTCGCTCTCGTTGATGTCACCGGCGCCCTCGCGCAGGATGTTGATCCGGACCTCTTCGGTGTTGAGTCGCTCGACGGAATGACGGATCGCTCCGAGTGAGCCCTGGACGTCGGTCTTGAGCACGACCTTGAGCTCGGCGACCTCGGCGTCCTTGATCTGGGCGCTGATCTCCTCGAGGCTGCTCACCTTCTGGCCATCGGCGCCGGCGGCAACGCGATCCGCGGCCTCCGCAGCGTCGCGTGCCGTCTTCTCGTCGGCCACGACGCGCAGAATGTCGCCGGCCTCGGGCAGACCCTGCAGCCCGATGATCTCGACGGCCGAAGCCGGCTCCGCCTGCTTCACGCGCTTGCCGGCAGCGTTGTTCAGCGCGCGGACACGTCCCCACGTACGGCCGACGCTCACGATCTGGCCCATCTTCAGCGTGCCGGTCTGGACGAGGACGGTGGCAACGTTGCCGCGGCCCTTGTCGACCTTCGACTCGACGATCGTGCCGATGGCGTCGCGGTCAGGATTGGCCTTGAGGTCCTGGAGGTCGGCGACGAGCAGGACCATCTCCATCAGGTCGTCGATTCCGGTGCGCTGCTTGGCGCTCACGGGCACGGCGATCACGTCGCCGCCGTACTCCTCGATCAGAACCTTGTTGTCGGCCAGCTCCTGCTTGACCCGGTCGGGCTGGGCATCGGGCTTGTCGACCTTGTTGATGGCGACGATCATCGGCACCCGCGCGGCCCGCACGTGGTCGATGGCCTCCTTGGTCTGGGGCATCACGCCGTCATCGGCCGCCACCACGATGATCGCGATGTCGGTGACCTGGGCGCCGCGGGCACGCATGGCGGTGAACGCCTCGTGGCCGGGCGTGTCGAGGAAGACGATGCGCTTGTCGTTGTGCATCACCTCGCTGGCACCGATGTGCTGGGTGATGCCGCCACTCTCGCCGGAAGCGACCTTCGTCTCGCGGATCGCGTCGAGCAGGCTCGTCTTGCCGTGATCGACGTGCCCCATGACGGTCACGATCGGGGCTCGCGTCACGAGCTTGGTGGGATCGTCCTCGGTCCACAGGACGGGCTTGCCGTCGCCCTCCTCGGCGCTGCCGGGCTTGACCAGGTCCTGCTCGGTTGCCGCGACCGCGGCGGCGCGATCGGCCGCACCACCCTCGATCGTCTCGAAGCCGAGCTCGGCGGCCACCAGCGACGCGGTGTCGAAATCGATCGTCTGGTTCACCGTCGCGAAGATCCCGTTCCGGATCAGGACACTGATGACCTCGGCGTGGCTGACGCTCAGCGCCTCGGCGAAGTCCTTGACCGCGATGGAGCTCGGGAGCTCGACCGGGCCGGCTGGCCGGACCGGCGCCTGGGCCTCGGTCGCGACGCCGCCGCCCGGTCCGCCCGGACGCTTCCGCTGCGGGCGAGGTCCGCGACGTGGCCGATATCTACGTGGTGGCATGTGGTGCTCCCTTGATGTCGAGCGTTTCGGGTGATGGCTCGGTCCCGAGCGCTCGCTTCACGGCGGCCGCGCTGCGCTCGATGTCGCGGCAGGCCGGGTCCTGGCAGATGTAGGTTCCGCGACCGGGCACGCGGCCCGTTTCGTCGCGATGGATGGATCCGTCGGGGGCGCGCACGATGCGCGTCATGTCGCGCTTCGGGTGCGACTGGCGGCAGACGGCGCACGTCCTCGTCGGGACGTGATCAGGTCGCCGCTTCGGCATCGACGGCTGCCTCCTCGTGGGCTTCGGCCTGGTGCTCGGGCTCGCCGTCAGGGTGCTCGCCGCCGGCTGCGGCGGTCGCGACGCCGGCATCTGAGCGGATGTCGATGCGCCAGCTCGTCAGCTTTGCCGCCAGACGGGCGTTCTGGCCCTCCTTGCCGATGGCCAGGCTGAGCTGTCGCTCGGGCACGATGACGTTCGCGATCTTGTGCTCTTCATCCACCCGTACGCTCAGCACCTCGGCCGGGCTGAGCGCCTCGGCCACGAAGCGGCCCGGGTCCTCGTCCCACAGGACGATGTCCACCTTCTCGCCATTGAGCTCGGCCACGATCGACTGGATCCGGGCGCCACGCTGTCCGACGGCCGCGCCCTTGGCGTCGACGCCCTGCTGGCGGCTCTCGACGGCCACCTTCGAGCGGCTGCCGGCCTCGCGGGCGATCCCGCGAATCACGACGGTGCCGTTGTAGATCTCCGGGATCTCCATCTCCATCAGGCGACGCAGGAAGCCGCGGTGGGTGCGGCTGGCGACGATGACGGGACCCCGGGTCGTGCGGCGCACCTCCATGACGTAGACCTTGAGGTGCTGGCCGATGCGGTACGTCTCGTTCGGGAGCTGCTCCGTGACGGCCAGGACCGCCTCGACGTCCTTGCCCATGTCGAGCACGACGGCCGATTCGGTCGTGCGCTGCACGGTGCCGGTCATGATCTCGCCCTCGCGGGACGCGTACTGCTGGAAGACGACGTCACGCTGTGCCTCGCGCAATCGCTGCCGATACACCTGGCCGGCCGTCTGGGCCGCGATCCGACCGAGTTGGGCCTGGGTAACGTTCTCCGGGATGCGAACCTTGGCGCCAACGCCGGTCGCCGGGTCGATCTTCTGCGCGTCGGCGACGAACATCTGGGCCTCGGGGTCCTCCACCTCTTCAATGGTGGCCATGACCTCGTATTCGCGCGCGACGCTGATCTCGCCTGTCTCCGGGTTCACGGTCACGACGACGTTCTCCGGCGCATCGGCATTGCGGCGATACGCCGATTCGATCGCCTGCTCCAGGGTCCGGATCAGGATCTCCTGCGGCACACCCTTCTCGGCGTTCAGCTGGAGCAGTGCTCCGATGAAGTCTCGATTCATGGCCACTCCTCGTTCCGCGATCGCCGGACCCATCTCGGCCGGGGACAAACAAAGACGTGGGATGGCGAACCGACCCACGTCCTCGTTACTTAGTTCAATATGTGTGGTTCGTCGATTGGTCGGTCGAACCGTCCCGGAGTATACCCGATGGCCCATTCCCCCGCATGCGCAGGGCCAGGCTCAGCCGCCCGTCACCAGGCGTTGGATGTCCTGGATGCTGATCCGTCCCTACCGTGCTCAGAATCTCGCTTCGTGCTCGGTCGGGGTCCGTAGGAGTCCTCCGAATGCCACCGATATCCGCCCCGTTGTGGGTGCGGGTGTGGGTACGGCGCGCCCTTGTTTCAGGCGGCAGCCCTTCGACTGAGCAGTCCGTAGTCCCGGTTCAGGCGACGCTTTGATGAAGACTGCAGTCTGCGGGCTGCCCCGCCAGGCCGGCGCCAACGATCGGGTAAGGTACCGGGACCCGTATCCGCTCGTGAAGATTGCCAGTGCGCCGCCTGATCACCGCCGTGGCCGCCATCGCCCTCTCTCTTCCGCTCTCCGTCGCCGGCCCGACGCCGACGGCCGCGAGCACACCGTTCACGGATGTCGCAGACAGCCCATTCATCCATGACATCACGTGGGCCTACGAGAACGGGCTCACCGCGGGTTGCACGACGACGGCATTCTGCCCGGGCTCGATGGTCACGCGCGAGCAGATGGCCTCCTTCCTCGACCGGATGTTCCGGCTCAAGCCGACGTCGCGTGACTATTTCTCGGACGACGCGACCAGCCAGCACCAGGCTGCGATCAATCGGCTTGCCGCGGCGGGCATCACCGGCGGCTGTGCCGAAGCCCGCTACTGCCCGAGCGCCCGCGTCACACGCGAGCAGATGGCCTCCTTCATCGCCCGGGCCGCGCGCCTGACCATCGGCTCGGGACGGAACTACTTCGGCGACGACGACGGGCGGTCACACGAGTCGAACATCGACCGTCTCGCCGCCGCGGGGATCGGAAGCGGATGCGGAACGTGGCGCTTCTGCCCCACGTCTTCGGTGACGCGTGAGCAGATGGCCGCGTTCCTCCACCGAATCGTGGCGCCGCTGCGGCCGCCGCCCTACCCGGCTCCGGCTTCGTCGGGCGCCGTCGTGCTCGTCGGCGCCGGCGACATTGCGAGCTGCTCAAACGCCACGGACGAGGCCACCGCCAAGCTGCTGGACACGATCGCGGGCACAGTGTTCACCGCCGGTGACAACGTGTACCTCGATGGCAAGGCCGCGGAGTTCACGAAGTGCTACGGCCCATCGTGGGGGCGACACCGGTCGCGGACACGCCCGGCCCCCGGCAACCATGACTATCACGTCTCCGGCGCGGCCGGCTACTTCGGGTACTTCGGGGCGGCCGCCGGTCCGGCGGGGCGCGGCTACTACGCCTATGCGCTCGGTGCTTGGCGCGTGTACAGCCTCAACAGCGACGTGATCACCAGCGCACAGGTCGCGTGGCTGAGGAGTGACCTCGCCGCCCATCCCACCCGCTGCGTCGTCGCGTATTGGCACCATCCCAGATTCGCCACGTTGAATGACAACGGAAGCCACGGCTCCAATGCCGACACCGAACCTCTGTGGGACGCGCTCGCGGACGCCGGCGCTGAGCTGGTGATCAATGGACACAGCCACCACTACGAGCGATTCGGGCCGATCCGCGGCATCACCGAGATCGTCGCGGGCACTGGCGGTGCCGGGTTGGACGGGTTCTCGAACCGGGTCCTGTCGAACAGTGTCGTCCGCAGCTCGGCCGCCCACGGCGTCGTCAAGCTGAACCTCACGGCGACCGGCTACACCGGATCCTTCGTCCCGGTTGCCGGGGCCCGGTTCACCGACTCCTTTAGCGGCTCCTGCCACTGATCCGCAGCCTGGAGCCGAGGGTGGGAGTCGAACCCACAACCGTCGGTTTACAAACTGCGCAGCACCATGTCTACCTGTTCCTTCCCGAGGCGCATTGCATGCTCGAAGGAGCCTGTCGCGAGGGCAATCTGTCCACGCAGCCCCTCCCAATGCAGCGCCGCGGGCGTCAGCAGGGGCGTCAATCGGGCATGGCTGGGCGGGGCGGCGTTGTCGGCCGCGGCCTTTCATTCAGTCTGCACGCCTCGACGGCCAAGTCGCTTGGCAAGCGTGAGCCCAACCCCGACTCCCGCCCTTGCCAAGTAGTGGGTAACTAGTGGGTACGCGGGCCTTTGGCACATCGCCCAAGGCCTGACTTCACGCTCCTAGCCGCCCCTCACCAGGCGCTGGATGTCCTGGATGCTGATCAGGATCACGAGGGCCAGGAGCACGGCGAAACCGGTCAGGTAGATCAGCGCCTCGCGCTCCGCCGGGAGCCGCCGCCGCCGCGCGGACTCCAGCAGGACGACCATGATGCGGCCGCCGTCGAGCGGCGGGAATGGCAGCACGTTGAGGACCGCCAGGTTGATCGAGAGCACGCCCATGAACAGCAGCTGGCTGACCAGCGGAGCCTCGAGCACCCGCCCAGTCTCCTGGGCGATCCCGATCGGGCCCATGGCGTCGCCGGCGTTGGGGTTGAGGCCGAGCAGGCCACCCACCGCCTCGGCCAGACCACCCGGAATCTGGACGGCGAGCGTCGCCGCAGCGGTCGTGCCACGGCCGACGGCATCCAGGGGACCCTCCACCGTCGAGGGCTCCTCGACGAGCCGATCGGGCTCATAGGAGAAGCCGACTGGACCGATGCCGCGCTGTCGCTCTTCGCGGGTGACCGACCGCGGGATGAGCGACACCGTGACCTCGTCGCCGCCACGCTGCACGGAGAGATCCACCAGGAAGCCGGCGCGGCCGGCAACGTATTCCGTCAGGTCCGCCGAACGCTCGAACGTCCTTCCATCGGCTCCGAGGATCACGTCGCCCTCGGCCAGCCGGCCCTCGGCGGGGCTGCTGTCCTGGACGCTGATGACCGTCAGGGGTCCGTGCCCGATCGGGATCGGCAGGCTCAGGGCAACGGCGAACAGACCGGCAGCGAGGATGAAGTTCATCACGACGCCCGCCAGCAGGACTCCGAGCTGGATCCACAGCGGCTTGCGGTTGAACGCCCCGGCCATTGCGGTGTCGATCTCGGTCGAGGTGAGGCCCTGCTCGCGGAGGCGTCGGAGCTCGACGTCGCCGTCCTCTCCCAGCATGCGGACGAAGCCGCCGAGGGGGATCCAGTTCAGGCTGTAGCGCGTGCCGCGCCACATCACCGAGCCGATGCGCGGCGGGAACCCGATTCCGAACTCCTGCACCGTGATTCCGGCGCGCTTGGCCACGAGAAAGTGACCGAGCTCGTGAACGAGCACGAGGACGACCAACACCGCGAGGAAGGCGGCAACGGTGCCGATGACGTCCATCAGGCCCGCGCCGGACCGATATCCGCTCGAAGCTGGGCCCGCACCTCGCGGTCGAGGCTGTCGATGGCCTCGAGATCGGGCTCCTCATCGGCGCCCCACCGAGCGACGGCCTCGTCGATCGTCGTGGCGATCGCACCGAAGGCGATCCGACCTTCAAGGAAGGCCGCGACCGCGATCTCGTCCGCCGCGTTGAGCACGACCCCGCGGTTCCCACCCGCCTCCGCGGCCTCCCGGACGACGCGAAAGGCCGGGTAGGCCGCGGCGTCGAGCGGGGCGAAGTCGAGGGACGTCCAGTCACTCGGATGCGATCGGCGCGTCGGCGACGGCAGCCGGTCGGGATAGGTCAGCGCGTACTGGATGGGGAGGCGCATGTCGGGGAGGCCGAGCTGTGCCTTGAATGAGCCGTCGACGAACTCCACGAGGGAGTGCACCACGCTCTGCGGGTGGATCACGGCATCGATCTTAGGGTACGGGAGCCGATACAGCCATTTGGCCTCGATGACCTCGAACGCCTTGTTCACCAGGGTGGCCGAATCGACGGTGATCTTCGGCCCCATCAGCCACGTGGGGTGCGCCAGCGCCTCCGCCGGCGTGACCGCGTCGAGTGATTCCGGTGCGCGATCGCGAAGCGGTCCCCCGCTGGCGGTCAGCACCAGACGCTCGACATCCTCGATGCGTTCCCCCACCAGGCACTGCCAGATCGCCGAGTGCTCGCTGTCGATCGGGCGCAGGCGATCCAGCGCGTCCCCGCCGGCGTCATCCACGACCCGCATGACGAGGTGGCCGCCGGTGATCAAGGTCTCCTTGTTGGCGAGTGCCACGCGGCGGCCCGAGCGAAGCGCCGCCAGGACGGCGGACAGCGCTGCCATCCCGGTGGTGGCGACGACCACGAGATCCACGCCATCGGCGGTGGCGAGAGCCTCGAGGCCGCCGTCGGCCCAGCGACCCGGGCTTCGCTGCCGCGCCCGTTCGTCGGCACACCACCAGCGCGCATCGGGCCAGGCGGCAAGCTGGTCGCCGATCAGCGCCCCGTCGTGGCCGCTGGCCAGTCCGACGACTCGGATCCGGTCAAGGTGGGCCGCGGCCACCTCCAGCGTCTGGGTGCCGATGGAGCCCGTCGAGCCCAGGACGGCGATCCCCGTCACGCCACCCGCCCGGCGACGAGGAGGGCGTAGCCGGCGAGGACCGGCGCGGCGAACAGTAGTGAGTCCATTCGGTCGAGGATCCCGCCATGGCCCGGCACCAGGAATCCCGATTCCTTCCGACCCGCCGCCCGTTTGATCATCGACTCCGCGAGATCACCAGCCTGGGCCGCCAGTCCCACGAGCGGTCCGATCACGAGGGGATGCCACGCGTCGAGCCCGAGGACGAGTGCGCCGATGCCGGCGCCCAAGGTGGCCACGACCAGGCCGCCCGTGAGCCCCTCGATCGTCTTTGACGGACTGATGTGGTCGAGCATATGTCGCCGCCCGAGCCACCGCCCGGTCAGGTACGCGCCGGTGTCGTAGCCCCACACCACGAGCAGCAGCATCAGGCCCCAGGCGGGGCCCGAGGCGATGCCGAAGGGGCCCACGGGTGAGGTCGCCGACGCGCCCGGCGGCGAGAGGTGGGCGACGAGGGCGATGGTCGGCAGGAGCAGCCCCACGTACGCGAGGCCGAACGAGGTGGTGGCCCAGGTCATGAAGCCGGTCCGAGGATCGGCGCGCGTGAACGCGGCAACGCTCACGAGGAGCACGGCTGCCACGGCCGTCGCCGCGACGAGGCCCGGTGGATCGAGGGCGCCGAGCAGCGTTGCGACGCCCCCGCCCATGCTTGCTTCGTTGATCGAGATCAGCCCGGCGGCGATGAGGCTCATGCCCGCCAGAATGGTCAGCACCTGCGGCGGATGGTAGTCCGCGGCGTCGAGCAGCCCGACGAGCTCGACCAAAGCGAGGAACCCGGCGACGCCGAGCAGCAGGGAGAGCCATGGCTCGCCGAGCAGCACGATTGCCAGGATCACCGGCGCGAGGACGGCCGCGGTCAGCAGCCGCGTTCTCAGCATCGAGTCACCTACCCACCGAAGCGCCGGTCGCGGCGCACGTACTCGGCCAGCGCCGCGTCGAAGTCGTCATCGGTGAAGTCCGGCCAGTACTTCGGGCAGAAGATGAGCTCGGCGTACGCCGCCTGCCAGAGCAGGAAGTTGCTGGTTCGCTGGTCGCCTCCGGTTCGGATGACGAGGTCGACCTGGGGCTGCCCCGCGGTGTAGAGGTGCTCCGCGAAATGCTCTTCGTCGATCGCGGAAGGGTCGACCTGCGCGGCCATCATGGCGCGCGCCGCGTCGACGATCTCCGCTCGGCCGGAATAGTTGAAGCAGATGTTCAGCGTCAGCCGAGACCCGGCGGCGGTCCGCTCCTCCGCCGCGCGGATCGAACGCTGGACGTCGGACGGAGCCTCGTGCAGGCGGCCGATGACCCGGACGCGCACGTCCTCGGCGATGAGCTCATCGGTGTACTGGCGGACGGCACCGTCGATCAGGCCGAAGAGGCCGGTCACCTCGTCCTGTGGTCGACTCCAGTTCTCCGTGCTGAACGTGTAGACCGATAACGTCTCCACGCCGGCATCGCGTGCCCGACGGACCACGGGCCGGATGGCCTCGACGCCCTGGATATGCCCGGCGAGCACCGGCAGGCCGCGTTCACGGGCCCAGCGCCGATTCCCGTCGGCGATGATGGCGACGTGCCGGGGTCGGACCTCGTCCGGCACCGGTCAGACCTCCAGGATCTCGGCTTCCTTGCGCTCGGACCGCGCGTCGATGACCTCAACGTGGCGATCCGTGAGCTTCTGGAGCGCGTCGAGCTCGCGATGTTCCTCGTCCTCGGACAGGTCGCTATCGCGGAGCGCCTTCTTCAGCGCATCGGCAGCCTCGCGTCGATGGTTGCGGACTTCGACCCGGGCCTCCTCGGCACGCCGGCGAACCTGCTTCACCATCTCCTTGCGACGATCCTCGGTGAGCGGCGGCACGTTGAGACGCACCACCGTGCCGTCGACGTTCGGCATCAGGCCGATGTCACTCTTGGTTATGGCCTTCTCGATCGCGGACAGGACGGAACGGTCCCAGGGCTGGATGACGATGAGGTGCGCGTCGGGCGTGCTGATGCCCGCGACCTGGTTCAGCGGCGTCTGGGCGCCGTAATAGTCGACCGTGATGCGCTCGACGAGCGCCGTGGAGGCGCGGCCCGTGCGAATCCCGGAGAAATCTCGTTCCATGGCCTCGATCGCCCGCTGCATCTTGGGTTCGATCTCGATCAGCGCTTCGTGCGTCATCGGTTCACTCTCCTGAGATCAGCGTGCCGATTCTCTCGCCGGCGATCGCGCGGGTGATGTTTCCCGGGACCGTCATGTCGAAGACGACGATCGGCATCTCGTTGTCCATCGCCAGGCTCACGGCGGTCGCATCCAGCGCCTGGAGTCGGTTGCTCAGCAGGTCGGTATAGCCGATCTGGCTGTAACGCCGGGCATCGGGATGCGTCTCGGGGTCGGCATCGTACACCCCGTCGACGCGGGTCGCCTTGAGGATGACCTGCGCATGGACCTCGACCGCGCGCAGCGTCGCGGCGGTGTCCGTCGTGAAGTACGGGTTGCCGGTCCCCGCCACCATGACCACTACGCGGCCCTTTTCGAGGTGACGTTCCGCGCGACGGCGAATGTAGGGCTCGCAGATCTCGTTCATGGCGATCGCGCTCATCACCCGCGTGGGGCACTTTGCCTGCTCCAGGGCGTCCTGGATCGCCAGGCCGTTCATGACGGTCGCCAGCATTCCCATGTAGTCGCCGGTGGAGCGATCCATGCCCCGCGCGCTGGCCGCGAGCCCTCGGAAGATGTTTCCCCCGCCGACCACGACCGCGATCTCGGTGCCGTCGGACTTGGCGGCGGCGATCTGCCCCGCGATGCCGCGCACGATCTCGGGGTCGATCCCGTACTCGTGCTCACCCATCAGCGCCTCGCCGGACAGCTTCAGGAGCACCCGGCGGCGTGACGGACCCTTCGCAGCCTGCCCAGCATCGGCCACCGTCAGGCGGCCTCCTCGGTCTCGGGCCCGGTCGTCTCCCCAACGCCCATGCGGACGAAGCGCGCGACCCGGATGTTCTCGCCGAGCAACGCAACCTTCTCGGTGATCAGGTCGGACATGCGTCGGTCGGTGTCGCGGTACGGCTGCTCGAGCAGGCAGACCGACTCCAGCCACTTGTTCAGCTTGCCTTCCACGATCATCGGGATGCGGTCCGCCGGGCGGCCGTCGCGTTCAGCATCGACGGCGAAGAGCCGCTTCTGCTCCTCGAGGATCTCCGCCGGGACGTCGTCGCGGCTCACGTACTGCGGGGCCATTCCGGCGACCTGCATCGCGATCTCACGCGCGAGCTGCTGGAAGTCCTCGGTGCGCGCCACGAAATCGGTCTCGCAGTTGAGCTCGAGCAGCACGCCGAGACGCGAACCATGGTGGATGTAGCTCGTGACGATCCCCTCGCGGGCATCGCGTCCGGCCTTCTTGGCCGCGGTCGAAAGGCCCTTCTCGCGCAGGGCAAGCACGGCCTTCTCGTAGTCCCCGTCCGACTCGGTGAGGGCGCGCTTACAGTCCATGATGCCGGCGCCGGTCTGCTCGCGCAGCCGCTTCACGTCCTCGGGCTTGATCATCAATGTGTTCGTCATGTCCCTTCCCCCGCCGGCTACGGGCGGGGCTCCTCTTTCTTGGTCAGCTCGTCGATCTGGCGCTCGTGCTCGCGATCGGGGTTGTGCTCGGGCTCGCCCTCTTCGAGGTGGGCAGCTCGTCGGGCGCGTGCCTTTCGCTCCTCTTCCTCGTCGTCCTCGGGCTCCGGCTCGAAGACCAGGGCCTCACCGGTGGCGAGGGCCGCGGTGTAATCGGCCTCCGAACCGAGCGCGGTGTCGTCCACCGGCGGCATGGCCTCGGCCTGCTCGAACTCCTCGTCGAGCTTCGCCTGGCGCTCCTGCTGGGCGACGCTCGCCGCATCGGAAACCAGCGCGCAGATCAGCCGCACGGAGCGAATCGCGTCGTCGTTGGCGGGAATGACCCAATCGATGAGATCCGGATCGCAGTTGGTGTCGGTCATCGCGACGATCGGGATCTCCAGGCGGCGTGCTTCGGCGACCGCGATCTCCTCCCGATGGGGGTCGACGATGAAGACGGCCCCGGGCAATCGGCGCATCTTGCGGATTCCACCGAGCACCGAGTTGAGCTTGTTGATCTCCTCGGTGAGCTTCGAGGCTTCCTTCTTGGTCAGGCGCTCGAACTCGCCAGCGTCGCGACGTGCCTCGAGCGCCTCGAGGCGCTGAATCCGGCGCTTGATCGTGGTGAAGTTCGTGAGCATCCCGCCGAGCCAGCGGGTGTTGACGAAGTGCTGGCCGGAGCGGGTGGCCGCTTCCGACAGCGCGTCCTGCGCCTGCTTCTTCGTCCCGACGAAGAGCACGCTGTCGCCGCGCCGCACGGTCTCGCGAACGAACTCGAGCGCGGCTTCGAGGCGCGAGACGGTCTGGGCCAGGTCGATGATGTGGATCCCGTTCCGCTCGGCGAAGATGTACTCGCGCATCTTCGGATTCCAGCGGCGGGTCTGGTGCCCGAAGTGGACGCCCGCTTCGAGCAGCTGCTTCATGCTGGTGGCAGCCAAGAGATACCTCCGGTTCGTTCCTCCGCCCGACCTCGACTCCCGAGGTCAACCTCTCCGCGGAGCGTGGCTCCGTCCGAGGCACCGACGACCAGTCAGGATCAGCCGGGCGTGTGAGATGGGTCCCGTGCGGCTGCACGAGGAATCGAGTATAGCAGAGGTGGCTCCATTATCCCGACTCCCCTCGGGTCGCCCGGAGTGCGCAGACCGCACCACACGGTACCGAAGTACTCCCTCGCCATCCGCAGGTACCTTGACCCTCCCGGGATCGGTCCTAGCATCCGCCCGCATCGTGAGACGAGGAGTCGAGCAGGTCGCTCCACGTCACAGTGAACCGCAGGTGGAGGATCGACACATTGCACCGAGCCCGGCTCATCGCGCTCCTGGCACTCCTTGGCCTTACCCTCGTCACGGGTCCGATTCTCGGCAGCGCGGCGATGGCCGCGGACCCGATCGTGATCGTCCAGTCGGGCGATACGCTGACGAGCATCGCGAAGCGTCATGACGTCGAGATCGGCACGTTGGTCAAGCTCAATGCGCTCGCCAACCCGAATCGCATTTACGCCGGCCAGCGACTCCGCACGACCGCGGCATCTCCCGCGACCGTCGCGCCGACGGCGGCACCAATCGCGGCCTCCGCGCGCGTGCACACCGTGCAGTCGGGCGAGCATCTCACCGGGATCGCGCGACGCTATGGCGTGTCGATCACGAGCATCAGCCAGGCGAACGGCATCAGCAACCCGAGCCGCATCTACGCCGGCCAGCGACTGACGATCCCCGGCTCGGCGCCGGCTGCGGCTCCGGCCGCACCCGCGGCGAACACACCGTCCATGCCGGGCTCGATGGCGGCGCTCGTGTCGAAGCGTGCCGGCGTCCGCGCCGTCATTCTCGAGGAGGCTGCCCGGTACGGCGTTTCGGGACCGTTCGCCCTCGCGGTGGCATGGCAGGAGTCCGGCTGGCAGCAGGGTGTGGTCAGCCACGCCGGGGCGGTGGGCGTCATGCAGCTCATGCCAGCCACGGCCGAATGGGTCGGCGACGCCATGCTCGGCTCCGCGGTGAACATCAACGATACGCGTGCCAACATCCGCGCCGGCGTCCGCCTCCTGGCGCACTACCTCGACCGCTACGACGGCGATCGAGCGCGGGTGCTCGCCGCCTACTACCAGGGCCAATGGGCAACCGACCACCACGGGATCTACGCCATCACCCGTCCCTATGTCGCGTCGATCGTCGAGCTCGAGCGCATCTTCGGCGGCTGAGCCTCAGCCCGACCCGACGTCGGGAATGCGTCGAGCTTTCCACCCGCTCGACTCGACATCGGAGGGCGCAACCAGCACGAGGTCGACCCGCGTCCCGAGATGCGTGATTCGCGTCGAGGACGCGTATTCGACGACTGAGTGCCCGATGCGAGCCGTGCGGCGGGCGTCGATCGACTCCGAGCCATCGCCCGCCCTCGCACTGCGCCGCGCACGCACCTCGACGCCGACGAGCACGCGGCCGGGATCGAGGGCGATGAGATCGACTTCGCCGCCGCTCCGCGTCCGATGCCGGCGGGCGACGACATGCCAGCCCGTCGCCTCCAGCCACGCGGCCACGGCGTGTTCGGCCGCCAGCCCCAGCTCGTGGCGTGCATCACCCATCCGGAACCGATCTCCCCGCGGGAGGCGAGCGATCGTCAAGTCAGTCGAGTCCGAGCAACTCCTCGTCCACGATCTCCCAATCGAGGTCCAGGGAAAGCTGCGTGCCGGCCAGGAGCAACCGGATCGGGGCGAAGGAACGGCGATGCCACTCGCAAGGCCCCAAGCTCACCAGCGCGTCGACGTGGCGCCGCGTCCCGTATCCCTTGTGGCGTGAGAATCCGTACGCCGGGTACCGGTGGTCGATCTCGTCGCAGATTCGATCCCTCGTCACCTTTGCCACGATGCTGGCGGCGGCGATCGAGGCGCTGATCGCATCGCCGTCGATGATCGGGCGCTGCGGCAGGTCAACCTCCCGCAGGCGCAGCGCATCGATGAGCAGGTGGTCGGGTGGCTCGGCCAGGCGGCCGAGGGCCTCGCGCATCGCGAGCTTCGTCGCCTGGAGGATGTTGACGCGGTCGATCACCTCGACCTCTACGCATCCGACGCCGACGTCGAGCGCCCGATCGAGGATCAGCTCGTAGAGGGCTTCGCGCCGTGCGCGGGGCAGGACCTTGGAGTCGCGGATGCCCTTGATCCGGTGTCGTTCCGGGAGCACGACGGCGGCGGCGACCACCGGCCCGGCCAGGCACCCGCGCCCGACCTCGTCGATGCCGGCGACGCGCTGAAACCCGGCGAGATGGAGTTCACGCTCGTTGCGCATGTGCGCGTCGCGGATCTTGTGGCGTCGAGGGGGCCGACGCGCCGTGACCGGTCTCGATGCGAGCCGGTTCACCGTGTCAGTTGCTTCGGCGCTCGCGGAGCGTGGCCGACTTGCCGACCCGGTCGCGGAGGAAGTAGAGCTGCGCGCGGCGTGCGACGCCATGTCGGACCACCTCGATGCGGTCGATGCGCGGTGCGTGCACCATGAAGGTGCGCTCCACGCCGACCCCGCTCGCGATGCGTCGCACGGTGATGGCCCGGTTCAGGCCACCGCCACGCATGCGCATCACGGTGCCCTCGAAGACCTGGATCCGCTCACGGCTGCCCTCGACCACCTTCACCGCCACGCGGACCGTGTCGCCGGGGGCAAGCTCCGGGACGTCGGTGCGGAGCTGCTCGCGCTCGAGCTCCTTGATGGCGTTCATCCTGGGGCGACCTCATGATCGCGGGCTTACCCGCGGCTTACGGAAATGACACACGAACGCGACCGCGCTGCGCGGCCGCGACGGGCAGGAGTATATCGCGCTGAGGATCGAGCGGCAAGGCGCCGCGACCGTCACTCGGGCTCGAAGCCGATGCTCCGCAGGAATGCGTGGTCGTCATCGTCAAGGGCGATGGCCCCGAGGAGATCTGGTCGCCGCTCGGAGGTCCGTCGCAGAGCTTCCTGGCGTCGCCAGCGAGCGACCTCGCCGTGGTGGCCGGAGAGCAGGACGGGTGGGACAGTGAGGTCGCGGAACGTCTCGGGTCGCGTGTACTGCGGGTACTCGAGGAGTCCCGAGGCGAAGGAGTCGCCCCGGTGCGACTCCTCCTGGATGACACCCGGCAGGAGGCGGACGACCGCGTCGACGAGCACCAGGGCCGGCAGCTCCCCGCCGGTCAGCACGTAGTCGCCGATGCTCACCTCGCGGTCGACAAGGGTCCGGATGCGCTCGTCGAAGCCCTCGTATCGCCCGCATACCAGCGCCAGGTGGTCGTACGTGGCGAGCTCCCGCGCCGATGCGTCGTCGAGCTGCTCGCCGGCGGGGTCCATCAGCACGACGTGGGCACCGGCGTCTCGGAGTGGCTCCACCGCAGCAAACAGCGGCTCGGGCCGCATCACCATTCCCGCGCCCCCACCGTACGGCTCATCGTCCACCGACCGATGCCGTCCGAGGCCATGATCGCGAAGGTCGTGGACCGTGAAATCGACCAGGCCGGCGTCGGCCGCGCGCCCGATGATCGACGTTCCCAACGGCCCGGCGACCAGGTCGGGGAAGATCGTGACGATGTCGACCTTCATCGGTCCCCGACGATTTCGGCGTCGTCCGCCGCGATGACGATCAGGCCCGCCGTGAGATCGATCCGCAGCACGGTCGATCGCAGCGCGGGAACGAGCCGCTCCCCCGCCGGACCCGTCACGCGGTACACCTCGTTCCCGCCCGATCGGAAGATCTCGACCAGTTCGCCGACGTGGCGACCATCGGTCTCCTCGACGCGCAGCCCGACGAGGTCGTCCCAGTAGAACGCGTCATCGGGAAGGGCGTGGGGCGGTGCCTCGAGGTACCGCCCATTGAGAGCCTCTGCCGCCTCGCGCGTCTCCACGCCTTCGAGGTGGAGAACACTCCCCCGCCCTCCCGTCTCGACGCGAGCGATCGTCATGGGAGTCGGCTGACCTTCGAGGAACAGCGTGGCGCCGGGAGTGAGTCGCTCCGGCCAATCCGTGAGCACCTCGACCCGGACAGCACCGGCAAGGCCCTTGGCGCCCAGGACCCTGGCCACGGCCAGGCGACGCTCAGTCGGCGTCGGAGACGATCTCGAGCTCGACGTGGCGTCCGTCCTTGGTGGCCATCACCTTCAGCAGGCTGCGAATCGCATTGGCGATCCGACCATCGCGACCGATCACGCGACCCATGTCCTCCTGGTCGACGCCCAGGGTGAGTACGGTTTCGTCCCCGTCCTCGTCAACCTCGACCCAGACGGCGTCCGGCTTGTCGACCAATCCGCGTGCGATGTACTCAAGAAAGGCCTTCACGCGTCGGCCTTGTCGCCGTCGGCGGCATCCGCTGCGGCCGAATCGTCGGTGACGGACTCGGCTACCGGTGTTTCCGCATCAGCGGCGGGCGCTCCATCGGCCTCTGCTTCGGCCGCAGGGGCGATTTCCGGCTCCGCCGCCGGGGCGGCATCGGCTTCTGCGGCCGCCGCGGCCTTGGCCTTGGCCTTCGCGCTCTGCTTCGGCTTGGTGGCCTTGGTGGCGCGCTTCGGCTTCTCGGTCGCGGGCTCGAGCGCCGCCTTCTCGGCCTGGCGCATGAGCTTGGCGACGGTCTCGGACGGCTGGGCTCCCTGTCCGATCCAGGCCTGGATCCTGTCGGTTTCGAGATGAACCGTGGCCGGCTCGGTGAGCGGGTCGTAATAGCCCAGGATCTCGAGCGCGCGCCCGTCGCGCGATCGGCGCTTGTCGATGGCGACGACCCGGTACGAGGGACGCTTCGTCGCGCCAACCCGGGTCAATCGAATGCGAACTGCCAAGTGGTGGATACCTCTGTGTGGGTTGCTACTGGTTCAAATTCGGTGACTCACGGCCCATCGACCGTCAGCACCGCGTGGAATTCGATCTGATCATCGCGGGACGGGGCGGTGAATCCGAACGTCCCGATCCGGGACAGGATATCGCGCGCGTCGGCCGGGAGCTCGACGGTACCCCCCATGAGCTCGATCGCCGCGCCGACATCGACGAACCCTTCGTTCCCCGCGCGGGTGCCCGCCACCTCGAACGCGCGCACGTACGGCTCGCTGCCCGCGAGAGTCTCGCCGCTCGCGTGCGCGTCGAGCGACGCGGTCACGTCCTCGACCGAGGCGCCGATGATGATGATGCCGTCCCGGACGGCGAACGCAAGGTCCACCACGTCGGGGATGCTGACGATGGTGATCTCGTCGTCCTCGTGCTGCTCCGTGCTGGTCGAGGCGCCGATGACGGCGAGCCGCTCGACGACGCGGCGCAGGGCGGCCTCCCCCGCCTCGGGATCCTCCGGCCGCAGCAGGATCTGGCCGCGGGGCAGCTCCCCGTCCAGGCCGGCCAGCGCGATGCCGACCTCGCGGTCGAGGAGCGGCAGCAGATCCGCGTCGATGTCGATGCCGAGGCCGAAAGCGGCCAACGCCCGGAGCGTATCGATGCCCCCGATGACCTCCTGGCCCTCGGGGATCTCGCCGGCCGCTGCCTCCGCATCCTCGAGCGTCTGTCGCAGCCCGAACACGACGACCTCGGCCACGGTGTCGGGTGGCATCCAGTCGACGAGGCTCGACGGCTCGCCGCCGAGGCCGAATCCGGCCGTGGCCGATGACGCGGCGTCGGTCACGTCGAACGGCGCACGACCGCTGAGGCGCAGCCCATCGCGCTCGGCGACGAGGGCGGCGCCGGCCGTGCTGAGCGCAGCGAGCTGCTGGTCGGTGTCGGTCGCCTCGCCAATGGCCGCCAGGTCGACGAACAGGCTGGCGAGGTGATCCGCGGGCAGGTCGGCCATCGTGGCCCGGAAGTCGTCACGCCCGGCGAGGGCCGCCGCCCCGGCTTCGACGTCCACGATGGCCTCGATCGGCGTGCGCGACTCGGCGATCACCAGCAGGTCATCGATGAAGGCGTACGCGGAGTCGGCGACCACGCGGATCTCGATACCGCGGTAGTCGGCCGTGCTGGCCTGCGCGCCGGTGCGTTCCCACAGGTCGGCGAGGGCGGCCTCAGCCGCCTCCACGTCCTTCACGTCGACGATTGCCACCATCACCGGATCCGGGTCGCCGGCCCAGCCGGCCAGCGCGACCTGGTTGCCGAGCCAAGGCTTGACCTCATCCTCGTAGTCGACGTCCAGTCCGGCCGATGTCAGGAGGTTCGCGACCACCTGGTCCACCTTCTCGTCGAGCGATGCCTCGTCGGCGAATCCGGGGAGTCTCCCGATCAACCCGCCGAGGTTCATCTGCTGTCCCGCCGATGGCTGCAGGTAGACGTTCGCGTAGAACGCGGTGTCCGCGGGGGCTAGGGCCGCTGCGCGATCGGTGGTGGCCGAGAAGAACAGCAGGTAGGCGCCGAGGAATGTGGCGCCCGTCAGCCCGATGAGGGTGACGAGCGCGACGACGAGTCTGTGCACCCGGTCCTCAGCGTCCGAGCAGGGCGCCGAGGCCCCCGCCCATGCGCGGCATCTTCCCGCCGCTGAACATCTTCATCATCTTCTGCATCTCGACGAACTGCTTGAGCAGCCGATTCACCTCGGCGGTGCTCGTGCCGCTGCCGACCGCGATGCGCCGCCGCCGGCTGGCCTTGATGATCTCGGGCCGACGACGCTCGTCAGGGGTCATCGAGTCGATGATCGCCTCGATTCGCTTCATCTGCCCCGAGTCGACCGCCTCCTGGGCAGCGCCGGCCATCTCGCCTGCGCCCGGCACCATCTGGAGCAGCTGGCCGATCGGCCCCATCTTCTTGATCTGGTTCAGCTGGCTTCGGAAGTCCTCGAGGGTGAAGCGGTTCTCCATCATCCGCTTGGCGGCCGCCTCCGCCTCCCCTTGGTCGACGTTCTCCTGCACCCGCTCGACGAAGCTCAGGATGTCGCCCATGCCGAGGATCCGCTGCGCGAGCCGATCCGGATGGAATGCCTCGAGGCCGTCGGTGCGCTCCCCGGTCCCGAGGAAGGCGACCGGGAGGCCGGTGGCCGCCCGGATGCTCAGCGCCGCGCCACCTCGCGCGTCTCCATCCATCTTGGTCAGAATCAGGCCGGTGATCGGCAGACGTGCGTGGAATGCCTCGGCGACCGTCACCGACTCCTGCCCGGTCATGGCGTCGACGACGAGCAGGGTTTCCGACGGCGTCACGCTGCCGACGATGCGCACGAGCTCGTCCATCATCGCTTCGTCGACGTGGAGGCGGCCCGCGGTATCGAGGATCATGACGTCCGCGCCGCGCTGGCGGGCCACCTCCAGCCCCGATCGCGCCACCTCGAGCGCCGGTGTACCGACCGGGCGCGTGTGAACCTCGACCCCGATCTGGTCACCCAGCTGGACCAGCTGGTCGACGGCCGCCGGACGGTAGACGTCCGCGGCAACGAGCAACGGCCGCTTGCCCTCCTTGCGAAGGCGCACGGCGAGCTTCGCTGCCGACGTTGTCTTTCCGGAGCCCTGGAGCCCAACCATCATCAGGACGGCGGGTGTCGCGTCGAGCGCAAGGTGATGGCGCGCTCCACCTAGGATCTCGACCAGCTCCTCGTGGACGATCTTCACGATCTGCTGCCCCGGATTCAGGCCGGTGAGAAGGTCTGCGCCGATCGCGCGCTCCCGGATGCGAGCCACGAAGTCCTTGACGACCCGGAAGTTCACATCGGCCTCGAGCAGGGCGAGTCGAATCTCGCGCAGCGCGACATCGAGGTCGGCGTCGGTGATACGTGCCTTGCCCCGCAGGCGCTCGGTGATGCCCTGCAGGCGCGTTGAGAGAGACTCGAACATGAATCGACCGGTACGGGATCAGGTGCCGGCGCCAGGCGGCCGGCAAACGGCTGCCCATTCTACGGGCCACCGCCCACGGGGGCAACGGAACCCTATTCGGCGAAGAGCCACTCCACGAACGCTTCGGGATCGAAGGGGGCGAGCGCATCGATCTCCTCGCCGATGCCCGCAAACAGGATCGGCACGCCCAGTCGCTCGGCAACGGCCAGGGCCACGCCGCCCTTGGCGGTCCCGTCGAGCTTCGTGAGCACGATGCCGGTGACCCCGGCCTCGCGGCTGAAGGCCTCGGCCTGCAGCAGCCCGTTCTGGCCGGTCGTCGCGTCGAGCACGAGGAGGACGTGACGCGGCTGACCCGGAAGTCGCCGCTCGATCACGCGGCGGATCTTCGCCAGCTCTTCCATGAGCTGCCGCTTGTTCTGGAGTCGGCCGGCGGTGTCGACCAGGACGGCGTCGAGCCCGCGCGAGACCGCTGCCTCGACCGCGTCGAACGCGACGGCCCCCGGGTCGGCCCCTGGTCGCTGCGCGATCACCGCCACACCGAGCTGCTCACCCCAGATGCGCAGCTGCTCGACCGCCGCCGCCCGAAAGGTATCGGCCGCTGCCAGGGCCACGCTGTGGCCATCGGCCAGGAGCCGCGATGCCAGCTTCGCGATCGACGTCGTCTTTCCGGTTCCG
>JAGXHP010000047.1 GCA_024636135.1 Chloroflexota bacterium
AGGCGGGCCTGGCCGGCCTGATGGACGTGGCCGAGGGCGTGGCGGGCGGGCGCGCGGTACGCCTCGCCTTCGGCACCGCAGGGGACCGGACGGACGAGATCCTGCTCGCTCTCGGCCGGCTGGCGGGGCGCGCCGACGATCTCGTCATCGCGGAGAAGGAACATTACCTGCGCGGGCGCAAGCTCGAGGAGATGAACGACCTGCTCCGTCGTGGGGCGGGCGATGGGGGCTATCGCGGCGACATCGGAGCCCGCCCGAACGAGATGGAGGCCCTTCAGACACTGCTCGGCCGTGCGCGGCCCGGGGATGTCTGCGCGGTGATGGCCCACGTCGAGCGATCCGAGATCTTCGAGCGACTCGCGGCCGACGGATTCCGGCCGGTGAGCATCGAGCGTCTGAGCGAGCTGGTCTCCGCCTGATCGGCGGTCAGAGTTCCAGGTCGACCTCGTCCTCGGCGTCGATGACCCCGACCACCGCCTGCAGGCCGTCCGACTCGCTCGCCGACCCGTGCTGGCGGCGCTGGAGCTCCTTCCAGACCTGGTTGGCGTGGTCGACGCACACGACGACGACGTCGCCCTCTCGCGCAGTGTCCAGCGCGTGGCGGGTCGCCTCGAGCTCGTCGAGGATGGTGACCGTCGACGTCACGCGCGAAGCATCGGCCTCGGCCGACTCGAGGCCCTGGACGACGAGCTCGGCCGTCTGGCCCCGGGGCCGCCCGCGGTTGTTCGCGTCCTCGCGCACGACGATCTCGTCGAAGTAGGCCGCCGCGGTCCTCCCGAGCTCCACGATGTCCTCGTCGCGCCGGTCGCCGGCGGTGGCGATCACGCCGATGCGGCGCCCGGTTACGGGGGCGCGCGCCCCGCCGGCCGACGGCACGGTGAGGAGGTCGACGAACTCGCCGAGCGCGCGCATGGCGGGCGGGTTGTGCGCGTAGTCCACGACGACGCGATAGCCGTCGAGCTCGAACATGTTGAGGCGCCCGGGGGCCATGAAGTAGCTGGTGGTGAAGGTCCGCAGGCCCTGGCGGATGTCGTGGAGATGGGCGCCCGCGGCCCACGCGGCGGCGGTGGCGGCCAGCGCGTTCTGGACGTTCATCCGGGCGCGCCCCTCAAAGGTGGCCGGGAGGAGATGGGTCCAGACCAGCGACATGCTCTTGCGACCCTGGCGCATGACGATCATTTCGCCGTTGCGACCATGCTCCAGCGTCACCGCGCGCCGCCCACGAGACGCCTGGAACTTCAGCCGCTCGTGGTCCGGGTCCATGCTGAAATAGATGACCGACCCGGAGCAGGCGCGCGCCATCTCGGCCACCAGCGGATCGTCCGCGTTCAGCACGGCGACGCCGTCGCGCGGGACCGCCTCGACCACGACCTGCTTGACGCCGGCCAGCTGCTTGATATTGGTGATTCCGCCCAGCCCGAGATGATCACCGGTCACGTTGAGGACCACCGCCACGTCGTTGCGCTGGTAGCCGAGGCCCTCGCGCAGGATCCCGCCGCGGGCCACCTCGAACACCGCCATGTCGACCGTCGGGTTCTGGAGCACCATCGAGGCCGACTTGGGACCCGACGCATCGGCTCGCCGCACGATTCGTCCGTCGACGTAGATCCCGTCGGTGCTGGTCAGGCCGACCTTGTGGCCCATGCCCTTCATGATGTGGGCGATCATCCGGGTGGTCGTCGTCTTCCCGTTCGAGCCGGTCACCGCGATGATCGGGATCCGAGCGTCGACCCCCGGCGGGAAGAGCATGTCGATCACCGGCTTGGCCACGTACTGCGACTCGCCCTCGGTGGGGTGCGTGTGCATCCGGAACCCCGGCGCGGCATTCACCTCGACGATGCCGCCGCCGGTCTCGCGCACCGGCAGGCTGACGTCGGGGCAGATGAGATCGATGCCGGCGATGTCGAGGCCGACCACGCGTGCCGCCAGCTCGGCGAGCTCGACATTGTCGGGATGCGCCTCCTCGGTGCGGTCGATGCTGATCCCGCCGGTGCTCATGTTCCCGGTGCGCTTCAGGTAGACGCGATGCCCTCTCGGTGGCACATCGGACATCTCGAAGCCCTGCTCGCGGGCGTATCCGATCGACTCGTCGTCGACCTTGATGCGGGTCAGGACCTTCTCGTGGCCTATGCCACGGCGCGGATCGGCGTTGGTGATCTCGACGAGGTCGGTCAGCGAATGCTTGCCATCGCCCTCCACGTGGGCGGGCACGCGCTGAGCGACGGCGCGCAGGACGCCACCGATGACGAGGCAGCGGTAATCGTTGCCGACGAGATAGCTCTCGACCATGACGGCGCCGCGCCGTGACTGCGCCCGGGCAGCCCGGAAGCCGGCCCTGACGCTGTCCTCATCGGTGATCGTGAGCATCACGCCGCGCCCATGGTTTCCGTCGAGTGGCTTGATCGCGACCGGCATGCCGATGCGATTCGCGGCGGCAACCGCGGCGTCTTCCTCGCGCACGACCTCCGACCGCGGCACGGGCACGCCCGTGGCGGCCAGCAGCCGGTTCGTCAGCTTCTTGTCCGATGCGATGTCGACGCCGAGCGAGCCGGTATCGCTCGTCATCGTGGCGCGGATCCGGCGCTGATGGATCCCGTGGCCGAGCTGGACGAGCGAGCCCTCGCTGAGACGGATCCACGGGATGTCACGCAGCGCGGCCTCGTCGAGGATCGCCTGGGTCGACGGTCCGAAGGCCGCCCGTTCCGAGAGGCGAATGAGCTCCTCGAGCTCGGACCGGAAGTCGAAGCCCGGCTCAGCCTGGACAAGGTGGTTGACCAGCCGCACGGCGAGCTTCCCGGCGGCCAGTCCGACCGATTCCTCGCCGTACGAGTAGACAACGTGGTAGCGGCCGGGCTCGCCGGTGCCGCGCGTCTTGCCGCGGCCGACCTCGGTCCCGGCCTCGCGCTGGAGCTGGAGGGCGATGTGCTCGGCCACGTGCCCGACCCAGGTGCCGTCGCGCAGGCGCGCCTCGAATCCGCCGACCTTGCCCGTGCCGCAGGTGTGCTGCCCGACGCCCGGCAGCATCTCGAGCAGTGCCTCGACGAAGCCGCGAATCGTGTTGGTCGGGAAGTGCTCGAGCACGCCGAGGTCGACGATGAGCTTGATGGCCGGCTCGTAGTTCCAGTAGTTCGGGCCGCGATAGACCCGGGTCTCGACGACCTTCAGGTCGGGCGCGGGAACCACGCCGGGGGGCGCATCAGCCTCGCGCGGATGCTTCGACGCCCGGTCCCGGGCGCGCGCGCGGGTCGTCATTCGCTCGCCTCCTGATCCATGCGGCTGGCCCGCCGCGCGCGACGCCGGGCTCGTTCCGGAGCCGTGTCATCGGCACCTTCCGCCGCGATGCGCCGAATGAGGCGCCGCGTGTTGTTCGTGGCGGCCTGGAGGCTGGCGAGCTCGCGATCGGTCGCGCTGACCGGCCGCAGCGGGGCCATCAGGGACCGCTTGCGGAGGTCGAAGCGATAGCCCGACGGCAGAGAGTGCAGCGTCACGCCGGAGACCATGATCGGCCGATGGCGCTTCACCTCGTAGGCGTCGGTCTGGATGTGGGCGGGGTCGATGATCGTCACCGATCCCTTGCCGAGAACCTCGAGCACGCCCTTCGGGCTGACCAGGGCCGCCGTGTCCTCGTCGATGCCCAGGCCGAGCAGGGCGGGGGACTGGGCCACCAGTGCCAGCAGGCGCCCGAATCGGTTTCGCTGCTCGAAGTGCTGGTCGATGAGGACGCCGGGCAGCAGGCCGAGCCCCGCGCTCATCTGCGTCATGCGCTGCTTCGGCGTGGCGCCGCTCGTGCCGAAGGCGACCATGTGGCTGGCGATGGCCGAGGCGCCGGCGCTCGTGCCGGCGATCATCGCGCCGTGCTGGTGGCGCTCGATCATGGCGCGGCCCAGTGCGGTGCCGCCGATCACGCTCGACAGCCGCAGCTGGTTGCCGCCGGTCATGAAGATCGCGGTGGCGTCATCCAGCTGTGACACGAGCCGCTCGTCATTGGCGTCCTCGCGCACCAGCGGCCGCATGCCGCGCACGTCGCCGATGCCCATCTGCCGGAAAAGCGACAGGTACAGCTCCGTCGCCTCGTCCCCGAGCGACGACGCGGTCGAGATGATCACGATCCTTGCCTTGGTCCCACCGGCGAGCGACACGAAGCGGGACAGGATCTGTCGCTGTCGCAGCTTGTCCTCGGCGCCGCCGATGATGAGGAGATGGCCGGCGCGGGCCTGCCGCGGGCCCGGCTTCACAGACATGGTCCGCAGCATAGCGAAGTGCGGGAAGGGCCGAAGGTCCCTAGACTCGATCGGATGTCCGCCGTATCGCCGCCCCGCACCGAGCTGCGCGATTACTACGAGGTGCTCGGAGCCGAGCCCTCCGCGTCGAGCGCCGACCTGCGCACGGCGTTCCGCGCCGCCGTCCTGCGGCACCACCCGGACCGCGCCCCGTCATCCGAGATCGCCACGCGGCGCACCTCGATCCTCAACCGGGCCTGGGCGGTGCTGCGCGATCCGCTGCGCCGCCTCCACTATGACCACGCGCTCGAAGGCGGCCGCGCCGATCGCATGGAGTGGCCGCTCGACGCCGGCGAGGCGCCGCGGCCCGTGCGCCCCACGCGCCACCTGCGCTCCGAGCCCGGCGTGCCGAGCGAGTGGCACCAGCCGCAGTGGCGTTCATCGGCGGGATTTCGCGTGCCGGTCGAGGTCTTCGGCGCCGGTCCGGCGGCTCAGGAGCGCTGGATCGTCGAGAACCACATCGACGGCGAGGATTGGCGCGATCACTCCGAGCGGTATTGGCTGCGGTTTGCCTCGCGCCACTATGCCGACCGCGGCCGGATCGACGACTGGCTCGGCACCCTGGAGCGGATCGTGTCCCTGCATCCACCGATCACCGAGCTCGTCGACGCCAACCTGCGCGACGCCTACCTCGCGGCGGGGGAGGAGCTGCGCGGGGCCATCGTCCTGCGGGAGATCGCCGAGCGCGAGCCGCCCGGCTCCACACAGCGCCGATGGGCGGAGCGCGAGCTGCGCGTTCTGCTGGGCGAGTATCGCGATACCCACGTCCGCCGCGGGCCGCGCGAGCAACGCGCCGAGAATGCGGAGCTGCTGCTGAACTTCCTCGAATCGCTCGAGATCGAGCCGTCGTTCACGGACTATCGGGCGGCCATCGTCGCCCACCGGCGGGCCGGGCACGGCGGACGAGCCGCCGAGCTTGTTGAACGCGTGATGGCCGCGCCGATCCCGGACCCCGGGCGGCTGTTCAGCCTGGTGCAGCTCCTGACCGAAGCCGGCCAGCTCGACCGCGCGTCGGCGCTGCTCGCAGAGATCGCACGCGGCGACCATCCAGCGGCGCTCGACGCCCGCAGGGTGCACGGTCCGTGGCGACGGATCTCCGCCGCACGGGAGCGGCTGGCGCGCGCCCGCCGCGCCTCCGCGCGGCGCGGCAGCTGACGTCTGCAGGGTGCTAGGCTCCGGCGCGGAATCGTCAGCACGAGGACCCGGATGCGACTGCTCAGGCTGAACCGCGCGGTGCTCGTCGGTGCCCTGCTGGGGGCGGGGACCGCCCTCATCGGCGGCTGGGTCGGCCGAGTTTCAGGCGAGATCGTCCCGGTCACCGTGCTGCTCGTCCTGGCCGTGACCCTCATCGGCCTGGGGCTCGGCGCGGCATCGGGCGCCGCCGCATACGTCGCCGGCGCGTTCGTCTTCCTGGCGCAGACGATGGCGGTCGGGACCTCGCCCTGGGAGGGTGCCGACGCCGTCCGTTTCGCCGGCTTCCTGCTCGGGGTGCCCGTGATCGTGTTCGTCATGTATCGCGGCGAGGCCGTGCGCCATTCGGCGGAGCTTGCGCTGGAGTCCAGCCGTGCCGCTCGGCGCGAGGCGGACGCCGAGCGTGCGCGGCTCGAGGAGGCGCGGGGTGAGCTCGACACGGCCCTCGCCAACGCCGAGCGGGAACGCGCCAGGCTCGAGGAGGTGGCGGAATCGATCCCTGAGCCGCTCATCGTCTACGACGACGAGCCGCGTGGCACCTACGGCAACCGTGCCGCCCTGCGGCTGTTCGGCCGAAGCTTCGTGGAGCGTCCTCTCGACGAGTGGGGACGGGTCACCGAGCCGCGCGACGAGAATGGCGTGGCCTTGCCGGCGGACGAGTGGCCGCAGGTCCGCGCGCAGCGCGAGGCGTTCCGTCGTCGCATGACGCTGCGGGTGCCGATGAGCGGCCGCGACGTGATTGCCGACATCGAGGGCACACCGATTCCGGGAGGAGGCGCGGTCCTCCTGCTGCGGGATGTCGGGAAGGAGGAGGACGAGCGTCGCCGGCTGTCGCGCTTTGCCAGCTTCGTGGCGCACGAGCTGCGGAACCCGCTGGCCGTGGCCAAGGCCCGGATCGAGCTGGCACAACGTGACCCGGCACTCCCGTCGCGCGCCGCGTCGCACGGCGCGCGTGCCCTCGAGTCCGTCGATGCCGCGATCCAGATTCTCGAGCGCCTCGAGCTCTACTCGCGCGCCGACGCCGGTCACATCGAGGCGCAGCGCGAGACATTCGATCTGTCGCCCGCGGTGGGAGCGGCGATCGAGCGGTTCCGCGCGCGCGGATCGGAGCGTGCGTTGCGCGTGGACCTGCCCGACGGGCTGACGGTGATCGGCGACCGACATCTCAGCGAGCAGGCGATCACCAACCTCCTGACCAATGCGGACCGCTACTCGACACCCGGCGGGGCGATCGAGCTCGAGGTGCTCGCCGGCGACCAGGTGACGCTGCGCGTCACGGACGAGGGCCCGGGCATCGACGACGAGGTGGCGCGCCGGCTCTTCCGCGATCGCGTCACCGCCGGGCGGGGATTGGGCCTTGGGCTGTACCTGGTGCAGGCCACGATGACGGCCATGGGCGGCTCGGTCCAGCTCGAGCAGCGAGCGCCGGTGGCCGTGTTCGCGCTGCGCTGGCCGCGCGCACCGGTGACGAATCCGACTTGACGCTATCTGGCTGATGCTTTAGCGTGCTAAAGCAATGACGAATCAGCCGACAACCAAGGGCACCTCGGACTCCGCGACGCCACCGGAAGATCGCTGGATGAGCGAGCCGCTGCGGGAGCTGGCCGCGGCAATGGCCTCGCTGCGCGACGGGGAGGAGGCGCTGAGATTCCTGCGCGACCTGTGCACGGTGAACGAGCTTCGCGAGTTCGCTGCGCGCTGGGAGCTTGCCCGCCTGCTCGACGAGGGAGTCAGCTACCACGACATCAGCGAACAGACGGGTGCATCCAGCGCCACGATCAGCCGCGTCAACCAGTGGCTGCGCTACGGGCGCGACGGCTACCGCCTGGTCCTCGACCGACGAGCCCGGGCTCGGCGCCGCCGATGAGCACGCCGCTGCGCCTGGCCGTCCCGAACAAGGGCCGATTATCCGAGCCCGCCGTCGAGCTCCTGCGCAGTGCCGGGCTGGAGTTCGAGCTCTCCGAGCGCCGATTGAGCGCCGCCGTTCGCAACGCCGATATCGAGCTGCTGTTCGTGCGAACCGAGGATGTGGCCGAGTACGTCGCCGATGGCCTGGTGGAGCTCGGCCTGACCGGCGCCGATCTCGTCGCCGAGCACGGCGGTGAGCTGTCGACGGTCCTGCCCCTCGGGTTCGGTGCCTGCTCCCTCGTCCTCGCCGTGCCGCGCGACGCCGACGTCTCCACGGCCGCGGGGCTGGCAGGGCGCCGCATCGCCACCTCGTTTCCTCGCGTGACGGCCGGCTACCTCGCCTCGGAGGGCGTCGAGGCCCAGGTCGTCGAGGTGCGGGGGGCGGTCGAGGTCACGCCACAGCTCGGGGTGGCTGACGCCGTCGTCGACCTCGTGGCGTCGGGCGGCACGCTGCGCATGAACGGACTGCGGCCGATCGCCACGCTGCTGGCGTCGGAGGCGGTGCTCGTCGGCCGCAGCGGGATCGGCGACCGCGACGATCGGGTGCGTGATCTCGCGGCAATGCTGCGCTCGGTGCTCGATGCTCGGGGACGCGAGTACATGATGATGAACGCGCCCGCCGACTCGCTCGAGCGGATCCGAGCCCTCATTCCCGGCCTCTCGGGCCCGACGGTCATGCCGCTGGCCGACCCGAGCTTCATCGCCGTCCACTCGGTCGTCGAGCGCAGCCAGCTGTGGCGCATCGTGCCGGCCCTGCAGCAGGCCGGCGCCCGCGACATCCTCGTGGTCCCGATCGAGAAGGTCATCCGATGACCACGCTTCGTCGTCTCGATTGGTCGGGCCTTGGCGCGAGCGAGCGAGCGGCGTGGCTTGCGTCGCTGCGGCCCCCGGCACCGGAAGCGGACGTCTCGGACATCCTGTCGGCAGTCCGGGCAGGCGGCGACGCCGCGCTCCGTGAGCTGACGGCGCGGTACGACGGCGCCGATCTCGCCGACCCGTGGGTGTCGGCGGCCGAGTGGGACGCGGCCGAAGTGAATGACGAGCTGCGCGCGGCGCTGACGGAGGCGGCCCGTGCCATCAACCGCTATCACGCGGAGCAGCGCGCCATGCTGCGCCAGGAGCGAGTCGTGCGGACCCGGCCGGGGGTCACCGCCTGGCGTCGCTGGCTGCCGATTGCTCGCGCGGGCGGATACGTCCCGGGCGGGCGTGCCGCCTACGCCAGCAGCGTGCTCATGCTCGCCGTTCCCGCGCGCCTGGCAGGGGTCACCGAACTGGTGATCGCCACGCCACCGCAGGCCGACGGATCGATCGCGCCCGGCGTGCTGGTGGCCGCGCGGCTTGCCGGCGTCGACCGTGTCCTCAAGGCCGGCGGCGCCCAGGCCATTGCCGCACTGGCCTTCGGAACGGAGTCCGTCCCTCGGGTCGACAAGATTTTCGGCGCCGGCAACGCGTGGGTGACCGCGGCGAAGCGCGCCGTGAGCTCCGACGTGGCCATCGACCTGCCGGCAGGTCCTTCCGAGTGCATCGTCCTTGCCGACAGCTCCGCGAATATCGACTTCGTCGCGCTCGATCTCCTGGCGCAGGCGGAGCACGGGCCGGACTCGGTCGCCGTGGTCGTGGGCCCGGACGCCGCCATGCTCGACGCCGTCGCCGAAGCGCTGCCACGATTGGCCGCCGGCCTGGCGACGGGCGAGCGGGCACTGGCCACGCTTGGCCGCCATGGTGCCGCAGTCCTCGTGCCCGACCTCGATGCCGGCCTCGACGTCATCAACCAGGTCGCCGCGGAGCACGTGAGTCTGCAGTGCGTCGATGCTGACGCACGAGCGACAGACGTCCGCAACGCCGGCGCCGTCTTCGTCGGTCCGCTGTCACCCATCGCTGCCGGCGACTACGCCACCGGGACGAACCATGTCCTGCCCACGGGCGCGGCTGCGCGGGCCTGGAGCGGCGTCGGCGTGGAGTCGTTCGGCCGATGGATCGAGGTCCAGCGGTTGACCGCAGACGGTGTCCGCGGCGTGGCACCCATCGTCGCCGCGATCGCCGCCGCCGAGGGACTGCCGGCTCACGCGGCCAGCGTCGCCGCACGGGCGGACGCCGCCGCCGGCCACGATGCCGCGGGCGAGGATCCCATCGAGCTGTTTCGCAACCCGCGCCCGGTGAGTCCGTACCCGGCCGAACCTTCCGACGAGGAGCTCGCCGCACGGGCGGGCATCCCCGTCAGCTCCGTGGTGCGTGCCGACATGAACACGCTGGGCGGCGGCGCGCTTCCCTCCGCGGTGGCGGGCCTGCGCGACCTCGACGGACGGGGAATGAACGAGTACGGCGACCTGGCCTACGTCCGGCTGCGGGCCGCGCTCGGCGCACGCCTCGATGTGGCCCCGGGACGGATCGTGCCCGGTGCCGGGGCCGACGAGCTGATCCGACTCGTCACGACCCAGGCCGTCGGCCCGGAGGACGCGGTCGTGATCCCCACGCCAACCTTCGCGATGTTCGCGGTCGAGGCCCGCCTGGCCGGCGCGCGGGTCGTCGACCTGCCTCGCACCCGGATGGCGGAGCGTCAATCGGTGGCGGAGATCCGTGCCGTGGCGGAGCGCGAGGCCGCGCGCCTGGTGTGGCTGTGCAGCCCGAACAACCCGACCGGCGACGCGTACGCGCTCGAGGAGATCCGCGAGCTCGCCGACGGCCTGCCGGCACTCGTGTGCGTCGACGAGGTGTACATCGAGTTCGGTGAGGACAGCCTCGGCGTCGAATCGGGCTCCACCTCGGCCATCGGGCTGCAGGCGGACCTCCCGAACGTCCTCGTCCTGCGCTCGCTCTCGAAGTCGCACGGCATCGCCGGGGCGCGCGTCGGCTACCTCGTCGTTCCCGAGCCCCTTGCCGAGCGCTTTGACGGCGTTCGCCTTCCGCTGTCGATGGCGGTGCCGTCGGAGGCAGTCGCGCTCGCCGTCCTCGCCGACGATGCGGGTGCTGCCGAGCGACGCCGCGCCGTCATCGACGCGCGGGATCGTCTGGCGGCCCTGCTCGTGGACCTGGGGCGCGAGGTCCTGCCCTCGGTCACGAACTCGGTGGCCTTCCGGGCGGAGATCGACGCGGCGCGCATCGACGCCGAGCTGCTGGCGCGCGGCGTCGCCGTTCGTCGCTTCGAGTCCGGGCCGATGGCCGGCTGGCTGCGCGTGACGGCACGCCTCGCTGCCGAGGAGGATCAGATGGCCGCCGCATTCAGAGAGGTGCTCGCATGAGTCGCACGGGATCCGCGGAGCGATCCACCACCGAGACCCAGATCCGCGTGGTCATCGACCTCGACGGATCCGGTCGGGCCGATATCGAGACGCCGATCGGGTTCCTCGATCACCTGCTGACCCTGTTCGCTCGCCACGCGCTCGTGGACCTCGAGGTCCGGGCAGGCGGCGACGTCCACATCGACGAACACCACACGGTCGAGGACACGGCGCTGGTCCTGGGTCGGGCGATCGACGAGGCGCTCGGCTCGAGGGCGGGGATCCGACGCTACGGCGACATCCGGCTCCCCATGGACGAGGCGCTCGCACTGTGCGCCGTCGACCTGGGCGGACGCTCGTATTCCGACGTTGCCCCGCGGCCGGACCCGCTGTCCGGCGGGAACGCGTGGCTCGAGCTGTGGCCCCACTTCGTCGAGACGCTGGCGCGCGAGGCGCGCGCATCGGTCCATCTCGAGGTTCGCGCCGCCGCCAGCGTCCATCACCTGGTCGAGGCCGGGGCGAAGTCGCTGGCGCGCGCCCTGCGCCAGGCGTGGGAACCCGATCCGCGTCTCGCCGATGCCGACGAGCCGATGCCCAGCAGCAAGGGAACCCTGCGGTGATCGCGGTCGTGGACTTCGGGTCGGGCAACACCCGCTCGGTCCTCCGCGCCCTCGAGGCAATCGGGGCCGATGCGCACCTGGTGGCGACACCCGACGGCCTCCAGGACGCGGAGCGCGTCGTCCTCCCCGGCGTGGGCGCCGCGCCCACCGCGGTTGCCGAGCTCAAGGCGCGCGGACTCTGGGAGCCGGTGCGCCGATGGGGCGCCGACGGACGTCCGCTCCTCGGCCTGTGCCTCGGCGCGCAGCTCCTGCTCGACGGCTCGGACGAGGGCGACACGCCCGGTCTCGGGTTGATCGGGGGACGCTGCCGGGCCTTCCCGAGCGTTGAGAACGGCGGTCCGCGTCTCGTCCCGCATATCGGCTGGAACGCGGTCGAGACCGATGCCGCCGCTTTCGACGCCTATTTCGTCCACGGCTATTGGCTCGACGCCGATCCGGCCGCCGTCCGCGGCTGGACCGAGGTTGACCGATTCCGCTTTCCGTCCCTCCTCCGCTTCGGATCGCTGACCGGCACGCAGTTCCATCCGGAGAAGAGCGGGCCGACCGGGCGCGCCCTGCTGGCCGCATTCGCGGCCGGCAGGCTCGACGCGCCGATCGAGGTGGCGACGTGGAGCTGATATGCGCCATCGACCTGCTCGACGGCGGCGCGGTGCGCCTGGTCCAGGGTGACTACGAGCGGCGCGTCGATGCCGCCGAGGATCCTGTCGAGCTCGCTCGACGGTTCGCGGCCGCTGGATGCCGGCGACTCCATGTCATCGACCTGGCTGGCGCCCGCGCGGGACGCCCGATGCAGCTCGACCTGCTCGGACGAATCGCCGATGCCGTCCGGGAGACGGCGGGGGGAGCGGTCATCGAAGCGGGGGGCGGTCTGCGCCGCCGCGAGGACGTGGCCGCGCTCCTCGATCGCGTCGACGAGGCGCTGCTCGGGACGGCGGCAATCGAGGACCCCGCGTTCCTCCGCACGACCGCTGAGGCGTACCCGGGCCGCGTCGGCGTGTCGCTCGACCTGCGTGACGGTCGCCCCGCGCTCGACGGCTGGCTGCGCGTCGGCGAGGCCGATGGGGTCGACCTCGCCCGCCGGCTCGTGGCGGATGGCGCATCGCGACTGATCGTCACCGACACGGCGCGTGACGGCACGCTCTCCGGCCCGAATGTCGAGATGCTGGAACGCATGCGGGCCGCGCTGCCCAGCGCGACCCTCGTGGCCGCGGGCGGCATCGGATCACTCGCCGACCTGCGCGCCGTGCGCGACGCCGGATATGACGGTGCCGTGGTCGGGCTCGCGCTGCTCACCGGCGCGATCGACCCCGCCGAGGCGATGGCGGCACTCGCATGACGCTTCGCCGGCGGATCATCGCCTGTCTCGACGTGACGGACGGTCGCGTCGTCAAGGGCACGCGCTTCACCGATCTCGTCGACGCCGGCGATCCCGTGGAGCTCGCGGCACGCTATGCGGCGGAGGGCGCCGACGAGATCACGATCCTCGACATCGGCGCCACAGTCGACGCGCGCCCGGCGCTGCTCGACCTCATCTCTCGCGCGGCCGCGTCGCTCGACGTCCCGCTCTCGGTGGGCGGGGGAGTGCGCAGCGTGGATGACGCCGCCGCGTTCCTCGATGCCGGCGCGGACAAGGTCGCCGTGAACAGCGCCGCGCTGCGCGACCCGTCGCTCATCGGCCGGTTGGCCGACCGGCTCGGCTCGCAGTCGGTGGTGGTGGCGATCGACGCCGCCGGCGCGGGCGACGGCTGGTGGGTGCGTGCCGTGGCCGCGACCGAGGAGACGGGCCGCGATGCCGTCGCATGGGCGGACGAGGCGGTCGAGCGCGGGGCCGGGGAGCTGCTCGTCACGAGCATCGACCGCGACGGGACGCGATCGGGCTACGACCTCGGCCTGAACGGGGCAATCGCCGCATCCGTGCGGGTGCCGGTCATCGCGTCGGGCGGTGCCGGCGACGCCGCCGACGTTGCCGCCGTGTTCGAGGCCGGCGCATCGGCCGCGCTGCTGGCCTCGACGCTGCACTTCGGCATCCTCGAGATCGGCAAGCTCAAGGCGTCGCTCGCCGCTCGGGGCGTGAGTGTTCGGCTCCCGGCGCCGGGGCCCACGCCGGAGGAGGTCGCGTGGTGGCTTGGCTGAGCGACCGTCGGCCCGACTGGGGTCGGGGGGAGCTCTTGCCGGTCGTCGTCACCGAAGCGGGCAGCGGCGAGCTCCTCATGCTTGCGTACGCCAATCGCGAGGCGGTGGAAGCGACGGAGCGCACCGGAGCGGCGCACTTCTGGTCGCGCTCGCGGGACGAGCTGTGGCGCAAGGGGGCGACGAGCGGCAACGTCATGCGCATGGTCGCGATGGGGGTGGACTGCGACGCGGACGCGATCGTCTACCGGGTCGACCCGGCCGGTCCGGCGTGTCACACAGGGGAGCGTTCGTGCTTCGAACTTTCCGGGGAGCGCATCGCGCTTGCCGATCTTCAGCGCATCATCGGAGAACGGCGCCACGCCGATGCGGAGTCCTCGTACACGGCCCGCCTGCTCGCGGGCGGTGCTCGCCGGCCGGCCGAGAAGGTGACCGAGGAGGCCGGGGAGCTGTCGGCCGCGGCCCTGGCCGGGACCGATGAGGAGGTCGTGGCGGAGGCCGCCGACCTGCTGTTCCACGCCATGGCGCTGCTGGCGGCGCGAGAGATCCCGCTGCTGGACGTTGAGGCGGAGCTCGGCCGCCGCCACCGCGCCCAGCGCTGATCGGGTGTGCCGTCAGGCCGCCGGGATGACCTCGACCGGCCCGAGATCGGCCTTCTCGAGGTCGCCGCGCAGCTGCTCCGCGTCCCCGGTCAGCAGGATGAGCGCCTCCTCGGGGCGAACGAGCTCCTGCGCGACCCGATGGACGTCCTCGACGGTGACGCTCTCGAGCGAGGTTCGGTACGTGTGCCACCAGTCGTTCGGCAGGTCGTAGACGGCCAGCGGCTCGATCGCCGACGCGATCCCGCCCGTCGTCTCGAAGCGGAGCGGGAACACGCCCACGAGATAGTCGCGCACCCCGCGCAGCTCGTCCTCGGATGGCGGCTCCTGGCGGATGCGCTCGAGCTGACCGAGCAGCTCGCGGATGGCATCGACCGTCACCTCGCTCTGGACCGCGGCCGTCGCCGTGAACGGGCCGACGGCACGTCGCGGGTCGTACGCGCAGCGCGCGCCGTAGGTGTAGCCGAGCTCCTCGCGCAGCCGCAGGTTGAGCCGGCTGCCGAACACCCCGCCCAGCAGCGCCGCCATGACGAGGGCCGGGAAGTAGCGCGCGTCGTGCCGGTCGATGCCGAGGTGCCCGACCCGCAGCTCGCTCTGCACCGAGCCCGGGCGGTCGACCACGACGACGCGTCGGCCGCCGCGCTGCTCCGGCTGGAAGCTGCGGTGACCGGGTGCCGTGCCGCTCCAGTCGGCCAGGTTGCGCTCGACTGAACCCAGCGCCGACGCCGGGTCGATGGCGCCGGCAATGATGATGTCCGCCACGTTCGGGGCGTAATTCTGCGCGTGAAAGTCCCGCACATGCTCGACCGCGAGGCCCCCGACGGTCTCCGGGCTGCCCGAGGCCAGGCGTCCGTACGGCTGGGCATCGGCGAAGACCTCGCGCAGGAAGCTCTCGTCGGCCAGGCGACCCGGGTCGGACCGCGATTGCAGGATGTCGTTGAGGCGCTCGCTCTTGATCCGATCAAACTCGCCGGCGTCGAGGCGCGGAGTGCGCAGCATCTCCGCCAGCAGTCCCAACCCGTCCTCGAGCTTGCTGCCGAGGGCCGTGAAGCCCGCGCGGGCGCTGTCCCACGACGATTCGCTGCCGACCTCGATCCCGAGGCGCTCGGTCGTCTCCGCGAATGCGGCGGCGTCCAGGCGCCGCGTGCCGGTCACGAGCAACCTGGCAGTCAGGCTGGCGAGACCGGCCTGCTCCTCGGCCTCGGCCGCGGCGCCCGCATCGGTCAGGAGGTGGATGCTCACCAGCTCGCGGTCGGGCAGCGGCACGAACCACACCCCCAGGCCATTGTCGAGGCGGTGATGCTCGAAGTCGGGGAAGCGATACGGTCGCGGGGCGGTGGCGGGTGGTCGGCCGATCATGCCGCGGCCGCCTTGGCCGGGACGTAGGTCAGCGTCACCCGGTTGTCCGGGCGCAGCGATGCGCTCATCGTCGCCCGCACCCGGTCCGCATCCACCGCCTGCCAGCGGCTGACCTCCTCGTTGATGCGTTCGGGTTGGTCGAAGAGGCAGGTGTACATGCTGAGCCGGTCCGCGCGCTCACTGATCCGCTCGAGCGCGCCCGCGACGTGGGCCGCGTGGAGGTTGTTGACGCGGTCGAGATCGGCGTCCGTCGGACCGTCGCCGGCCAGTCGATCGATCTCGGTCAGGGTCGCCTGCTCGAGCGCTTCGGTTGCCACGCCGGGGCGGGCGGTGACCCACGCCGCGAGCATGCTGGCCCCGCCGACGACCGGGAAGGCGAAGACGCTCACGTCCTGGGCAAGTCGCTGCTCGCGCACGAGGCTTGCGTACAGGCGCGACGCGCGCCCGGCTCCGAGGATGTCGGCGGCAACGTCGAGCGCATCGAAGTCGTCGGTCCCGAACGGCGGGATCCGATGGGCCAGGTAGATGCGGCTCAGCGGCACGTCGGCGCGCACCATCTCGCGCACCGGCGTGCCGAGGAGCGGATCGACCGTCATGTCGGGTGGGGGAGGGAGCGTGGCGTTGGCCGGGATAGGCCCGAAGTGGCGCTGGATCATGGCCAACGCCTCGTCCTCCGCGAAGTCTCCGGCGACCGTCAGGACGGCATTGTTCGGCGCGTAGTAGGTGGCGAAGAACTCCTG
>JAGXHP010000048.1 GCA_024636135.1 Chloroflexota bacterium
ACTGGGTGCTGCGCGCCCTGCTCGTCGTCTTCTTGCTGCTCGTCTTGCCGGCCCTGCTGTACCTTCAGGTGGCGGTCCAACCGAGCCTCTGGGAGATGATCACGAGAAGCGCCAACTTCTGACGCTCCACGATCGACTAGCCGATCGGGCGGCGTGCGCAGAGTTCCCCGGGGCGGTGTTCCGTTTATCAAGTTCCTGTGCGAACCCGCGGAGCGCACGACGCCAACGTGGCAAGCGTTGTGACCGCTCAGGGCTACCCTGGCAGGCACGGCGCCAATCCGATCAGCACCCCGCCCGGTGAGGCGGGGGCGGGCGGTCACAACGCTCACCCGATGAGCGCAGCCGCACAAGCGACCCGCTCGATCAGCCATGGAGCGCGACGTCTCTCCCCCCGTCGGGTACGATGCCTCCCCCGGCTGCGCGCCGGTAGCTCAGTGGATAGAGCGTCGGCCTCCGGAGCCGAAGGTCGCAGGTTCGAATCCTGTCCGGCGCGCCACTCCCGTCAGTTCCGTCGTCACTGAGCGGGGCCGCTGTCGTCCACCAGGTTCAGGTTGCCCGAGTTCGGACTCGGATTCGGCTTCGCCTTGAGCTCGTTGTAGCAGACATAACCGTTGCCGTTCATGTCCACGGCGGCAAACACGTGCGCCGAAGAGGCACGCATCATGGACCGTGGATCCGCGCACGGCAATGGCCAGTCTGCGCGACCCGTCCTGAGCCTGCGCGCGTCGCCCCACGCTCGCAGTCGTCAACGCTGGTGGATGCATCCGCGCGGAGGCTGTGATCTGCGGCATCATCGACCCATGCAGCCTGGGCCGGATCCCGACGACCCCGCTCTTCTGCGACGACGCGACCGGCATGCCCGTGAAACGGCAGAAGCCGGACTTTCGCCCATCGCGACGCGGTCCGCGGCGAGCCGCGGTCGCGGCCGTCCCGAGGAGCCCGACGAGTTTCGGACGGCGTTCGAGCGCGACCGCGATCGGATCATCCACTCGAAGGCGTTCCGCCGACTGAAGCACAAGACCCAGGTCTTCCTCAACCCGGAGGGGGATCACTACGTCACGCGCCTGACGCACACCATGCAGGTCACGCAGGTTGCGCGAGCCCTCGCCGCCGCGTTGAGCCTCAACGAGCCGCTGGCGGAGGCGATCGCGCTGGGCCATGACGTTGGCCACTCCCCGTTCGGTCACACCGGCGAGGAAGCGCTGAGTCCGTACTTCGCTCCGGACGAGTGGCACCACGCGGCGCAGAGCGTCCGGATCTTCGAGACCCTCGAGGACCTCAACCTGACCTGGGAGGTGCGCGACGGGATCCGCGCCCACTCGTGGAAGATCAACCCGCCGCCGTCGACCGCCGAGGCGTTCTGCGTCCGCTTCGCCGACCGCATCGCCTACCTCGCCCACGACGCGCTCGACGCTCTCCGCGCCGGGGTTCTCGACGGCAGCGAATTCCCGCCCTCGGTCATCGAGCGGTTCGGGGAACCCGGTCGACCCTGGGTGGCGGCAATGATCCAGGCCGTGATCGAGGAATCGTTGCGCACCGGAGCCGTGCGCATGGAAGCCCCGACGCTGGACGTCATGAACGAGCTGCGCGACTTCATGTTCGCCCGCGTCTACCAGGCCGAGGAGCAGCTGCGCCAGCAGCGGCGGGCCGTGCGGGTCATCCGTCAGCTGATGGACTGGCACCTCGCCCACCCCGATGACATCCCCGGCACCTACCGGCAGCACGAGGCCTCGGCGGCAACCCAGGCCGCGGACTACATCGCGGGAATGACCGACCGCTTCGCACTTGCGACGCACGCGCGCCTCCTGCCCGGCGACGACGCCGCTTAGCGGAAGACGCGGAGCGACCGTGGCCTGACCTCGAACGTGACCGGCGTGATCCCGATGCTCACGCCGTCGGCGTGGGCCGGCAGCGCGCGACGGATGCCCTCGATCGTGACCCGCTTTGCCCGGTACTGGCGGATGCGGGGTTCGCGCCGCTGCTGGCGCCGCGCGATCGACAGGAAGTGGCGCGCGACATCGAACCGGCTCATCCCATGGAAGACGGCCACGTTGAACAGTCCGTCGGTCGGATCGGCATCGGCTGCGACGGCGAAGCCCATGCCGTGATACGGCCCGTTGCTGACGGTGACCGCGGGGCCGCCGGTGCGATAGGCGGTGCCGTCCAGCACGATGCGCATCGGCGACTTCCGCACGCGCATGGCGCGGACGAGCGAGCGGGCGGCGCGCAGCCAGCCCCGACGTTCCGCCACCTCGACGGCCAGAAAGCCGATGGCATCGACCCCGACGCCGGCGGCCTCGAAGAACGGGCGGCCGTCACTTCCCTCGCGGACGACCCATCCCGCGTCCATCTCGTTCTTGTTCCCGGCGCCGATGACATCGAGGGCGGCATCCAGGGTGACGGGGATGCCGAAGCCTCGGGCCATGTTGTTGAAGCTGCCCATGGCGAGGATTCCCAGCGTTCCCTCCGGATGCTCGATCATCGCTTTCGCGACGCCGGAGACGGTCCCATCACCGCCTGCCGCCACCACATCGCATCCCTCGTCCGCTGCCGCTCGGGCCAGCGTTCCTGCGTCGTCATCCTCGGCGAGCTCATGGAGCCGCACCTCGAGGCCGCGCCGGGCGAGCTCCTCGCGCAGCGCATCGGGTTGCAGACGTTCGGGGTCGTCATGGAGATTTGGCCCGGAGCCGGGCTTACCACCCGCAACCGGGTTGACCAGGAGCAGGACCGGTCGACGCGTCACTCGATTCCTCGTTGGTAGGCCTGGAAGGTTCCGTCGCCGCAGTCCAGCACGATTCGTTGCGGGAGACGAGCACCGCTTGCGGCCGGCGCGAATCCCGGCTCGACGAACACCTCCCAGCGGGCCAGTCCGAACGACGTGCTCCCCGCGGGGTCAAGCGGCCCGGCGATGCCTTCGAGCGCAGGCTCGGTCGTCGCCTCACCCACCGGCTCGAACGCCGCGGGCTCGTACGGCAGCCGTGCCGGACACTCCGCGGGAGCTCCAGCACGAAGGATGCCGAAGATGCCGACGCCGATGAAGACAGCGGCGGCCAGCGCACCGCAGCCCACCGCCCTCACGTTCACGGACGCACGATCCCGAATCCGTCGAACTCCCCGCTGGCAACCGACCGGCCCGCCTCGACCGATGCCACGCGGGCCCCGGGCGGACCGAGCCGCACCAGCCGCTCCATCTCGTCAAGCTCCGCGGCACCACCCTCCACGACGAGCTCGACCGCTCGCTCGTCATCGGCGTTCATGATCCACCCGACCAGGCCAAGGCGCTCGGCGTGCCGTCGCACCCACCACCGGAAGCCGACCCCCTGCACGTGCCCGACGATCCGAGCAGTCAGGCGCTGGGCACTCACTGCTGCAGGTTCGGCCAGCTCAACATCGCCGCCTCGAGCGCGAGCCGGGGCGCGGCGTTCTCCTCCAGCGCGGCGTGAACGCGCTCGAGCTGGTGCGCGGACTCCCGCAGTGCCGGCGCGCCGACCCGCAGGGCGATCTCCTCCAGGCCCGGTGCCAGCTCGCTCGACGGCGCGAGCTCGGGACGTCCGACCGCTGCAACCAGCAAGTCGCGCGCGAGTGAGCGCCAGGCGTCGACGATCATGGCGGCGGCCCGTCGCTGGAGCGCGGCCGGCGTGCGCACGTCGTCCTCGGGGCCATCGGAGACCGGTCGCACGGCCCGCACCGTCTCGTCCAGGAGGCCGCGCGCCGAGCCGAAGCGATCGGCCCGGCCGCGCTCGAGGAGCGACAGGAGCTCGGCCTGGACCCGTCGACGCCACGTGAGCCGCTCGTGGTCGTCGACGAAGGCCAGGGCCGTGCCGCTGAGGCCATCGGCGATCCGGGCGAGGACGTCGGCCTGGTCTGCCGGCAGGCCGCGAATGTCCATGAGATGCGCGACGAGCTCCTGGCGCGGAACGGGCCCGATGCGGAGTGATTGGCAGCGCGACCGGATTGTCGGCAGCAGGGCATGCGGCTCATCGGCGACCAGGACAAAGGTATGCCGGTCGGTCGGCTCCTCGAGGGCCTTGAGGAGCGCGTTCTGGACCGGCTCCCCGGCACGATCCGCCTGCTCGATCACGACGACGCGGCGGGCCGCAACGATGGGCGCACCCGATGCCTCGAGCAGCCAGCGCCGCGCCGCGGCGACGATGCTCTCGCCCGACGATCGGTCGTCGCGCCACGTCTCGGGCGACGCGATGACCAGGTCGGGATGCGACCGCGACCTGGCATCGCGGCAGCCGCGGCAGGCATTGCACGGCCGCTCGTCCGCGGGCGATGCCAAGCAGAAGAGCAGGGCCAGGAGATCCTCGACGAACGCCCCTTTCCCGGCCCCGGCGGGGCCATGCACGAGCAGCGTGCGGCCGGCCTGCGTCGGGTCACTCGCTCGCATCGCCAGGCGGCGCGCGGTCGGCTGCCCAACGCCCCGGAAGCCCGGGAGCACCTCGGTCTCGATCACGCGCCGAGTATAGGTTTGGACCGCCATGCCAGCTCGGCCGATGGTCCGGATGCCCAACGGGTGGCATACTTCATGCACCCAACCCGGCCGAATACAGGAGGAAGCCATGCCGACTGGCCCGGCACCAACGGCCGACGACATCACCGAGTCCATCCGTTCATTCATTGATCGCGTCGCTGACGCGAAAATCACGCAGGAGATGGCGCAGCGCGGTCAGAGCGTGGCCGGCGTGCTCGCCGAGCGCGGGGCAGAGGTCGGCGACCGAGCCGCGGACGCCTGGCGCGAAACGCGTCCACTGCGCCAGGATGCCGCCGATGCGGTCGTTCGGGCCGGAGGCGAGGCGGCGCGCTGGTCCGATCGGACCTGGCGCTCATCCATGCGGCCCCTTGTCCGCGACCTGTGGAAGCGTCGAACGCTGGCCATGGGCGCAGCCGGCGCCGCCGTGCCCGTCGGGAAGGAGCTGGTCGACACCGCAGCTGCTCGGCTCGGACTTCGCGAGCGCACCGAGCGCCGCCACTGGGGCATGTTCTTCACGGGCCTGGTGCTCGGAGCCGTCGGCGGCGCGATCGCTGCGATGCTGTTCACGCCCAAGCGCGGCAGCGAGATCCGTCGCGAGATCAGCTCGCGTGCTGATGGCGTCCGCGATGAGATTGCATCGCGTGCCAAGGACGCCGACTGGATGCCGATCTTCCAGCGGGAGAACGGCACCAACGGCGCCGATACGACCCCCAGCCTCAACGAGGCGGCGGCTGACAGCGGACTTCCGGTCGAGCCCGCCACGGCCGACCACGCCGAGCCGATCGGCGAGTCACCGGAGGGCGTGGACCGCGAGACCAGCGCCTGACCCAGGTCAGACGATGAGGGCCGGCCCAATGGGCCGGCCCTTCTTCATGCCTGCGGTGAGTTCGGCAGACGGCTCACTCGCCGGCGCGCGGTTTGCGAGCCGATCGGAATCGGCCCCAGATGCCCTGGGGCTCGCCGTCGGCGCCGCCCTCGGACTGAGCAGCCGACGCCGGTGCGGCGTCGTCCTTCTTGGTGCGCGTCGAACGGCGGCGAGCCGGCTTCGGCTCGGACTCGGTGCCGGCCTCTTCGGGTGCGGCGTCGTCCTTCTTGGTCCGCGTCGAACGGCGGCGAGCCGGCTTCGGCTCGGACTCGGTGCCGGCCTCTTCGGGTGCGGCGTCGTCCTTCTTGGTCCGCGTCGAACGGCGGCGAGCCGGCTTCGGCTCGGACTCGGTGCCGGCCTCCTCGGGTGCGGCCGCGCCCGACTGGAGCTCGGCGAGCTCGGCTTCGCTCAGTCCGAGCTCCGCGAGCGTCGCGGCGTCCACCTCCTGGAAGGTGAACTCGCGATCCGCCGTGCCTCCGTCCAGCTGGCTGAGGTCGTCGAACTCCTCCCAACCGGGCTCGCCTGCGGCGGCTTCGGGAGTTCCGGCCTCGTCGTCGCGACGCGATCGACCGCGCCCACGGCCCCCACGACGGCGGCGGCGCTTGCGCTCCGGGTCCGCGTCGCTCGGGGCGTCAGTGGTGGCAGTCGCGGATGCCTCGGCCTTCGGCTCCTCCTTGGCGGGCGTGCTCGCGGTGCGTCGGGTACTGGGACGGCCGCGCCGGGCCGCGTCGGACGGCCCGCCCTTGATGGCCGCCAGGGCCGCCGCCGCCACCGACGGGGAGGCCTCGCGGAATCCGAACTCGGGAGTGACTTCCTTGGCCGGCATCTCGGGCGCGCTCATGCTGTCGCGAAGGGCGCGTCCCTCCTTCCGGCTGATCGATGCGATCTTCATGATGTCCATGAACTCGTCGGCGACCGCGACGAGGTCCGACGAGGTGTTCGGCTTGAAGCTGATGACCTCGCAGCGGACACCCTTGTCCTGGAGCGCCTTGATGGCGGGGGCGAAGTCGCCGTCGCCCGACACGATGACGGCGATGTCCATCCGATCGGCGAGCCGGAAGAGGTCGACCACGAGCTCGATGTCGAGGTTGGCCTTCATCCGGCCGTCGCCGAACTTGCGAATGTCCTTGATGACCGGCTTGTAGCCGTTCTTGCCCAGGAAGTCGATGAACTTGCGCTGGTTCTCATTCTCCGGGTCGAGCCCGGTATAGGCGTAGGCGCGAATCAGATCGCGCCCCTTGCTGGCGTGCTTGAGGAGGGCGACGTAGTCGACGTCGACATCCTGGCCTCGAGCCGCGTAGTACATGTTGGCGACGTCAACAAACATCGCCACGTTCTTGCTCACGGTTGAGCTCTTCTCCTGTAGGTATGTGATATGGCCGGCGCGGGTGGGTGTGGATTCAGTCGATCGATCGACCGAGAGTTCGACCGCGGCTCGCGAACCCCAGCCGCTTCCAGAGCGACGGTTCTGCGGACGCCAGCGGTTCGGTGACCTCCACGCGCGTGCAGCCTTTGTTTCGTGCCGATGTGGCGAGGTGCTCGACAATATCGTCGGCGACCCTCCGCCGCTCGGCGGCGTCCAGCGTTGGTGCCTGCTCGACTCCCAGCTCGTCGACGATGCCGACGAAAGGACCCGATCTCACCGATGGCCTGATGGCGAGGACCCCCACGCCCACGACCCGTCGCTCGCGTTCCGCGACGACGATCGTCGCGGAGGGAACGAAGAGCAGATTGCGCAGGTAGTCGACGTCGTTGCGCTGCTCGAGTCCGACACCGACGTGCGCAAGCATGCGGACGGCGCTGTCGAGATCAGTGAGACGGGCGCTGCGGACGTGTACCTCCACGAAGGCCTCATCGGGGAGCGGTTCGCAGTCACGTGTGCTGCGGGACGACCCCGAGGAGGATACCACGGAATATGTCTTGCGCCGAGGAAGCGTGCACCGCTATGATGCCGCGCACCTTTGTTACGCCGGGCCGCGCATGCGCGCATCCACCCGAGCACACCAGTGGAGGAAGTTAACCGGATGCAGAAGTACATGCGATGGAGCGGCATGCTCGTCGTGCTGATGCTCATCCTCGCCGCCTGTCAGTCGGGCGACGGCGGATCGAGCTCCGAGCCGAGCGCCGGCGAGAGCGACCCGCCCGCGAGCCAGGGCGGCGGCGGCGCCGCGGATTGCGATGCCGATGAGTTCGGTTGCATCGAGCTCGCCGAAGGCGATCCGATCGTCATCGGCACTGCGCTCGTGCTCACCGGGGCCAACGAGACCCTCGGCCTCGACAGCCAGTACGGCGCCCAGGTCGCGAACGAGCTCCGACCGGAGATCGCAGGCCACGAAGTCGAATTCAACTTCCAGGACGACGGCTGCTCGACCGAGGGTGGCACCGCGGCTGCGCGTGCACTCGTCTCGGAAGAGAACATCGCCGGCGTCATCGGCACCAGCTGCTCGAGCGCCGGCATCCCGGCCGCCGAGATCCTGAGCGCCGAGGGCATCATGCTCGTCTCGGCGTCCAACACGGCTCCGTCGCTGACGGCGCCCGATACCCACGAGGCGTTCTACGCGCGCACCGCACACAACGACTCGATCCAGGGCGCGGCGATGGCGCAGTTCGTGTGCGAGGTCCTTGGCCTTACCACGGCCGCCACGATCGATGACGGGTCGGCTTATGCCGACCAGCTGGCTGCGGTCTTCGCGGCCGAGTTCCCGTCGCAGTGCGACGGCAGCATCACCGCCGAGGAGGCAGTGACCGTCGGCCAGACCGACTTCACCGGCGTCCTCGAGAACATCGCGGCGGACTCGCCCGAGTTCCTGTACTTCCCGATCTTCGTGGCCGAGGGTGCGTTGATCACCCAGCAGGCACGCGAGACGTCGGGACTGGATGACACCGCCCTCGGTGGCGCGGATGGCATCCTGACCCCGGACTGGATTGCGGCCGCCGGCAGTGCTGCCAACGGCACGTACCTGTCCGGTCCCGATCTTGCCTTCAGCGGTGACTTCTACGCCGACGAGTTCCTCCCGGCGTACACCGACGTTTCCGGCGAGAGCGAGCCGATCAGCGTGTTCCACGCTCACGCGTTCGACGCGTACAACATGCTCGCGGATGCCATCGAGGCGGCCGCGTTCACGGATGGTGGAACCACGTACATCCCGCGCTCCGCGCTCCGGGACGCCTTCTTTGCCACCAGCGGCTACGAGGGCATCACCGGCACGCTGACGTGTGATGAGAACGGCGACTGCGCCGACGCGAAGATCAGCGTCAGCGAAGTCCAGGACGGCGACTTCGTCCGGATCTGGCCGGAGGAATAGCCGGGTACGGCATTGAGCTGCACCTGATGTAATTGGTGCGGGTGAGTCGGTCTTCCGGCTCACCCGCGCTGCATTCGACCCACCTACCGCCCAACGGGGACCCGAGATGCGCGGCCGACGAATCCGGTTCAACCTCGTCAACCTGTTCCTGTGGCTGCTCGGGGGGGGCCTGCTGGCGTTCGCCGCCTTCGGCTCGTTCCTGACTCTCGTCGAGGGTCGGATCCAGCCGTCGCAGTGGCAGAGCCTTGTGATCGCCGGCATCGCCCTGGGCAGCGTGTACGCCCTGATCGCCCTGGGCTACACCCTCGTCTACGGCATCCTCTTCATGATCAACTTCGCCCACGGCGAGGTGTTCATGTGGGGAGCGTTCACCGCCTTCTTCGCCGCCACCGCTCTGAACGACGCGGGGTTGATGGTCTCGAACCCGGTCCTCGCCTTCTTCCTCGTCCTCGCCACGTCCATGCTGGTCAGCATGCTGGTGGCGATCATGCTCGAGCGCATCGCCTATCGGCCGCTGCGGGGGGCTCCGCGCCTCGTGCCACTGATCACGGCCATCGGCGCGTCACTCTTCCTGCAGTACACGGCCCGCGGCTTCTACGGCTCCGGAGTGCGCGCCTACCCCGACTACACGCTCTTCGACGGCACGATCTCGATCGGCTTCCTGAGCCTGAGCGTCAAGCAGGCCGTCGTGATTCTCGCGGCCGTCGGACTCATGCTGGCGCTCTACGTCTTCATCAATCGCACCCGGACCGGTCGCGCCATGCGCGCCGTCAGCGAGGACAAGGACGTTGCCGCGATGATGGGCATCAACGTCGACCGCATCATCGTCACCACCTTCGCCATCGGCGGCCTGCTCGCGGGCGCGGCCGGCATCCTCTACACGCTGATCTTCAACCAGGTCCTGTTCTTCATGGGCTTCCTGCCCGGGATCAAGGCCTTCACCGCCGCCGTGCTTGGGGGCATCGGCAATGTGATCGGGGCCGCGCTGGGCGGGCTGATTCTCGGCGTCGTCGAGCAGCTCGGCCCGAACCTCTTCCTGAGTGGCTATGGCGTCCCGTCACCCAACCAGCTGAAGGACGTCATCGCCTTCAGCGTCCTCGTCCTGGTCCTCATCTTCCGACCATCGGGCCTGCTGGGCCGTAAGGAGAACACCTGATGAGCACGCTTCTGCGCCGCGCGCTCATGATGGGCCTCTTCGGCGGCATCGCGGGCGTTCACGTCAGCCTGGTCGGCATCGTCAACACGTTCCAGACGCGCGACCTCATCGCCGACATCGTCACCATCGGGTCCGTCCTGCCGATGCTCATCGCGATCATGGTCGGCTGGTTGGCCGGATCGACGCCCAAGCACATTCCCAGGCCTTCCGGATCGACGACCCTCGTGCACGGGGCGATGGCCGGCGGCGTGGTCGGCGTGGTGCTCGCCGCGCTGGCGCTGCTCGTCGACTCCGTCAGCCTGACCTGGATTCTGGTCAACGCCCGCCCGCAGCTCGCCAACATCCTCTACTTCGAGCAGGGGCCCGGACTCGGCTCGGTCATCCTCATCGCCGGCGGCGTACTGCTCGGTGTGGCCGGAGCCGGACTCCACCTCCTGCCGCGAACGATCGCACGCGCGCTGGCCATCAGCGGCGTTGTCACGATCATCGCGGCCCTGATGGAGCCATTCGTCGGAGCCGTGCTGCGCAACGTCGAGCTGCGCGCAATCGAGGGTTTCCTCTACCAGAGCGGTGGGCTCACCGTCCAGGGCTTCATCCTCGTTTTCGTGCTGATCGCCGCCGGCATCTACGGCTGGGCGAAGCGCGGAGACCGCGCCAAGGCCCGGGTTGCGGCCATGCCGCCGGATCGACGCCGCGCCGGCAAGCTCATCGCGTACGGCGTCCTGTTCGCCATCCTCCTTATCCTGCCGCAGATCGTCGGGCAGCGACTGTCCGAGGTGGTCGGCACGGTCGGCATCTATATCCTGCTCGGCCTCGGCCTCAACATCGTCGTCGGCTTTGCTGGGCTGCTGGATCTCGGGTACGTCGCCTTCTTCGCGGTGGGCGCCTACACCACTGCGCTGCTCACCTCGCCGGCGAGCCCCGTCCTGAACCCCGAGCTGCCATTCTGGGGTGCGCTGCCGTTCGTGATCATGGCCGCCGCCCTCGTCGGCCTCGCGGTGGGCGCACCGGTGCTGCGCCTCCGTGGCGACTACCTGGCCATCGTGACGCTGGGCTTCGGTGAGATCGCGCGCGAGATCTTCAAGTCCGCATGGGCCCAGCCGGTGACCGGGGGCGCACAGGGCATTCTGTCGGTCCCCGAGCCGCTGCCCTTCACGCGCGACCCGCAGTCGATCTACTACCCGATCCTGTTCTTCTGCATCATCGCCGCGATCGCTGCCACCCGGCTTGCCGCGTCTCGCGTTGGACGGGCCTGGAACGCCATGCGCGAGGACGAATCGGTTGCCGAGGCGACCGGCATCAACACGGTGAAGTACAAGCTCCTGGCGTTCAGCCTGGGCGCCGCATTCGGCTGTCTCTCCGGCGCGTTCTTCGGGACGAAGATCGGCGTCGTGTTCCCGGACAGCTTCAACATTCTCGTCAGCATCAACGCCCTGGCCCTGATCGTCCTGGGCGGCATGGGGAACATTGCCGGCGTGATGGTCGGTGCGCTCGTCCTCGTCGGGCTCCCAGAGCTGCTGCGCGAGTTCGCCGAGTACCGCCTTCTGATCTACGGCGTCGTGCTGGTGGTCATGATGATCCTGCGCCCGGAGGGCCTCCTGCCCAGCCGATCTCGACGCGTCGAGCTCCACGATGTGTCGGATGAGGACGACGACGACATGTACACCGATGAAGCCGGGATTGACACCGGCAGACCGGTAGTGAGCACATGACCGAGACGATGGATCGCGCCGGATCCGCGCAGGTCGTGGACGCCCTGCTCCAGGCCGACAAGGTGACGATGAAGTTCGGTGGCCTGGTCGCCAACCGCGATGTGGACTTCGTGATCCCCCGCGGATCGATCGTGTCGCTCATCGGCCCGAACGGCGCCGGCAAGACCACGTTCTTCAACCAGCTGACCGGCATGCTCGAGCCCACATCGGGCGAGATCACGTTCAATGGCAAGTCGATCATCGGCCGCACGCCGTACGAGATCGTCGAGATGGGCATCGGCCGGACCTTCCAGAACATTCGGCTGTTCGGTGCCATGACGGTGCTCGCCAACGTCATGGTCGGGCGTCACGTCCGGATGCACTCCAGCTGGTGGGGCTCGCTCCTCCGGCTGCCGGCGGTTCGCGCCGAGGAGGAGGACACGAAGCGGCGTGCCCAGGAGCTGCTGGAGCGGGTTGGCCTGCCACGGCGCTACGAGGAGGACTGGGCCAAGAACCTGCCCTATGGCGACCAGCGGCGCCTGGAGCTGGCGCGCGCGCTGGCCAGCGAGCCGAAGCTGCTCCTGCTCGACGAGCCGACGGCCGGCATGAACCCGGGCGAGACGGCGCAGATGACGGATCTCATCAAGCAGCTGCGCGATGAGCTGGACCTGACGGTGCTGCTCATCGAGCACGACATGAAGGTGGTCATGGGAATCAGCGAGCGCATCACGGTCCTCGACCACGGGGAGCTGCTGGCCGAGGGGAAGCCGGAGGAGATCCGGGCCAATCCCGCGGTCATCGAGGCCTACCTGGGCAAGCAGGCGACGGAATGACCCAGGCCGAAGCCGTCGCCGGCGCAGAGCCGGCGACCACCACTCCCCTGCTCGAACTGCGGGACATCCACGTCTACTACGGCAACATCGAGGCCCTCAAGGGCGTGTCGATGACCGTCGATCAGGGCGAGATCGTGACGCTCATCGGCTCGAACGGCGCCGGCAAGAGCACGACCCTGCGGGCGATCAGCGGC
>JAGXHP010000049.1 GCA_024636135.1 Chloroflexota bacterium
CATCGGCTTCTCAAGAACCACATCGTGGAGGTCACCGGCCATGCCGGATACGCCTTCTACACCGATGCCGTGGTCGCCGCCATGGGCGTCGACCCTGAGCGCCTGCGGATGCGCCGCCACGCGGAGGAGGTCGAGGGCATCGGCTCGGTTGACGGATGGGTCCAGGATCTCCACGAGCGATGGGCCGAGGAGCGTGAGCGCCGCCGCGTGAAGGTCAGCCGCGACGAGGCGATCGACGTGAGCTCGTACGAGGTGAAGGCGCAGCGGTCGGTGACGTGGCGCTACCTCACCGACCCCGGGCTGCGGGCCAGCTGGCAGCCCGGGATCAAGCGCATCGACCAGTCCACGGCCGATGGTCGTCGCGGGCTCGGCACGCAGAACCATTGCGTCCACGGGAGAGGCGCCAGCCTGGAGGAGATCCTCGACTGGCGCCCGTTCGACTACTACACAATCCTCAATACCATCCCGATGCCGCTCCTCGCCCCGATGAGGATGACCTTCGAGCTCGAGGACGTCGACGGCGGCACACGGGTGACCGAGTACACGGCCCACGGCCCGGGGTTCGGCCAGCGTCTGATCACGAGCGTCCTGGGGCGGATGGTCGCCGCGGACCGGGCTCGCGGGCACGAGGCGCTGCGCGCGGCCGTGGAGGGGAGTGCGTCGTCAGCGGAGGAGCGCGAGGGGGCCTAGGCGGTCACGGGGCCATCCCCACTCGCCCTGCTAGGTGCGGGCGAGGAGCGCCTCGCCGCGCTCGATCCAGAACGTCCCGCCCACCTCGCGGTAGAACGCGAGTGCGCGGTCCATCTGGTCCTCCGCCTCGGCGCGACGACCCACTTCGAGGGCGAATTCAGCCGCCCGGAAACGTGCAAACGCCTCGTACATGCGGCCACCCCCCTCGACAAGCAGGTCGGCCGCCGTGGCGTACTCGCCGTCGAGGCAGGCACGCACGATCGCGACCCATCTGCCCTGGGGCGACGCGTCGATGCACTGCCGCAGCCGGTCCGCGTACGGGAGCGCCAGCGGCGACATCGCGAACCTGATGCCGAGCCCCCAGGCCGCATCCTGCGGGAAGCGGACGGCCAACTCCACCACCTCGTCGGCCAGGCGTCGTGCCTCGTCGTGGTGGCCCGCCGCATCCAGCAGCGGGATCGCCAGGCTGAGCTGGGGGAGCAGCTGCTGCGGATCGCCCGCTTCGCGGGATCGCGCGACGCTGGCCCGCGAGTCCTCAACGGCGCCGGGCAGGTCGCCTCGCGCAAGCCGGATGTCGGCGCGAACGCTGAAGCTCTGGGAGTCGAGGTACATGCGCTGCCCGGACGCATATGCGGCGAGATGGGCGTCGGCCCCGCGCAGCGCCTCATCCCACAGCCCGAGCGCGTGAGCACTCCCGATGAGCTGCGCGCGCAGCCACTCGGCGCCGGAGACGTCGCCGAAGCGCTCGGCGATCGCCAGCCCCTCGCCAAACAGTCGATGCGCGGCCGCGGGATTGGTCTCGAACCACGCGTCGACGGCGACGTTGTTCGCGATCGAGCCCGCGATCGGAGAGTGCGCCTCGACAGCGATCTCGAGCGCTCGCGCCTGGTCGTCGCGGCCGCTGGCATCGCCGACATACAGCTTCGAAAGACCGATCGTTGCGAGGAGGTGCGCACGCAGCTCCGCCGGCCCATCCGGGCCGATCGACTCGAGTGCCAGCTGCGCCAGGCGAAGGCCCTCCCAGGGATCTCCTCCGATCGTCGTCGTGCGCGCGACGAACGCCGTGACTCGCGCCTCCACCGTGAGCGTTCCCCCCGAAGCGAGTTGCTGCGCCCGCTCCCCGCGGGAGCGCGCCTCCTCGCCTCTGCCCGCCTGCCAGGCGATCCGAGACAGGTCGACTTCGGCGAGCGCGGCGCGGTCCCGATCGCCCGCGTCGAGCAGCAGATCGCGAGCCTCGATGAGGGCCTCCTCAGCGCTCGGGTCGTTGGCCATGTAGAGCGCGTCGCCGCGCTGGTAGAGGAGCACCGAGCGCTCGGGGTCGTCGGCCGGCCAGCGCGCCAGCGCGGCCCCGAAGTACCCGGCCGCGGTGACGAAGGCGTTCACGGCGTACGAACGCTCGCCGGCGGCCCGCAGAGCGCGCCGAGCAGGATCCACCAGCTCCGCGGTGTCGAGGCCCGCGGCCTCTGCGAGCTCGATGGCGGTCCCCCAGTGGTGGGCGAGGAGCTCGGCGTGATCGTCGGGCCGGCCGAGGCTCGCGATCCACTCCGCGGCGCGGCGGTGCTTGGCGCTCCGCTCGCCGCGCGGGATCTGCCCGTAGGCCACGTCGCGCAGGAGCATGTGGGCGAACGACCACTCGCTCTCCTGCTCCACCGACGAGCGACGCTGGCGCGTGAGGAACCCCTTGCGCGCCAGGACCTGGAGGAGCGGTTCAGTCCGCTCGCCTCCGCCCACGGCGCCGGCCCAGAAGACCTTGCCCATGACGGAGGCCTCCTGCAGGATCGCCTTCTCGTCGGCGGCGAGGCCGTCGAGCCGCGCGGCGACGATCCCCTGGAGGTTCTCGGGCAGGGCCAGCTCATCCGCCACACCGCGCTCGAGCACGAGCTCGGCGAACTGCTCGGCGTAGAGCGGGTTGCCGTCGACGCGCTCGAGCAGCGTCCGGGCGAGATCGGGCGCCAGCCGTGGACTCCCGAGGACATCGGCGAGAAGCGTCGAGGTCTGCTCGGGCGAGAGTGGCGCCAGAGCCAGCGTGGCGGCGTTCAGCTTGCCTCCGCCCCACGCCGGTCGTCGCTGGAGGAGCTCAGGCCGGGCGCTGCACACGACGAGAAGCGGGACGTCGGTCAGCCAGTCGATCAGCTCGTCGATGAAGTCCAGCAGACCGTCATCGGCCCAGTGCAGGTCCTCGAGCACCAGCACGAGCAGACGCTGCTCGGCGAGGGCCTCGAGATAGCGCCGCCACGCCGCGAAGGACTCGCCACGTCGGTCGGCGCCAAGGCCGGTCGCCGCCTCCAACCCGACGAGCGGGCGCAGATGGCGCTCGACCCATTGGCGCTCGCCAGTGTCCTCGAGCGCGTCCGCGACCGCGGTGGTCAGCTTCGCCCCTGCGTCGGCGCTGCCGTCCTGCTCGAGGATGCCCGCCTGCGCCTTGACCACCTCGCCGAGCGCCCAGTACGCGACCCCCTCACCGTACGCGAGGCATCGGCCCTGGCGCCAGGTGATGAGATCGGACTGCGCATCGGCGATCATCGACAGCTCGTAGATGAGCCGGCTCTTGCCCATCCCCGGGACGGCGACCAGCGTGACCAGCTGGGGCAGCCGCTCGTCGAGCGCGCGGGTGAGGGCAGTCCTCAGGACGTCGAGCTCCTGGTCGCGCCCGACCAACCGAGCCCGGGCGTGGTGGCTGACATCGACCCCGAACCGGGAACGGGCCTCCACGGCCTCCCAGACCGGGATCGGCGCCGACTTTCCCTTCGCCTCGATCGGGGCCGCCTCGCGGTAGGTGATGTTCGATCGGGTCGCGCGGTGGGTGGGGCCGTCCACGAGGATCCCGTTGACCGGCGCGGCGGTCTGGAGTCGTGCCGCGGTGTTGACGACATCACCCGACGCCATCCCCTCGCCCTCGGAGGGCCGCGACCCGAGCGCAACGAGCGCCTCACCGGTGGTGACTCCGATCCGCAGGTCCGTACCCTCGGCCTGCGCGAATTCACGGATGGCCAGCGCGGCCCGGACCGCGCGTTCCGGATCATCCTCGTGCGCGACGGGGGCACCGAACAGGGCCATGACCGCGTCGCCGATGAACTTCTCGACCGTTCCGCCATGGCGCTCCAGCTCCGCGCGCACCTGGGCGTGGAAGCGGGAAAGGAGGGCACGCACATCCTCCGGATCGAGGCCTTCGGCGCGCGCGGTGGATCCCACGAGGTCGCAGAACAGGACGGTGACGACCTTGCGCTCCTCGCGAACGGGAGCGCGCGCCGCAGCAAGCGCTGCACCGCACATCCCGCAGAGGCGGAACCCGTCCGGATTCTCCTGGCCGCAACTCGGGCACACGATGGCCATGGGCAGAAGCCTACACGCGCCCGATCGCGTTCGATAGCACGGACGTGGGTGCGCTCAGCGAATATGGCATTACTGCCATATCGGCTGACAGGAGGCGGCGCGCCTCGGGATCAGACGCTCACGAGCCGCATGGCGATCGAGATGAGTTCCGGCACGAGCCACAGCGCGGGGAAGACGAGGACGAGCGCCATCGCCCGCGTCGCCCAGTCGCGTGGAACGAGGCCGGCGACGACGAGGGCGGTACCGATCTCGACGGCCGCCTGGATCGGCCGGTAGGGGAACTCCTCCGGAAGCGGATCGCCGATGACGGCGTACCAGAACGGCAGCACGTTGCCGTCAGCGATCGCGATCGCGGCGATCACTCCCAGGACGACGGCCGGCAGCGGCCCGCTCCGTCGTGACGCCCACCACGTCGCCGCGGCCATGAGCGGAACGGCCGTGACCGCCAGGATCGCCCAGCGCTGCACGAGCGCGCCGCCAGGGAATCCGAGTACGAACGTGGAGAACGCATAGTAGGCGAGGCTGAGGCCGACGACGAAGACTGCCGCACGAAGGGCCGCAGCCCCGACCGTCCGTGCCTTCCAGCCGATGACGACGATCACCAGGACCCAGATCGCCAGGAATGTGCCGAGGTCGCTGAGCCACCCGATGCCGGACTCGTCGGTGAGCTTGGCCGCGACCCCGGCGAGGCCGCCGAGGACGGCGGCAGCAATGAGCGCTGGGACAGGACCGAGCGCGAAGGTTCGGTGATGCGTCTGCTCGGGGTGCCCTGTCACGGCACCCAGCCTACCCGGCCTACGGGCGGGCTGTGAGTTATCGAACCGCACCCACCGAGCACTTGGTTCGCGGGTGGGAGTAACGGCCATCGGCTGGCCGAATTCGCTCTGTCGTGGGAGCGTCGGCCACGCACAGAGGCCAATGTTGCCCAACGCTCCCGTGCGCGGTTCCATATCGGCCACTCATTGGCTGTTAGACCCACCGGCGGACCAACCGGAGCAGCGCCGTCAGACCCTGGCGAGCTCTGTGCCCACCGGCGAGAGGCCCGGGTGAATGGCGGCATCGCGCTCGAAGAACTGGCCCATGAGCTCCATCCGGGCATCCTCGTCGTATCGGCCGAGGACGTATCGGCCCAGGGTCTGCCACCAGTAGAGCTGGTAGATCCG
>JAGXHP010000050.1 GCA_024636135.1 Chloroflexota bacterium
CGCGTCGTCGGTCTCGAGGCCGCGGATGATCTCGATCAAGCCCATCACCGGCACCGGAGAGAAGAAGTGGAGGCCGATGAACCTCGCGGGCCGATCGGTCGAGGTCGCCAACCCGGTGATGCTGATGCTGCTCGTGTTGCTGGCGAAGATCGCGTCCGCATCGGCGCTGCGGCTCAGCGCCTCCCAGGTCTGGCGCTTGATCCCCTCGTCCTCGAAGACGGCCTCGATGACGATGCCGTGGCCGCCAGCGCCATCGGTACCCTCGGTCGTGGCGATCCGCGCCAGCAGGTCGTCCGCGGCCGGCTGCTCCAGCTTGCCCTTGTCCACCTGGCGCTTGAGATTGGCGGCGACCCGGGCTTTGCCCTTCTCGGCCAGCTCGAGGGTCCGATCGGCCAGGGTGACCTGCTTGCCGGCCGCCGCACTGACCTGCGCGATGCCGTGGCCCATCAGCCCGGCACCGATGACGTAGATGCGTTCGATGCTCATGAGCATGGAAGCGTACAGCGCTCAGCCGGCCGCCGATACCGCTCCGCGCGCGGCCTCCGAGAGCTCTCGCGTCGCCGCGGCAATGATCGGAACCGCCGGCTCGATCTCGCCGGGAGGCAGCGCGAACACCACGGACTCCATGCGGCCGTGTGCCGCGTGGATGTGGCGCACCAGGCGCTCGACCTCTCGCGTCGGCCGATCGAGGAAGACGAGCGTCTTCTCGACCTGGATCGTGTGCTCGCGCAGGTGGGACGCCCAGCGCCCGAGCCGAAAGGCGACATCGAGACCGAATCCCGACCAGCGGGCATTGGCCGCCAGCTCCTCGTCGCTCAGCGAGCCGAGCCGACCGGCGGCGACATCCATCGCCTCGTCGAGACGACTGCGGATGTCAGGCAGCGTGCCCTGGCCATCGCTCGCCTCGTCCGGGAAGTCCGGGCCGATGCCATCGGGCACCTCCGCTGGGAAATCCGGCTCGTGGCGCCGGCCGAGCCACCAGGCGGTGTAGCTGGCATACGCACGTTGGACATTGAGGGCGTGTGCGAGCGTCTGGCGCAGCGTCCACTCTCCGTTCCCCGGGTCGCGATCCAGGTCCTCGTCCGTGAGCGCCGCCAGGATCCCGTGGAGCTCCCAGCGCGCCACGGTGGCGCGGGCGAGGATGCGGGACGAGGGTGCGCGCAGCGTCCCGGCAGCGGCCAGCGCTGCCTCGGCATCGATACCGGCTCGGTCAAGAGCCTCTGCACAGCGATAGAAGGCGTAGCGCGCTTCGGTCCAGCCCGTCTCGCCGTCGCGCCACGACCAGGGCCGTTCGAGCGCTTCGCCGTCGCTCACCCCGAGGAGCGGCGGCGTCGCCTCGGCCAGCGCGGCGCGAGCCTCGACGACGACCGGGGCAACCGGGACGGTGGGGCCGGGAGTGTTGTCGCGGAGCAGTGAATCCATCGGCTCAGCCTACGCCGTCGAGCAGGCGCTCGGCGGCCGTCAACGGATCGAGCTGACGTTCGGCGACCCTCTGGATCGTCTCGTCCCACGCCGGATTGGCCACGGCACGACCACCGGCGAGGTCCGCCAGCGCGCGGCGCACCTGGCTCGCGGCGCGATCGCGAGCGGCGAGGGGCTCACGGGCTGCCGCGCGGTGTGCCTCGATGGCATCGGCGAGATCGGTCACGCCTTCGCCCGATGTCGCTGTCGTGACCATGATCTTCGGCGGCGAGCGCTCGACCCGGCCGCCGGCCGTCGACATCATGGCGCGCAGCTGCCGAGCGGCACGGTCCGCTCCCGGCCGATCGCCCTTGTTGACGGCCACGATGTCCGCCACCTCGAGCAGTCCCGCCTTGATGGCCTGGACCTCGTCCCCCATCTCGGGCGCCTCGACGACGACCGTCGTCTCCGCCAGGCGCGCGATCTCGACCTCGGACTGGCCCGCGCCGACCGTCTCGATCAGGATGGGGTCGTATCCGGCCGCATCCAGCGCCGCCGCGCCGATCCAGGTCGTGGCTGCCAGGCCGCCGAGCTCGCCGCGCGCGGCCATCGAGCGCATGAAGACGTCGCGGTCGGCGGCGTGCTCCATCATCCGAATCCGGTCACCGAGGATGGCGCCGCGGGTGTACGGCGACGATGGGTCCACGGCCAGGATGCCGACGCGCTTGCCGCGCCGCCGCCACTCCCCGATGAGCGCGTTGACGAGGGTCGACTTCCCGCTCCCCGGCGGCCCGGTGATGCCGACGACGTGAGCGCCGTGGCCGCTGGCGAATAGCTCGGGGAGGATCGGGCGAATGGACGGGTCGCCGTTCTCGATGCGGGTCAGCAGGCGCGCGAGCGGTCGTCGTGCGCCGGACGCCAGTTCCTCGATGAGTCCGTGGGTCATCCGCCCGGACGTATATACGGATATACGCCGCGGCTCATGTGCGTCGAACGTGCTCGCGGAAGTAGCGCGCAATCGCTCCGATCGATGTGCCGGGCCCAAAGATCTCTGCGACACCGGCCGCCTTGAGCTTGGTCACGTCCGCATCGGGGATGATGCCGCCGGCCGCAACGAGCACCTCGTCCATGCCACGCTCGCGGAGCAGCTCCACGGTCCGCGGCAGGAGGGCCATGTGGGCGCCGGAAAGGATCGACAGCCCAACGACGTCCACGTCCTCCTGCTCGGCGGCATCGGCGATCATCTCCGGGGTCTGGCGCAGTCCGGTGTAGATCACCTCGAAACCCTCGTCGCGGAGGCCGCGGGCCAGGACCTTGGCCCCGCGGTCGTGGCCATCCAGACCTGGCTTGGCGATGAGGATGCGGATCGGCGTGTCGGTCATGCGCGGCCGATTCTAGCGGCGATCCGGTCGATCTCGGCAGCAAGCTCGACGTCGCGCCGGGTGACCGCGCCGGCCGCGTGGGTCGTCAGGGTGAAGGTGACGTTGCGGTAGCGAGTGATCGCGATGTCCGGGTGGTGGCCGGCCCGCTCCGCGGCCTCGGCGACCGCGTTGACCAGGGCAACGGCCTGCGTGAACCCCTCGCAGCGGATGGCGCGCCGGATCGAGGCCTCGTTTCGTTCCCAGTCCGGCAATGTTGCAAGGGCGGCCGCCAGCTCGGCATCGGTCAGCGGGTCTGCGTACGGCACGGCTCCTCCGTCATCGCCTGTGAACCGTCACCCGCTCAGGCCCCGCCCTTGCCGATGAGGCCCATGAACTCGGCCCGGGTCCTGGCATCCCGACGGAACGTTCCGACCATGCTGGAGGTGACCATCGTCGCCTCCTGTTTCTTCACGCCGCGCATCATCGTGCACAGATGGCTCGCCTCAATCACGCACGCCACGCCTTTCGGCTCGAGCCGTTCCATGAGGAAGTCGGCGACCTGGACCGTCAGTCGCTCCTGGACCTGCAGCCGCTTGGCGTACATGTCGACGATGCGCGGGATCTTCGAAAGCCCGATGACCTTGCCCTTCGGCAGGTACCCGACGTGCGCCTTGCCGATGAACGGCAGCAGGTGGTGCTCGCACAGCGAGAAGAACTCGATGTCGCGGACGACGACCATCTCGTCGTAGTCGACACTGAAACACGCGCCGTTGATCAGCGCGTCCGGGTCGACGTGATAGCCCGCCGTCAGCTCGTCGTACATGCGGCGCACCCGCTCGGGGGTGCGCGCCAGGCCCTCGCGCGACGGATTCTCTCCGATCTCCACGAGCAGCGTGCTGACTGCCTCTTCCAGGGAGGCGTTCGGATCTGCCATGTCCCGAATCATACGGCGTGCCGGGCCGACCCTCTGTCCGACCGTCCAGTCGGGCGCTACACTCGGGGTGCCCATCCGACGCCCGACAGGAGAGGAGGTTGGACGCTGCCATGATTCTCCACGCGGCCTCGCGATCGCGGCGCCTGGGACTCCCCGGCCTGGGCTCGAATGACCGTGCCGCGTCCGCGTTCGCGCGACGGCTGGATGACGACTACCACTGGTTCCGGTCGCTCGCGCCGGGCGGAATTGAGCCGATCGACGCCATCGTGGTCGGGCCGGGCGGGACCTTCGCCATCACGATGAGCGGCGAGCGTGGGCGGTTCACGCGACGCAACGATCACTGGTATCGCTGGAACCGCTCCACCGACTCCTGGGTCCCGTGGCATGCCGCGCCGATCACCGCCGCTCGCCTCGCCGGACGGCGCCTCAGCCTCTACCTCGAGCGCGCGGGCCTTCCGGCCGCCGTCGAACCGATTCTGCTTCCGGCCGACGAGATGGAGGTGCTGCCACATCCCGGGGAGCCGGCCGGGCTGATCGTCGAGCGCTCTTCGGATCGCGTGGCCGGCCTCGTGAGCGCCGAGAATCGGCTCAGCCGGGGCCAGGTGGATCGGATCGTGGCGCTGCTCGATCCGCGTCAACCGCTTCCGAGATTGGCTCAAGCGACACCGAACGGGTGAGCCGCGCGAACACCAGGACGACGACGGCGCCCGCCGTCCAGCCGGCGACCACGTCCGACGGGTAATGCACGCCGAGCCAGACGCGTGACAGGCCGATGAGAAGGATCAAGAGACCGAGCCCCACGATCGTGGCCCGCTGAATCCTCCGCGGCAGCGTCGATCGGGCGAGCAGCACACCCAGGACGCCATACGCCACCATCGACAGCGCGGCGTGGCCAGATGGGAAGCTGAAGCCACGCTCGACGACCACCGGCTCGAAGAGGTCCGGCCGAGCACGAGCGACGAAGCCCTTGAACACCTGGTTGCCGATCGAGGCCAGGCCGATGGTCAGCGCACCCGCCACGCCGTGCAGCCACGGCCCGATCGCAAGCCCAATGACCGCCGTGGCCAACGCCACCCCGGTGATGGCCGCGGTCGATCCAAGTTCAGTGATCCATCGCAGCGGGGACAGCACGCCCGCCAGCGGATCGCTGCGAACGATCTCGATGATCGAGCGGTCGAGCGCATCCGTCAGGTCGAGGCTCACGGCAATCGCCAGGAGAATCACGATCGCGACGCCGATGAGCGACGGGATGGGGCTCGACAGGAGGGATCGCCGCATTCAATAGCTCACGAAGCCCAGCACCGTGACGGCCCAGACGCCGTAGGCATTGACTGCGATGCCGATGAGAATCGCGGCGCGCGCCTCGATCGAGATTCGATCGCGGAAGACCCAGCCGAGCATCAGCAGCACGACCGGAAGCACGTCGAGCACGTAGCGGTAGCCGAACTGCGCGAAGCCGGGCGCGCCGTGCAGCAGGTCCGGCAGCAGTCCCAGGCCGACAGCCAACCATGCCCAGCCCGCCAATGGCACGGCCCCACGCACCTTCACCAGCCACAGGAGGATCGGAGTCGTGAGGAGCAACGACGTCCCATTCCAATTCGGCCGGAACCAGGGAGCCTGGTCGACGTAGTCGAAGCCGCGCATGAAGATCAGGTGCAGGTGGCGCGGGACATAGTCGATCGCGAGAATGCCCTGCGCATACCACGGCTCCTCCAGCACGCCGGGGATGAGCCCGTAGCCGAACTCGAGGGGCGTTCCGAAGCGCGCCAGGTTGTAAGCCGCGACCGCAGCCGCCGGAACCGCCAGCCCGACCAGAAACGTCATCGCCGCGCGACGGCCCGTCTGGACGCGCGCGTCGCCCGAGGCCGATACGCCGACGCCCAGATACAGCGCCAGGTAGAGCGGGAGCGTGAGGCCCATGGGCAGGCGCGACGCCGCCGCGAGGCCGAGGAGCACGCCGGCCAGCAGAGGCCAGCGGCGCGACGTGGCGACGATGAGGGCCAGCAGCGCGAAGAAGACTGCCACCACCTGGGCGTGCAGCCAGACCGTGCCGGTGCCCGCCGCCCACCAGTGGACGCTGCCGACCGCGAGGATGGCGGTCAGCCAGGCGGCGGGCGATGGCGCCACACCCACGCCGCGCAGGAGGATCCAGGCCAGGCCCACGTTCGCGCCGCCGAACAATGCGGTGGCGATGCCCTGGTCGAAGCCGGGGCCGAACAGCGCCACGAATGGCAGGAGCGCGATGGCCGGCATCGGGGGAAACGGTGTGTACCAGCCTCCCTCGGGTCGGGGAACGAGCTCGAGCCACGGCATCGGTTCGGCGATGTGAAGGCGGCCGTCAAGGAAGCTGCTTGCCAGCGGCAGGAAGCTGTCGAGTGTCACCCGCTCGGACACCGTGACCAGATAGACCACCACGGCCGCCGCGGCCAGCACCAGCGGAGTCAGCAGGGTCCACCAAGCCCGATCGCCTCCCGTCGAAGCCCGGGGAGGATGCGGCTCAGCGTTCGCTACCATGACCCTCCCTCTCGCTCACCGGTGGCATGAAGCAGTCGCGCGCCCGACTCATCACCTCGACATGGTCGCGGCTGAGCCCGATCTGGATCGCAGTCGCGATCGTCGCGACCCTGCGGTTGGGACTATCGCTGCTCGGAGCCGCGGTCGCAACGACCGACGTCCCCGGCCCGTGCCACTTCGAGGAAGCACGCAATGGCTGGCAGACCCTACCCGAACAGCTGCGCGAGGGTCCGGCATTCGTGCTCGCCGGTATCTGGGAACGCTGGGACGCGTGCTGGTACATGAAGATCGCCACGTTCGGCTACGAGCCCGGCGCGCACTCGGTGGCGTTTTTTCCGCTCTTCCCGGCACTGGTGATGGCGGTCGGCACACTCGGCGGCCTGCCCTATCCGGCGGCGGGGCTGGTCGTTGCCGCGGCGTCATCGATCGTGGCGACCCTCGGCATCCTGCTCATCGTGCGCGACACCCACGGCGCGGCGATGGCGCGGTGGGCGACGACCCTGCTGGCGATCTTTCCGTCGGCGTTCTTTCTCCTGGCGCCGTTCAGCGAGTCGACGTTCCTTGCTGCCGCGAGCTGGACACTGCTCCTGGCACGACGCCGCCACTGGAAGCTGGCGATCGTCGCCGCGCTGCTGGCAGGCCTGGCACGGCCGCAGGGCCTGCTGCTGGCGATCCCGCTCGCCTGGGAGGCGTGGCGAGCGGCGCGCGATCGACCCGGCCCCGACCGGCCGGCACTCCTGGCCAGTAGCCTGGCGGTGCTCGCGCCGGTCGCCGCGTTCGCTGCCTTCAGCCTGGCCGCCGCCGCGATCGCCGGCGAGTCCCCGATCGATGCGCAGGCCCTGTGGGGCGGTAGCGAGTTCCATCCGCCGTGGGCCGTGGTGGCGTCCAGCGTCGCGTGGGTCGTTGAGCGCGGCGACGTCCTCCAGGCCCTCAACCTCGCGGCGCTGCTCGGTGCCGCGGCACTGCTCGTGATGGGCGCTCGGCGCATGCCGCTCGTCTACTCCCTGTACGCTTGGCCACCATTGCTGCTGGTCGCCACGCGGCTCCAGCCGACGCCGTTGACGTCGACGACTCGCTACGTGCTGGTCCTCTTCCCGATCTTCGTCGTCGCCGCGATGCTCACCGAACGGCCGGCTCTCCGTTGGGCCTGGGTCACCGCTTCGATCGTCGGGCTGGGGATCCTCGCCACGTGGTTCGTGCAGGGAAGCTTCGTGGCCTGATGGGCGGAGGAGATGCGCCCGTATCATGGCGTGATGCAGGATGCGACCGGCGCCGTCGTCGCCTTCGAGAACGTCACCAAGACCTATCCGGGCAGCGACGGGCCCGCGGTCGACAACCTCTCGCTCACCGTGCCGGCGGGCGAGATCTGCGTGCTCGTCGGGCCGTCCGGATGCGGAAAGACCACGAGCATGAAGATGGTGAATCGGCTGATCGAGCCGACCGGCGGACGGATCACCATCGATGGCGAGGACGTCATGAGCCTGCCGGCGGTGGAGCTCCGCCGGCGCATCGGCTACGTGATCCAGCAGGTCGGACTCTTTCCTCATCTGACGATCGGCGACAACGTGGCCGTCGTCCCGAAGCTCCTGCGCTGGAAGGCCCCGCGGATCCGCGAGCGCGTCGAGGAGCTGCTCGACCTGGTGGGGCTCGAGCCGGGGGCGTACGGAGAGCGCTACCCGAATGAGCTGTCCGGCGGCGAGCGTCAGCGGGTCGGGGTGGCCCGCGCCCTCGCGGCCGATCCTCCGGTGATGCTCATGGACGAGCCCTTTGGCGCCGTCGATCCGATCCGCCGCGATCGACTTCAGAACGAGTTCCTGCGACTCCAGGAGCAGGTCCGCAAGACGATCATCTTCGTCACCCACGATGTGGACGAGGCGATCAAGATGGCCGATCGGATCGCCATCCTCCAGAAGGGTGGCATCCTGGCCCAGTACGACACCCCGGCGGCCATCCTGGCCGCCCCGGCCTCCGAGTTCGTGGAGCGCTTCGTCGGCGCCGATCGCGGGCTCAAGCGCCTGTCCCTGGGTCGTGTCCGCGACCTCGACCTGATCGAGGCCATCACCGTCCGGGCGGGCGAGGACCGGGCCGCCATCCGCGCTCGCCTTCAACGCGTGGACGAGCTCGACTACGCGCTCCTCGTCGACGACGGTGACCGACCGTTGGGCTGGATCGACCAGCAGGACCTGCGCGGATCCGGCCCGATCGACCCCGAGGCGGCGACCCCCGGCGCCCCGACGGTCGAGCGCGAGACGACCCTGCGCGACGCTCTCTCGGCCCTGCTCGGCTCGAGCGTGCAGCTCGGCGTCGTGGTCGACGAGCGCGACCGTGTGCTCGGGCTGGTGAGCGTGGACGCCATCGGCGAGCGCCTCCGAGCGCCGGTCCGCACGGCCGATGGCGAGCTCCGCGCCGTGGGAGAGGCGGCGACCTGATGGACTGGGCGTGGATCGTCCGTGAGCTCGACGAGATCGGGCGGCGGACGCTCGAGCACGTTCTGCTCACGGTGGTGGCCGTCGTCATCGGCTTTGTCATCAGCTTCGGACTGGCGCTCCTCATCCGCCAGCGACGCTGGCTCCAGGCACCCGTCATCGGCGTCAGCGGCGTTCTGTATTCGATCCCGAGCCTGGCGCTGTTCGCCATGCTCGTGCCGTTCACCGGGATTCAGAATCCGGTGACCGCCGAGATCGCGCTGGTCAGCTACACGATCCTCATCCTGCTGCGAAACGTCCTCGCCGGGCTTGACGGCGTGCCCGCCGAGGTCGTGGAGGCCGCCCGTGGCATGGGCTACACGTCCTGGCAGCGACTGTGGCGCGTCGAGCTGCCGGTCGCCCTGCCGGTGATCGTGGCGGGCATCCGCATCGCCACCGTGACGGTCATCGGCCTCGTGACGGTGACCGCCCTCATCGGGCTGGGCGGCCTCGGCTACCTGATCGTCGACGTCGGCTACCGCCGCTTCTTCCTCACGGCCACGGTGGTCGGCTCGGTCGGCGCCATCGTGCTCGCCATCGCGGCCGACCGCGGGTTCGTGCTGCTCCAGGGCGCGCTGACCCCGTGGGCGCGGCGCCGGACGGGAAGCTGATGGAGTTCTTCGGGGAGGTCGCCGGCTGGTTCGGCGATCCGACGAACTGGTCGGGCCAGGACGGGATCCCCGCACGGCTCGGTGAGCACCTCGTCCTGTCGATCATCCCGCTGGTCGGCGCGATCCTCATCGCCCTGCCCATCGGAGCGTGGATCGGCCACACCGGTCGGTTCACCAACCTCGCCATCAACGTGGCCAACGTCGGCAGGGCAATCCCGTCGCTGGCA
>JAGXHP010000051.1 GCA_024636135.1 Chloroflexota bacterium
ACTTGGAATACGTTGAACGGACACGCCACGCCGCCCACCCGGTGATCCCAAGAGTGATCACCAGGATGACAATGTAGATCGGATCGAAAAGCATCGCTATTGCCCACCTCCGTGAGGGCTGAATCGAGTATATCCAATCGTGCGCGGGCTGCTGACGAGCACGGGTGAGCGATTAGCCGGCGGGCTCGGCCGGGCGGCCCGCGCCCAGCAGGACGTGCTCGCGGTCCAGGCCGTGCCGCCAGGCATCGGCCGGCATCGCGGCGCGACCCTCGGCCTGGACGACCTCGAGCGCCAACGCACCGACTCCGCAGGCCACGCATGGCGGGTCTCCCGGCAGCAGCGCCCCGATCGGCACGTCGTCGACTCCGGTGACTGGCCGCGCGCGTCGGATGTGCAGGCGACGCCCGTCGATCGTGCTCCATGCACCGGGCCAGGGTTGGAGCGCGCGCACCTGGCGATCGATCTCGGGTGCGGCGCGGTGCCAGTCGATCCAGCCATCCTCGCGCGTGAACTGGTGGACGTACGTCGCGTCTCCGTGGTCCTGCTCCCGCACCGCGATCGGGCCCGCGGCCCACTGCTCGAGGACGCCGGGCACCACGTCGGCGGCGAGATCGGCGAGGCGCGACTCGAGCTCGGGCGTCGTCTCGCGCCCCGACAGCGGGACCGACCACTGCTCGACGATGGGGCCGGCGTCGAGCTCGGGCGTCATCACCATGAGCGTCACCCCGCCGTCGGGATCACCGGACATGATCGTGCCCGCGACGGGAGCGGCGCCGCGATGCCGAGGCAGCAGGGAGGGATGGACGTTGAGCGGCTGTCGATCGGCCAGGCCGAGCAGCTCGCGCGGGACCATCTGCCCGTAGGCGACGAGCACCAGCCCGTCCGGCGCGAAGTCGCGAATCGCGTGGGTCGCCTCCACGGATCGCAGCCTGCGAGGCGTGAGGACCGTGGCACCCGCCTCCCGCGCGAATTCGGCGACCGGCGTTGCGCGGAGCTGGAGCCGGCGACCGGCCGGTCGATCGGGCTGGCTCACGACGAGAAGCTCATCGGCCTCGGAAGCGATGCTCGCGAGCAGGGGCACCCCGAACGCACCGGTGCCGAGGAAGGCGACGCGCCCGATGCCCGCCACTAGATGCCGGCGGCGGTCTGCTCCTCGACCTCCTCCGATTCGTGCACGCGGACGAGCTCGTCGAGCGACTCGAGGTGGTCGATGTACAGCGTGCCGTTGAGGTGGTCGATCTCGTGCTGAAGCGCTCGACCGAACAGCTCGGTGCCACGGGTGCGAAACTCCCGCCCGTGCCGGTCCCGCGCCTTCACGGTCACCTTCTCATACCGACCGACCTCGGCGACGTAGCCCGGGAGGGAGAGGCAGCCCTCCCAATCGATCTGCTCCCCCGCCGTCCTCACGATCTGCGGGTTGACGAGCTCGGTGATCTTGTCGTCCACCTCGATGATGGCGACCTGCAACGGCACGCCGATCTGGTTGGCGGCCAGCCCCACTCCGGGCGCATCGCGCATCGTCTCGAGCATGTCGTCGAGCAGCCGGTGCAGGCTGGCGTCGAACCTCGAAACACGCTTTGTGCGCTCGCGCAGGATCGGTGCTTCGGCGGTCAGGATCGGGCGGATGGCCATGGCGGTGCGCATTGTACCGATCACAGCAGCGACTCGGGATCGACGTCGATCGCGATGCCCGGCGGGACAAGCTCGAGCGCAGCCAGGCGCGTCTCCGCGTCGGGCGCGCGGAGCACGATCTGCATGCGGTACCTGCCGGCACGTCGCGCGACGTAGGCTGGCTGCGGCCCCAGGACCTCGACACCTGGCACCGCCACGGCCTCGGCGGCCACCCGCCCACGCTCGTCGGCGCGGCCGCGATCGGCATCCGAGATGAGCAGCCGCGCAAGCACACCGAAGGGTGGATATCCGAGGAGACGTCGACGAAGCAGCTCTTCGTCCGCAAAGCCGTCGACGTCCAGCGCCGCCGCGCTGCGCACCGCGTAGTGCCCGGGTGCATAGGTCTGGAAGATGACGCGCCCGCGGAGTGGTCCACGCCCGGCGCGGCCGGCCACCTGGGCGAGGAGCTGAAAGGTGCGCTCGGCTGCCCGAAAGTCCGGCAGGTTGAGGGTGACGTCGGCGGCGATCACTGCCGCCAGCGTGACGGTGGGCAGATCCAGTCCCTTGGCCGCCAGCTGCGTTCCGACCAGGACGTCCGTCCGTCCTTCCCGGAAGTCGTCGTAGATCGTCTCGAAGCCGCGTCGAACGTTCAGGGCGTCCGAATCCAGTCGCCCCACGCGCAGGCGGGGGAAGCGGCTGCGCAGCTCGGACTCCACCCGTTGCGTCCCGGCGCCGAAGTAGCGGATGCGGGCGCTGCCGCAGGATGGGCAGCGCTCGACCACCGCGGCGCGTCGGCCGCAGTGATGGCAGCGCAGGCTTCCTCCATCGAGGTGAAAGACGAACGGCAGGTCGCAGTCCGGACATCGCAGGCTCTCCCCGCAGTCGCGGCACAGAATGAAGGTGGCGGCACCCCGCCGATTGATCAACAGGACGGCCTGCTCTCGTCCCGGCTGGAGCTGCCCGAGCGCATCGGCCAGCTCTTCCGAGAAGATCGATCGATTTCCCCGCGCGAGCTCAGCGCGGAGGTCGGCAAGCTCGACCTCCGGCACCTCACCCACCTGCCGCATCTGAAGCTCCACGCGCTCTGCGTGTCCGCCGCGCACACGCGCCAGCGTCACGAGATCCGGGGTGGCGCTGCCGAACACGGCCCGCGCGCCACAGGTCACGGCTCTGCGGCGTGCAACCCAGCGGGCGTCGTAGCGCGGCGTCCTATCCGACTTGTAGCCGCCGTCGTGCTCCTCGTCGACGATGATGAGTCCCAGGTCCGACAGCGGGGCGAACATCGCAGTGCGGGTGCCGACCACGACCCAGACCTCGCCCCGCAGGATCCGCCACCACTCGTCGTGACGCTCACCCGGCGAGAGCCCGGAGTGAAGGACGGCGAGCCGATCTCCGAGGCGCGCACGGAGCCGATCGGCGATCTGCGGGACCATGCTCAGCTCCGGGACCGCGACGATCGCGGTACGGCTCGCACGGATCGTCTCTTCGACGGCCGCGAGATACACATCGGTCTTGCCCGATGCCGCAATCCCCTGCAGCAGCAGCTCGCCCCCGGGCGCGAGTCCGACGATCGCGTCGAGTGCCGCCCGTTGCTCGTCGGCGAGCACGTGGCGCAGGGGCTCGATCTGGGCCCGGTGCGCGAGCGGGCTGCGCTCCACGATTCGCCAGTCGAGTTCCGCGCGCCCAAGGGCGACGAGGCGCCGAGCCGGAGCCAGCAGGGCGCCGGGCTCCATGTCGAGGGCGGTGGCAAGGTCGGCGATCGTCTGCTCTTCGTCACCGAGCGCAGCAAGCAACGCCTCCTGCACCGGAGCGCGCCGGCGCAGGGGTGAGCCGCCCGGACGTGGACGAAGGACACGAACGCGATGGGGCGTGACCTCCGCCGCGCGCAGCGACCATCTCGATCGGATCGCGCCCGACCTCCGCAGGCGTTCGAGCCACGCTTCCCGGCCACGCTTCGGGGCGCTGCGCAGCACGATGGCGTCGGCGAGCTCGTTTCCCGCGCGGGCGGCCGCCTGGAGATCGGGCGGCAGGGCGGTCGCGTCCAGGACCTCCCAGGTTCGCACGACGCGCGACTCGAGGCCGGGAGGGAGCATGGCTGCGAGCGTTGTGCCGATCGGGGCGCGGTAGTAGTGCGCGATCTCCTCCGCCACCTCGAGGAGGTCCGGCGTGAGCATCGGCGCCGATACGACGGCCTCGATCGCCCTCAGGGTGCCGTCGACCACATCGGGCTCGCCGCCCAAGACGTAGCCGAGCGCCGTCCGGCGGCCGTACGGCACCAGGACCAGCGAGCCGGGTGCCGGCGGGTCCACGTCGTCGGGGACGACGTAGCTGAACGTGCGCTCCGGTCGATCGGCCAACGCGTCGACCGCGATGCGGGCAACACGAGGGGACGAGGTCATCGCGCGGCTAGACGCGGGGTCGGCGTGGCGGCTCGCGGCGGGCTTCGGCCTGGATGATCTCCCAGATGAGCTCGGCGGCCTCGTCGGGGTGCCCGGTCTCGTTCACGACGACGTGGTCGTAGTCCGCCGTATCGGCCATCCATTGCTCGGCGTCGCGTCGCCGGCGCTCCAGCGACTCCTGCGATTCGCTTCCCCTGCCCACCAGGCGCTCGGTCAGGTCCTTCATGCTCGGGGGCTTCACGAACAGGAGCAGCGCATCCGGCACGGCGGCTCGCACCTGGCGGGCACCCTGCGGGTCGATGGTCAGGATGGCGTCGCGACCGGCTGCCAGGATGCCACGCACCTGGTCGACCGGGGTGCCGTACCACTCGCCGTGGACCTCGGCCCACTCCAGCAGCCCACCGCCATCACGCAGGTCCCCGAACTCGTCGCGGGCCAGGAAGTGGTAGTGGACGCCGTGGATCTCCCCCTGTCGCCGGGCGCGCGTGGTGGCGGTCACGATCGGCACGACCTGCGGATGACGGCGCGCGAGCTCCGCCACGATCGTGCTCTTGCCCACGCCCGACGGACCGGACACGACGACGAGCAGGGGGTTGGGGAACGTCATCCGCTTCTGCTGGTCGACGAGATCCTCCTCTTCGGGCATCAGTCGACCTCTGCCCCGACCCCGACCGGCAGCCGTCCCTCGGGGGCGACGACGCCAGAGGTCGCCAGGCAGGCCGCAAGCTCGGTCGGCAGCTCGCTCCAGGCGTGGAGGCGCCGACCGTCCAACGGCCGATCGAGCCGCAGCCGGGCCGCGTGCAGGAACTGGCGTCGGAGCCCTCCGGGACCCTCTCCCCCGCCGTAGCGCAGGTCTCCGGCGATCGGCAGCCCGAGGTACGACAGGTGGGCGCGCAGCTGGTGCGTGCGGCCGGTGAGGGGTCGTAGCGCCAGCAGCGAGTAGCCGCCGCCGCTGCCGATGAGGTCGTACTCGGTGCTCGAGTCGCGCCCGCCCGCCACCACGGCCATCCGCTGCCGATCTCGCGGGTCACGCCCGATCGGAGCGTCCACCCGACCACGAGGAGCCGGTGCGTCGCCCCGGACGAGCGCGATATACCCCTTCTCGATCGAGCGGTCGCCGAACTGCTTCATGAGGCTTGCCTGCGCGAGGTCCGATTTCGCGACGACGATCAACCCGCTCGTCTCCTTGTCGAGCCGATGGACGATACCGGGCCGGCCGACCCCGGCGATCGATCCGAGCGACTCCCCGCGGTCGGTTGCCCGCCCGAGCAGAGCATTCACGAGGGTGCCGGTTCCATGACCGGCCGAGGGATGGACGACCAGGCCGGCAGGCTTGTCAACGATGAGCATCGACTCGTCCTCGTACGCGACCTCGAGCGGAATGGACTCCGGCACGAGTGTCGCGTCGGGCGGCGCCGTGAGCTCGACCCGAATCGACTCGCCACCCAGCAGCCGGTCGCTGGCCCGCCGTCGCGCGCCGTCGACCAGCGCGCGACCGTCCCCGATGAGACGTTGGGCATGGGCCCGGCTGATGCCGCCGATGCTCGCCACGGCGAGGTCCACCCGCCCCGCCGGTGCAGCACCGACCACCGTCCGATCCGCGGCCATCACTCCGCCACCGTGGCGGACGATCTCCGGTCAGCGAATGTCAGGTACGCCACGAGCGCACCGATGCCGAGCACGACCGCCGAGTCGGCGACGTTGAACGTCGGGAAGCGGGTCTCGCCGACGCCCAGGCTCACGAAATCGACGACGTAGCCCAGGCGGACCCGATCCACCAGATTCCCGAGCGCGCCAGCGAGGATCGCGCCGAGGACCACCTGGATCCAGGCGCCGCGTCCGCGCAGGGTGCGATGGAAGTAGACGACCATGCCGATGGCGACCAGGGTGACCGGGATGAAGACCCAGGTTGCGCCGGGCAGGATGCTGAACGCCGCCCCCGTGTTCCGCACGTGCCAGAGCTGTGCGAGGTCCCCGATGATGTCGATACGCTCGCCGAAGGCGAGGTTGGCGACCACGACCTGCTTGGAGACCTGATCGGCCACGAACAGCACGACGGCCGTGCCCGCCATGACGAGCACGGAACCCGGCGATGCGTCCTGTTCCGCGGCGGCCTCCACGGCCCCCACTCTAGCCGACCGCACCCCTCAGGCGCGCGCGACCGACAGCCGCAGCTCGACGCCGTCGACATCGGCCGCTTCGGTGGCGTCGGCTCCGGAGAGCGTGGCGTCGGGTCCAATCTCGAGCGAGGTTGCCAGCAGCTCGTCCGCGAGCCAGGCACGATGGGCCTCGAGGCGTGCCAGGGTCGCCGCGTCCGTCACGATCGCCGCTCGCACGCGGTCGCTGATCTCGTATCCGGCCTTCTTGCGCAGCGCCTGCAGCCGGTGAGCAACCTCTCGCGCCAGGCCCTCGGCGGCAAGCTCGTCGTCGACCACAGTGTCGAGCGCCACGAGGACGTCACCCTCCTCCGCGACCTCGTGACCGGCTCGGGCGCGCGCCGTCAGCTGGAACTCGTCGGGCTGGAGGATGACGTCGCCGACGGTGGCGGTGCCGTCGTCGTTGACGCTCCACGCACCCGAACGCGTTGCCGCCATGATCGCGCCGACCGCCTTGCCATGGCGCGGCCCGATGACCGGCAACAGCGGGTAGAGCGTGCGCTCCACCATCTCGGACTCGTCGGGGATGAACCCGATCTCGCGCACGTTCAGCTCCTCACGGATCTGCTGCGTGAGCTCGTCGTCGAGCGTCGGGTCGTCCGAGAACGCCTCCCGACCGGCCGGCAGCTTGACGCGTGCCGACCGCAGGGGCTGGCGGGTGCGCAGGGACGTCGCGGCCCGCGCGGCGCGCCCGAGTGCCACGGCCCGGCGAGCCAGGTCGACCGACGCGTCCAGCGAGGCGTCCGCCCGACCACGGACCGACGTCGGGTAATCCTCGAGGTGGACGCTGTCGGATCGCGAGCCGTCGACGCTCGCCGCCAGGTTGTCCCACATCGCATCGGCCAGGTGCGGTGCGATCGGCGCCATGAGCCGGCAGACGGTCGTCAGCACCTCGTACAGCGTGGCGTATGCCGCTCGCTTGTCGTCGTCGAGCTCGCCCTTCCAGAACCGGCGCCGATTGCGGCGCACGTACCAGTTGGAGAGGTCCTCGACGAACGCCTCGATCGCACGCGTGGCGCGCTGAGCGTCGTAGCCGGCCAGCCCATCCCCCGCCTCGTCCACCAGCCCATCGAGGCGCGAGAGGATCCACCGGTCGAGCAGGGTGCGCGCCGTATCGGACCCGCGCGTCTGGTCCGGTGTCCAGCCGTCGATCCGCGCGTATGTCACGAGGAAGCCGTAGGTGTTCCACAGCGGGAGGAAGAAGCGACGGACCACCTCGTGGCCGGGTCCATACCCGAAGTTGAGGTTCACCGCCGGGTTGGCCGCGGCGAACATCCAGCGCATGACATCGGCGCCGATGCGATCCGCCGCCTCGTCGAAGGGGATGCTGTTCCCCTTGCTCTTGTGCATCTCCTCGCCGTGCTCGTCGCGCATGAGCGCATAGGCGAACAGGGTCTTCATCGGCGCCTGCCCGGTCATCACCGTGGACTCGGTGAGAAGCGCGTAGAACCAGTTGCGGAACTGGCCGGGGAACGACTCGGTGATGAGGTCGGCCGGATACCACTGCTGCCAGTACTCGCGGTCGGTGTTCCACTTGAGGGTGGAGAGCGCCACGATGCCGGCGTCGAGCCACGGGTTCCCGACGTCCGTGGTTCGGCGTGCCACGCCGCCGCATGACTGACAGGCGATCTCGACGGCGTCAACCCAGGGCCGATGCGGCGAGTGGCCCTCGAACTCGTCCCAACCGGTCACCGCGCGCTCGTGCAGCTCGTCCTTCGAGCCGATGACCTCCCACCCATCGCACTCGGTGCACTCCCAGATCGGCAGCGCGAGGCCGTAATAGCGCTTCTTGCTGATCATCCAGTCGCCCATGTTCCGCAGCCAGTCGAGCTCGCGCTCCTCCAGGCCGATTCCCTCCGGCAGCCAGGTCGCGCTGCGGGTCGAGTCGCCGATCGGCTGCCGGAGCGGATCCATGGCGATGAACCACTCGTCGACCAGCCGGAAGATGAGCTGCGTTCCGCACCGCCAGCAGTGCGGGTACGAGTGCGAATAGTTCTCCTTGGCGACGAGAAGGCCCCTGTCGTCGAGGTCCTTCACCACGTCGCGGGCAAGGTCCTCGTCAGGATCGGCCGAGGCGCCCGCGTACCTCCCGGTCTGCCAGCCGAAGCCCTCGCCGAACACGCCGAACTGGTCGATCGGGTCGATGACGGCCAGGTCGAACGCCTTCGACAGCGCGAAGTCCTCCTGGCCGCAACCGGGCGCGATGTGGACGATGCCCGTGCCCTCGGCGTCGGAAACGTCCGTCCACGGGATGACCCGATGGGCCACGCCGGCAGCTGCCGGAAACTCGTCGAAGGGACCGTCGTAGGCAAGATCGACGAGCTCGGAACCACGTGCCTCCCGGACCACGGCGGCATCGGCGGCGACCCGCGCCTTCGATCCGGCGCTGACCCACCTACGCCGTCCTTCGGGGCCTTCGACGAGCTGGTACGTCAGCCCAGGGTGAACTGCGGCCGCCACGTTGCTCGACAGCGTCCACGGCGTCGTCGTCCAGACCAGCAGGTCCTCGCCGTCGTGGCCGGGGCTCGTGATCGGCAGCCGCAGGGTGACGGAAAGGTGCTTGACGTCCTTGTAACCCTCGGCCGCCTCCATGTTGCTGATCCCCGTCCCGCACCGGGGGCACCACGGCATGACGTCGTGCCCGCGGTACAGCAGCTCACGGCGCCGGCACTCCGCCAGGAAGGCCCAGATCGTGTAGTTGTTCTCGTCGGAGTTCGTGTAGTAGCTGTTCTCCCAGTCCATCCAGTAGCCGAGGCGCTTGCTCTGCTCGGTCTGGATGCCTGCGAACTGATCCACGCGGGCCTTGCACAGGTCCACGAATCGATCGATCCCGTACTCCTCGATCTGCCGCTTGTTGTTGAACCCGAGCTGGCGCTCGACCTCGACTTCGATCCACAGGCCCTGGCAGTCGAATCCGTTCTGATAGCGCTGCTTCTCACCCAGCATCGTGTGATAGCGCTGGAAGAGGTCCTTGTAGGTGCGGCCCCAGGCGTGATGCACGCCCATCGGGTTGTTCGCGGTGATCGGGCCGTCGATGAAGCTGAAGCGACGCTCGGAGGCATCGTTGCGGGCGAGGTAGCGGGCCATGGTGTCCCGTTCACGCCAGCGCTCGATCACCTCTCGCTCGAGGGCGGGGACGTCCAGCTTGCTCGATACCGGCCTGAATCCCACGCGCATCTCCTCGTCAACAACAAACCCGCCCCGGAACACCGGGACGGGATGACTCCCGCGGTACCACCCGCGATTTGACCGACTCGCCCGCGCCGGGCGCTCGATCCACTCACCGCCATTGGTATCGGGTGGCAACCCGGGAAGCGTTACGCGCGGCTCGGCCGCTTGGCGCCTCCGGCTCGGGAGGGATGACCGCCGCTCCGACATGGCCCGCTTCCACCATCCGGGCTCGCTTCGTCCATCGGTACGGCGACGGTCGTGGCTCCGTCCTGACCGCGGCTTCGATTCGTCGCCGATCGTCGCAGCCGCCCCACGCGCTGTCAATCAGCCCAGCAATGCCCGCCCCACGAAGACGGCCGAAATCAGGCCGCCGGCGACGACGACCGCGACGAGCCGGGGCCACCACACCCGGGCGGCGATGGCCCCGATGGTCGAGCCTGGTCCCGCCAGCAGCAGCGCCATGGCCACGAGACGGCCGGTGTCGCTTCCCGCGGTCGGAATGGTGTCGCGCGCGATCCCGACGGCGAACGCAGCGCCCGCCCCGATCAACGGCAGCACGAGGAGCGCTGTGGATGGCTCCGGACGCCGAACCCAGGCGGGCCGGGGGACGCGGGGCCGGCGGCGCACGGGCACGATTGGCTCCTCGTCGCGCGGCTCGTCATCCTCCGCGCCGTGCGTGGGGGCGGAACGGAGCGTCTCGGCCTCGACCTCGGCCCGCTGTGCGGCTGCCAATCGCTGCTGGTCCGCCTCCGCAGCGGCGCGCTCCTCGGCAAGCCGTCGCTCGTGGATGGCGCGCTCGATGCCGGTCATCGCCGCCGGCGCGGCTCCCTCGCTCACCTCGGCGGCATCGGGCTCGCGTGGGGGAGGCGCCACGATGGCATCCAGCCGCTGCCGAGCCCTCGCGGCCCGTGACAGCGCGTCGAGCAGCGCCGCCTCGTCGGCCGGCGCGACGGCGAACCTCCCCTGATCCGTCGGGATGAGGATCACGCTCGAGGTCGGCGCCAGGCGCACCACCTCGATCCGCTCCTCGTCCCGAAGCTGCGCGCGGCCCAGGTCGTAACCGAGGAGGCGTGTCCCGGAACGCATCCGCGACGCGTGGTCTCCGCGCAATCGGACGCGCGTGACCGGCCCCGGCACCAGGGCGAACGACCGATCCGTCCCGATCGCCCGCAGGCGGACCGCGGACTCCTCGACCTCGAGCCGCACGCTGAGCAGCATCGCCCCCCGAAGAAGCCCCACGAGCACGAGCAGGGCCCCCAAAGCCAGCGTCAGCACGGGCGACGAGCCGCCGAGCAGCACGGCCAGGGCGATCACCGCGATCCCGACGACGATCAGGCCGGCCGGAATGGCCAGCAGGCGCGGGAGCGATCGCGCCAGGCGAACGCGTGCGATCGGCGGCACTCGGGAGGTCATCGCCTCAGACCTTCTCCGTGACCTTGTACTCGAGATATCGGCCGGTGAGGAGCCGCGTCTGGGCGTCGAGCGCCGGCAGCATGGAGAAGATGATGCCCACGAATGGCAGCCCGATCCACTGCACATAGCTGAGCGTGCGTTGGACCCATCCCCACTCGGTCGGACGGCTCGGGACGATGCGGTGCTCGATCACGATGAGGACGGCCAGGCTGATGAGCGCGACGCTCAACATCGCGCTGGCATAGAGCGGCAGGTTCTGGCCGAGCGTCGTCTCGCCGAATGCGGGGTTGATGAGGAGCGGCACGGTCGCCCCGAACGTCACGACGAAGGGAGCGATGGCCCAGTTGATGTGCTCGCCGAACAGGTTCGCTACCCGCCAGAAGCGTGACGCGAGGGGGATGTGGCTGTGCCGGACGGCGTTGTCGATGACGTACGGGATGTCGGTCACTCCCCACGCCCAGCGGCGTGCCTGGAGGTACTGCTCGGCCATGGAGCGCCAGTAGCCGCGGGCTCGCACGGCATCACCATAGATCGGGATGAAGAGTGGGACCGCACGGAACCGGTCCCCGTAGCGGAAGTAGCTCTTCCAGTAGAAGCGGCTGTCCTCGGGGATGGCATCCGTTGCCCAGTACCCCACGTCGTGGACGAGGTGGAGGGTGGTCGAGTACGACCCAAAGCTCTGGAGCTTCTCCGGCAGCACGCTGCGCCACATCTGGAGCTGCGTGAGGACCGCGGCGAACAGCCGCTGGAGCATCGGCGCGTGCCAGATGTTGTTGTGGAAGTACGGGATCGGCTGATAGAGCTGCGTCTCGCGGTTCGCGTCGGTCAGGTGGACCCACGACAGGTACGCGAAGTACTGCGGATGGATGCGGTAGTCGGCGTCGAGGTCGGTGACGAGGATCCGATGCGGGTCCATTCCGCGCTCCCGGACGAGCAACCGGTACAGGTAGCGCCCGCCCCACGCCATGGCGCTGCTCTTGCCGACGACGATCCCCGGCTCGAGCGGATCGAGGATGTGGATGAACTCCGCGAACGCGTGACCGAACTCGGCCTGCAGCGCCTTGACGTTGGCGATGCCGCCCTCGTCGGTTTCGCGCGTGATGATCGCGCAGATCTTGCGCTCTGCGGGCCAGTCGGCCGCCGCCAACGCCGCGACGGTGTGCCGCAGCTTCTCGAGCGACTCGGTGTATGTCGGGATCAGCGCGAGGTGGATGAGCTCCTCGACGGCGGGCGGCGGCTCATCAAGTCGCTGCGCAGCGCGCAGGTCGGCGATCTCCTGCTGCAACCGCCGACGCCGGCCGCGATCGCCGGCGAGCGGCCTCGCGTTCACGATTCCGACCGCTCCACCCGGGAGGCTCGCGCCGCCGTCCGCGAGACGAGCCTCCAAGGCCGATAGTGCCGCCGCGGGGTCCGCGAGGCCCTCCAGGCGCGAGGTCCAGCTCG
>JAGXHP010000052.1 GCA_024636135.1 Chloroflexota bacterium
AGGAAGGCGACACCGTCGAGCAGTACGACCCGCTCTTCGAGGTCGTCACCGACAAGGTGAACGCGGAGGTGCCGGCCGAGGTGGCGGGCACGATCGCGAAGATCCTCATTCCCGACGGTGAGACCGTGGCCGTGGGTACGCCGGTGGCCGAGATCGACGCCGATGGCGCCGGCGCTGCAGCCGAGCCATCCACCGCGGAGGAGGCAGCCCCCGCGGAGGCGCCTGCGGCGGCCGCACCCGAGCCAGCGGCAGCGGCCGAGGCTCAGTCAGCCTCGCCCGAGGCCTCCGCCCCCGCCGAAGCTCCCGCCCAATCCGAAGCCGCTGCCGAAGCCGCTGCCCCGGCCGAAGCAGCTCCCCCGGCCGAAGCGGCTCCCCAAGCCGAAGCAGCTCCCCAAGCCGCACCACCGGCGACCGGCACCGAGCCGGCCTCGGCCGACGAGGATGCGGGTGGGGCGAATGGCGATGGCAGCGCGCGCATGACACCCGCCGTGCGGCGCCTCGTCCGCGAGCACGAGATCGACGTGTCTCAGCTCAAGGGCACCGGGGCCGGCGGTCGGGTCACGCGCGACGATGTCCTCCAGTTCGTCAACAGCGGCGGAGAGGCGTCGGCAGCGGCCAAGACACCAGCCCAGGCCGGCGCCGAGTCACCGGCTGCTTCGGCACCGGCGTCCGAGGCACCGGCATCACCCGCTGCGGCGGAGGCGAAGGCACCCGAGGCGAAGGCACCCACGCCCGTCCCGACGGCGTCAGGCGGCGACACGGAGGTGCCGCTGTCGCAGATGCGCAAGGCCATCGCCCGCAAGATGACCCAGGTCAAGCAGACCGTGCCCCACGCCTACACCGTGGTCGAGGTCGACATGACCAACGCGGTGAGGTGGCGAGAGGCGAACAACGCGGCGTTCAAAACACGCGAGGGAGCGTCGATCTCGTTCGTCGCAGTCGTGGTCAAGGCCGTGACCGAGACGCTGCGCAAGCACCCAACGCTCAACAGCCAGTTCGCCGATGACAAGGTCATCCTCAAGCAGGCCATGAACATCGGCATTGCGGTGGCGGTCGACAACGGGCTCATCGTCCCGGTCATCGCCAACGCCGACCAGCTGTCCATCAGCGGCGTGAACGCCCGCATCCGCGACATCTCGGGACGCGCGAAGGGTGGCAAGCTCCGTCTCGACGAGCTCCAGGGCGGCACCTTCACGGTGAACAACACCGGCTGGTTCGGCTCCGTGAGCTCGATGCCGATCATCAATGCACCCGAGGTCGCCATTCTGTCGATGGAGGCCATCGTCAAGCGTCCCCGGGTCATGGAGGTCGACGGCGACGACGTCATCGCCATTCGCCACATGATGAACATGACCTGCAGCTTCGATCACCGCGTGCTGGATGGCGCCCAGGTCGGGTTCTTCATGGCCGACGTGCGCGCTGCCCTCGAGGAGTGGGATCCGAGCACCCCGCTGGGCTGAGGCCCGCGTGAAGCCCGGATCAGCCGGTCAGGAGGGCGTCGCGGCCGAGTGACGGGCCGCGGCCCGGCCGGGGATCAGCCCGCCGCGCCGCAGGCGCCGGATGGCCGGCGCCCACGCCAGTGCCCCGCCTGCCTGGAGCGCGATCCACAGCAGGAGCAACAGGCCAGGCGCGGTGAAGGTTGCCGCCGGAACGAGCCACACGAACGAGCCGGTGTCGATCGTCCCACCCGCGAGATCGAAGCTGAGTCCGCCATCACCAGCGAACGGTCCGCTCGTCAGCGTCAACTGAGCCGACCCGCCGACTGATCCGGACCCGGTTCCGGGACGACCGGACCCGGGAACGGACGAAGGGTCACCCGATGACTCTGGCTGCGACGATCCGCCCGAGCCGACTGGACCGGAACCCGATCCTGGACGCGGCGTGCCTGACGCGCGCGGCGTTGCTCCGTCATCCGTGGCACCCGAGCTGGGCGTCGGCTCCGACGATCCGCGCGGCGTCGCGCTCGGTGTCGGCGTGAGGCCCGGAATCGTCGGCAGTGGCGGCAACGTGGCCGATGGCGTGGGCAGGGGTACCCGCGGTGTTGGGGTCGGGGCCACCGTCGGTGCAGGCGTCGGCGTCAGGGTCGGAACCGCCGTTGGCGTCGGAGCGGGCGTCGGCGCCGGAAGGACGAGGACCACGGGATCCACACTGAGGAGCGGGCCGGCGCCGGTGCACCCCTGGAGCGGGTACGCGCGGGCCTGCCAATCGATCTGGCCGGCCGAGAGGGCCTGGGCACGGACCGTGAATGACGTGCTCACAGGGCGCAGGACGCCCCCGATTCCGCCGGAGCTGGTGACGCGGACCTGGTTCCCGGCCCCAACGCTGGACCATCCGCTGCCGGCAGTCACTGACAGCACGTCGAAGTTGGATGGCACGTCGACGGTGATGCACTTGATCGGCCCGAGCGGATCGGTGGTGGCAACGAGCGAAAAGTTCGTCACCGAACCGGCCGTCACGATGGTGGGGCTGACCGTGACCGTCCAGAACACGGCTGCGCGAGCCGTCCCGGCACTCGACAGCGCGACCAGGGCCAACAGCGTGGCCGCGAGCCAGGCGCGACCGCGGCGCGGGACCGGCGCGGGACCGCGCCGGGATGGTTCGCCTGTTCGGTGAGCGGGCAACATTGCGCCGACCTTATCCCCCGACGGTGCGCGTCCGCCATGGGAGTTCCGTCCGCAACGTACTGGGCGCGTGCACGCACCACCTCAACCCCCAATCGGGGTGATCGGTCTGGTGCAGTACCCCCGGTACGTTGGTCCGCCTCGCGTGCTCCAGCTTCGGGCCCGGGCACACGGGGACGTGCTTCGGTAGACTTCGGGCATGGCCCTCGACAATCCCGGTCCCGACTTCTCCACGCTCGGCGAGCTGACTGTCGTCTCGAATCCGAGCGGCAGCGGCCACGCCTCGCCGTCCGAGGTGATGTACCCGGGCGGCGCGCAGGTCGACGGCGGCCTCCTGGCCCCCGGCGATCCGATGCCGGAGAACGCCGGACCCGGCGGACGTCGCCCCGACTGGCTCAAGGTGCGCCTCGGCATCGGGGGCACGTACGCCGATACGAATCGCATCCTGCGCGCCGAGTCGCTCAACACGGTCTGCGAAGAGGCCCGCTGCCCGAACCAGGGCGAGTGCTGGGCCCTCGGGACCGCCACGTTCATGATCCTCGGCAGCGTCTGCACGCGGAACTGCGGGTTCTGCGCCATCGACACCGGACGTCCACCCATCACCGACATGGACGAGCCGCGACGCGTGGCAGGGGCGACGCAGCAGATGGGCCTGAAGCACGTCGTGATCACCATGGTCGCGCGCGACGACCTCGCCGACGGCGGCGCGCAGATGGTCGCGGACACGATCACGGAGATCCGGCGGCTGAATCCGGGGACCAGCACCGAGGTTCTCATCAGCGACCTCAATGGCCGGCCCGATGACATCCGCACCGTGGTCGAGGCACGTCCGGATATCCTCAACCACAATGTCGAGACGGTCCCCCGCCTCCAGAAGCCGGTGCGACGACGCGCGCGCTGGGATCGATCGGTCTCCGTTCTCACCCACGGACGCCACGTCGCATCGGAGATCGGCTTCGAGGGCATGGTCACGAAGACCGGGATGATGCTCGGACTGGGCGAGACCTGGGACGAGATCGTGGAAGCCATGGCGCTCCTGCGCGACGCGGATGTCGACGTCCTCACCATCGGCCAATACCTGCGCCCCAGCAAGCAACACCTGCCTCTCGTGAAGTACTACACGCCGGCCGAGTTCATGTCGCTGCGCCGGATCGGCCTCGAGATGGGCTTCAAGCATGTGCAGTCCGGCCCGCTGGTGCGCTCGAGCTACCACGCCGCCGAGCAGGTCCCCGGCCGTGAGGCCGCCGCGGCCAGCTGATTTCCCGCCGCATGCTCGGGCGCACGTCGGGAACGCGATGAACGCCGACACGCCGATGCGCGACATCAGCGCGCGACCCGCGGGGCAGCGGCCACGCCTGGCGCGACCGGATCCCACCGGCCCGCATCGGCCGGCCACGGACGACCACCCACTTCTCGCCGCACACGGTGGCCAGCTCACCTTTGAGCATCTCGGGACGGTCGCCTACCGGCCAACCTGGGAGCTCCAGGACGAGCTCGCCGAGCAACGCCGCTCGAGGCGGATCGGGGATCGTCTGCTGCTCCTCGAGCACTTCCCCGTGTACACCATCGGCCGCGGCGGCGACCCGGCCAACATGCTCGCCACGCCAGACCGCCTGCGCGAGCTTGCGACGGAACTCATTCGGATCGACCGCGGCGGAGACGTGACGTTTCACGGCCCGGGGCAGATCGTGGCCTACCCGATCGTCGAGCTCCGGGATCCGCTCGACCTGCGCCGATACGTCCGCATCCTCGAGGCAGCGGTCATCGCCACCGCTCGCGCGTTCGGCGTCACCGGGCATCGGCTGGATGGCCTTCCCGGCATCTGGGTCGACGGCGAACGGAAGCTTGCCGCCATCGGCGTGCGCGTGAAGCGCGGCGTGACCACCCATGGCCTGGCGCTCAACGTGAACACCGACCTCCAGTGGTTCGACGAGATGGTTCCGTGCGGCATTCCCGGCAAGGGCGTGACGTCGCTGGCCAAGGAGATCGACTCGGCGCAGCCGATGGACGAGGGCGCCGATGAGCTCGCGCGCCAGCTCGCCGCACATCTCGGCCTGCGGCTGGCCGAGGGGATGGCCGGCGTCGTTGGCCCGGCGGGCGTGACCGAGCAGTGACCGATGAGACGGTCGTGGAGCGAGCGGGCGTGCCGGCACCGGACCCGGATCACGGCGTGCGCCTCGAAGTCGGGCCGTTCGGACCGTGGCAGACGAACGCCTATCTCGTCTGGGACGGGCGGTCTGCCGATGCACTTGTCATCGACCCCGGCATGGGCGCCGCGCCTGCGCTCGTCGACCGCGTGGCGGCGAACGGACTGACCCTCCACCTCATCGCGAACTCGCACGGTCACATCGACCACATCTTCGACAACGGCCCGTTGATCCGCGCGTCCCAGGCTCCCCTGGCCATCCACCCCGACGATGCGTATCGGCTCGACGGACGCAACAACTACGGCTTCGAGATTGAGGCCAGCGTGGCAAGTCGAGACCTGGTCGAGGGCGAGCAGGTCCGCATCGGCGACCTCGTGTTCGATGTCCTGCACCTGCCGGGACACACCGAGGGCTCGGTGTGCCTGTACGAGGAGCGTCGAGGGCTGCTGCTCTCGGGCGACGTCCTGTTCGCCGGCTCCTACGGCCGAACCGACCTCCCCGGCGGCAGCGACGAGGCGATGGTGGCATCGCTGGCGCGGCTCGTTCGCGACATCCCGGGCGACGTCCGCGTGCTTCCCGGCCACGGAGGCGAGACGACCATCGAGCGTGAGCGCCCGTGGCTGGAGCGGATCGCCAAGGCCGGCCGGCTCCTCAGCCCGTGAGCGAGATGAAGGAGCGGATGCTCCGGGGCGAGCTCTACCTCGCGGCCGATCCCGAGCTCGAGGCCGATCATCGTCGCTGCCGCCTGCTCGTCGAGCGATTCAACGCGACGGGCGTGGACGATCACGCGGAGCGGACAACACTGCTCGGCGACCTGTTCGCCGAATTCGGTGACGGCGCCGTGGTGAAGCCGCCCGTCCAGCTTGACTACGGCTACCAGGTGCGTATCGGCCCACGAACGTTCATCAACTACGGCGCGGTCATCCTCGACGTGGCCCGCGTGACGATCGGGGCGGACGTCCAGGTCGGCCCGAACGTCCAGTTCCTGACGCCGACCCATCCGCTCGACCCCGAGGTGCGCCGCTCGGGCCTCGAGGCGGCCGAGCCGATCACGATCGAGGACAACGTGTGGCTCGGAGGCGGGGTGATCGTCCTTGCCGGGGTCACGATCGGCCGCGACACCGTCGTCGGAGCCGGCTCGGTGGTGACCCGAGACCTGCCACCGGGCGTCGTGGCGGTGGGATCTCCGGCCCGGGTCGTCCGCGAGCTGCCGCGCGACGGCTAGACACCTACGATGGGCGCGCAATCCAAGGAGAAACACATGGCGAACCTGCGCATCACCCGCCTGGGGCACGGCGGCGTGCTCTACCGATCACCCGAGGACGCCTGGATCTGGGTCGACCGCTGGACCGGGGCACCGAACTACGCCGCCGCGTATCGCAGCGCGGAAAAGGTGAGCGTCGTTGCGCCCACCCATTGTCACTTCGACCACGTCGGCGACGACTGCGTCGACCTCGTGGAGCTGGCGAGCGTCGAGGGAGCCACCACCCTCGGCTCGCACGAGATGCAGCTCTGGCTGGGCGCCCGCGGGATCGAGAGCGTCGGTATGAACAAGGGCGGAACCGTGGAGGCGGCCGGCATCCGGTTCAGCATGGTCCATGCCGACCACACCGGCGGCGCGACGCTCGGCAGCGGTGGTGACCAGGTGACGCGCGATCTCGGCTGCTGGGGCTGGGTCATCGAGTTCGAGGACGGCACGACGGTCTACCACTCCGGCGACACCGATGTCTTCGGCGACATGAACCTCGTCCGCCAGCGATACAACCCCGATGTCGCCGTGCTGCCGATCGGCGGGCACTACACCATGGGCCCTCGCGACGCGGGCCTGGCGCTCGAGATGATCGGGGCCTCAACCGTCATCCCGGTGCACTACGGCACCTTCCCGATTCTGGCCGGAACGCCGGACCAGCTGCGCGAGCACACCGGCGCGGAGGTCGTGGCCCTGGAGCCCGGAGAGACCTGGGGCGAGTAGCCCTCAGATGGCGCGCATCCGGTTGTTGCGCGGGTTGTGCTCCACCTCCGCCAGGCCCAGGGCCTCGAGCAGCGGCGGCATGTACATCCCGAAGCGGCCGCGGTAGCCCTTTCGCAGGCCGTACCAGCCGCCGACCGGGTTCGAGGAATCGCGCCCCCAGGCCTCGACGCTGCCCTCGGGCGCGTCCTTCTTCTCATCCGACGCGCCCAGCGGCACCCAGTCGCCCTGCTCCTTGAGCCAGGCATGCAGGTCCTCGATGGCCCGCAGCTGATACGTCAGCTTGGTGGACCCGACCTGGCACACGATCTGGGGCGGATCGGCCGCCTCGTCACGGTACATCTCGTAGGAGCTCGTGCCCGGCGGCGTCGTGAGCTGCCACGGGTCCTCCTTCGTGCCGCTTCCCTGCGCCGTGCTCATGCCTGCGCTCCTCCTGCCTCTGCCTGCCGTTTCGTCCCCTCGGCGAACTTCGCGAACGACGGGCCGAGGTCCGGCATCGATCGCCACATCATGCCCAGCAGCGGCCCGGTGTACTCCTCTCGGACCGTGAAGTCCGTCCGGCCGCCCTCGGCCGGGGTGAGCGTGAACGTTCGCACGCCGCGGAAGAGGCCGAGTGGCATGCCGCCCGACCACTCCATGTGCGTGCTCGGCTTCCAGCCGCTGACCTTGACCGGGAACGTCCGGTCCGGGTTCGCGTCGGAGACGACTTTGATCGTTTCTCCCGGCGCGATGGTGCCCTCGACGCGAACGACACCGTTCTCCCAGCGCGCGTAGCCCGGGGCGTCCGTGATGATCGACCAGATGGTCTCGGGATCGGCGCCGATGCTGGCGCTTGCCTCATAGAACTTCATTCGTGTCCCTCCGATGCGAACCGATTGACCTCATCCGTGAAATGCGGCAGCAGGCTCCCCCATCCGCCGCGGTTGGCGTCCCGACGCCCTTCCGCGTCCTCGCGCACCCGCTCCCAGCCGCGATGCTCGATCTCGACGCGGGTGGTCGCCAGGCCAGCACCCACGAACCGAATCTCGACCTCGGTGGCGTCCCGCGGATCGGCCTTCAGGTGCCAGAGGTAGGCGAGGCGACGTGGGGGCTCCCAGGCCAGGATCTCGCCCCAGTCGTGCTCCTCGCCGGACGGCGTGCGCTCGAAGATCCGGCCGCCCACGCGCGCCTCGAAATGCACCTCCAGGTCCGCCGCGCCGCTGACCGTGTGCGAGCCGGGCCACCAGGTCGACGTCCGCTCCGTCCACGTGGCGAACGCATGGTCCGGTGGGCATCGGACCTCGAAGCTCAGGCGGATGGGCTCGATCATCGGCGCTCACCCGTGTTCTCGGCCGTGATCCGGAATCGGGCAGCGGCCTCTCCCCACACGCGCTCGAGGTAATCACGGGCGTCCGACACGCCCATGTCGTCGAGCCGATACAGGCGCCGCGTCCCGACGCGCTGCTCGGATACCAGCCCTGCCTCGCGCAGGACGCGGAGATGCTGTGAGACCGCGGGACGGCTGACCGGGAGATCGTCGGCGATCTCTCGCACGGAGCGAGCGCCGGGCTGAAGCAGCTCGACGATGGCACGACGCGTCGGATCGCCGAGTGCGGTGAACGGATCACTCCGCGCCGGTGCGGTCTTCATGCCCATAATGGTAAGCCACTGCTTACCGTAAGACAACCCTTACCGATCTCAGCCCAGGTAGGAGAGGTCCATTGGCTGCGGCTTCACGCCGAACGTGCGCTCGAACGCATCGGGCTCGGTGTAGTTGGGGCGCTGCAGCGAGCTGATCTGATCGTGGCTGACCGGGAAGATCGGCAGGACCTTGTCGGTGACCGCGGTGAGTGCGCTGATCAACGGGATCGGCAGTCCGACCGGCAGTCGCTTCATTCCCGTTGCCGAGCTCACCGCGTCCACGATCTCGCGGTAGGTCACCCAATCCGGGCCGCCAAGCTCGTAGAGCGAGCGGCTTCGACCGCCATCACTCACGCTCTGCTCGATGGCAATCGCCAGGTCATCCGCCGACAGCGGCTGGAAGCGGGCGTCTCCCTTGCCCGGGATCGCCACGACGCCGGGAGACCACCACTTCAGCGTGACCTTCACGAGGTTGAAGAAGCCGTCTCCCTCGCCGAACAGCAGCGAAGGTCGCAGGATGACCCAGTCGAGCGAGCTGGCGCGAACGGCCTGCTCGCCGAGCCACTTCGAGTACAGGTAGTCGAGCTCGGGGTTGTCCACGACGCCGAGCGCCGAGAGGTGGACGAAGCGCTTGATCCCGGCCCGCTCCGCGGCCTTCACGGCGCGCTGCGTGCCATCGACGTTGATCTTCTCGAAGCTCAGCCCGCCGGTCTCTCGCGCGATGGCGACGAGATGCACGACGGCGTCTGCACCCGCCAGCGCAGCGTCCAGGTTCTGCCCGGTCACGTCGCCCGGGCGAGCCTCGACCGCATCGGTCCAGGCCGGGAGGCGCCGCCCGTCTCGCGAGATGGCGATCACCCGGTGGCCCGATGCGACGAGGTGCGGAACCAGGTGGCTCCCGACGAAGCCGGTAGCGCCGATGACGGCGACGGTCATGCTCATGTGCCGAGTATCCTCCTGATTCTTGCTACTGTCCAGTCGCACGTTTTGCGCGCCTCATGGTCTGGTACGGTCGCCGGCATGCCGTCCATCACCTCATCCGGCGGGATGGTTTCCACCCCACATCCGCTCGCCACGGCGGCCGGCATCGAGGCCCTCCGGGCGGGCGGCTCCGCGGTCGATGCCGCCGTCGCCGCCAACGCCATGCTGTCGGTCGTGTACTGCAACGCCTGCGGGCTCGGCGGCGATGCGTTTGCCCTCGTCTGGGAGCCCGGGGAGGGCCGGCTGCATGGGTTCAACGGCAGCGGCCGCTCCCCCGCCGGGCTGACCATCGAGACGGTTCGCGCCACCGGCCACGACGCGATGCCGGGCAAGGGTCCGCTGACCATCACCGTTCCCGGCGCCGTGGACGCCTGGGCCCACCTGCTCGAGCGCTTCGGGCGCCGATCACTGGCCGATGCGGTGCTGCCCGCGGCGCGCACGGCCGACGAGGGCTATCCCCTCACGAGGATCACCGCCCGGTCCATCGCGGCCGGGCTCCCGACCTTCGACGATGCCGCGCGCGCCGTGTTCGGGAGTGCCGGCGACCTCTTCCGCCAGCCGCTGCTGGCGGCGTCACTGCGCGCCATCGCCGATGGAGGTCGGGAGGCCTACTACCGCGGACCCATCGGCGAGGAGATCGCCCGCGCCATCCGGCAGGCCGGAGGCGTGATGACCGCCGAGGACATCGCGGCGCACCACGGCGACTGGGTTGACCCGATCTCTTCGACCTACCACGGGGTCGAGGTCGCCACCCTCCCACCCAACTCGCAGGGCATCGCGGCGCTGATGGCGTTGAACGTCCTGCAAGCCCTCGATTGGCCGATGGGTGCGCCGATGAGCGCCGATCGACTCCACGCCCAGATCGAGGCGCTCAAGGTGGCATGGAGCGAGCGCGACCGAACCGTCGCCGATCCGGACCGCGGACATGCGGATGTCAGGGAGCTCCTCTCCGTCGAGCACACCGCGTGGCTGACGTCGCGACTGTCGGCCGATCGGGCTCAGCGGTTCGTGCCCACGAACTCGCCAGGCGGCGGCACGGTCTACCTGTGTGCCGCCGATGCCGACGGGATGATGGTCAGCCTGATCGAGTCGAACTACATGGGCTTCGGCTCGGGAGTCATGGGCGGATCGACCGGAATCATGCTCCACAACCGCGGCGCGTCGTTCGCGCTGGACGCCTCCCACCCCAACGCGCTGGGGCCGAGCGCACGGCCGCTCCACACGCTCATGCCGGGCATGCTCCTGCGCGACGGCGTCGCCGAGTTCGCGATCGGGTCCATGGGCGGCGACGCCCAGCCGCACATCATGGTCCAGCTCGTCACCGGGCTGGTGGACGACGGGCTGGATCCACAGGCCGTCGTCGATCGGCCGCGGTTTGTCCTCGAGACCGAGGGGGCCCAGCAGCCGCTGGGACCGGTTCGCATCGAGGCCGATGGCGTCGACGCGGCGACGATCGGCGAGCTGGAGGCTCGAGGGCACGAGGTTTCGACGGTCGAGCCCCAGACGCCACTCATGAGCTGGTCACAGGTCATCCGCCGGCGCGCCGATGGCTCGTACGAAGGCGGGGCCGATCCCCGCGCCGACTCGGTCGCCGCCGGGCCGTGA
>JAGXHP010000053.1 GCA_024636135.1 Chloroflexota bacterium
GCGCTCGAGGGCGACGGGCTCGAGATGCTGACCGAAATCGAGCGGACCGAGACCGCGGCCTGGTGCCACTTCCGCGGCCCTGACGGGACTGTGCTCGAGATCATCGGCCCGGCCTAGATCCTTGTTCAGGCTAACCATCGACTAGACTGGGCGCCCGATCCGCAGGAGCCGCACCCGCATGCCGTCGTTTGCCGAGCTGACCACCGAGTTCCTCGACGCCGAGTTCGACGAGTCGCCGGTCCGGGCCAGCAGCCTGGGTCTCACCGAGTACGACGAGCGACTCGACGACCTCTCCGAGGCTGCGTTCGACCGCCGTCGATTGAGCGACTCAGCGTGGCTCGAGCGATTTCGGGCCGTCCCCGATGCCGACCTGACGTTCGACGAGCAGATCGACCGGGACCTCGTGATCAGCATCCTGCGCGGCCGGCAGATCGTGCAGGATTTCGAGGTCTGGCGACGCCAGCCCGATACCTACCTGAACCCGGGCATGACGGGCATCTTCGTCCTGTTCCTGCATCAGCTGCGGCCGACGAACGAGCTGGTCGATGCGGCCGTGGCACGCATGCGGCTGATCCCGGGCAACCTCGCCGACGGGATGCGCAACCTCAGGCCGGAGATGGTGCCGGAGATCTTCCTGGATCGAGCGGCGAACCAGGCCCGCGCCGGTGCCCGCTACCTGCGCGAGATCCTCCCGTCCCAGATCGATGATGGCCCCTTGCGAGCACGGCTGGCCGAGGCGGGAGAGGCCGCTGGATCGGCCTACGACGGGTACGTCTCCTTCCTCGAGGAAATGCGTCCGACCGCCAGCGGCGCGTGGGCGCTCGGCGAGGAGCGCTACTCCGCACTGCTTCGCGAGAAGGAGCTCCTCCGATTCGACGCCCGCGGGCTGCGAGAGCGGGGGCAGGCGGCCTACGACGAGCTCGCCACCGAGCTCACCCGCTGTGCGCGCAAGCTGCGCGGCACCGACGACTGGAAGCAGGTCCTCGACGAGCTGAACGAGGACCATCCGCGCACGCCCGAGGCGATGCGCGTCGGCTACGAGGAATGGACCGAGAAGGCCCGCGCCTACCTCCGCGAGCATCGGCTCGTGAGCTTCCCGGAAGGCGAGGAGTGCGCCGTGGTGCCCTCGCCGCCGTTCCAGCGGCCCGTCCTTGCGGTGGCGTCGTACATGAGTCCGCCACCGTTCAGCGACAAGATGCTCGGCCACTTCTTCGTTCCGTTCCCGCCGGACGGCGCACCGGAGGACGAGGTCCAGAAGCGACTGGCGTCGAACTCGTATCCCAGCATCCCGACCACGTCCGTGCACGAGGCCTATCCGGGCCACCACTGGCACCTTGTCATGAGCAAGTCAAACCCGAGCCGATTGCGCCAGACGTTCCGAACCCCGTACTTCAGCGAGGGCTGGGCGCTCTATGCCGAGCGGATGATGCGCGAGCAGGGGTTCTTCACCGACCTGCGCCACGAGATGAACCAGTACGAGGCCACGATCTTCCGCGCCGCGCGCATCGTGGTCGACACCAGTCTCCACATGGGTGAGATGACCTGGGACGAGGCGGTGGACTTCATGACCACCAGGACCGGCCTCACGGAGCCGACCGCCCGGGCCGAGGTCACCCGCTATTGCGCATGGCCGACGCAGGCCAGCTCGTACCTGACCGGCAGCCTCGAGATCGCGCGCATTCGCGAGGCCTTCTTCGCGAAGCGAGGCGCATCCGACACCGATGCCCTGCGGGCCTTCCACGACGGGATCACCTCGTCCGGCGGCCTGCCGATCGCGCTCGCCGAACGCGCGGTGATGGCCCTGGCCTGACGTCCGCACTTCCCACACGCGCAGGACGTGCAGCCTCATCGGCGCAGGCGATCGGTGATCTCGAAGAAGTCGTAGAAGTGGTCGAGGTCCTCGTGGGCCCACGTCCGATCGGGCAGCAGCGGGAGATCGGCTCCGAAGCGGGTGTTGAAGATGAGGCGGAACGTATTGACCGGGGTGATGGTGTCGTGGAATCCGGCGGCGTCGAGATCGGCATCGGGCACGCGCATCGCGAACAGGATCCCGAACTTCTCCTCGAGCTCGGCATCCGTGGCGTCGCGCCACGTGAAGCCCCACTCATCGGCACGGTATCGGGCCGGAAACGGCCCCTCGTCGGACTGCAGCATGATGATGGCGTCCGGCCCGGACTCGGCCAGGATGCGATCGACCAGGCTCAGGATCTGGCCGTTCGCGAACGTGAGCTGGCGCCGATAGCTCTCGAGCTGACCCTGCGCAGCCACCTGTTCGCGGTCCATGAACGAGCCGTCGGCGTCGAACACGTACGGGTCGTGCGGGATCAGCAGGTGAGCGAAAACGAACTTCGGCCCGGGAGTTGCGGGGATCTCGTTAAGCCGGTCGAGCGCGTACTGCGTGTGGCTGCGGAGGACCCGCCAGTCCCACGGATCGGTTGGCGCGGCGCCCGGTTCGGAGATCGCGCGGAGGATCGTGGTCTGCGCCAACGCGGTGCTGAACTCGTCCTGGCCGTCGTAGTGGAACGTGCGGTCGGCGTCGACGTTCGTAATGGTCGGCGGCCACCAGTTCGAGACATGGAGGTAGCGGTACCCGAGCTCCTTGAGCGCCGAGGGGACGGCAAGGTGCTCCCGCAGCACTCGTTGAATCGGCTCGCGATCCTTCCCGCTGGATGCCTCCGAGCGGAGCTCGTCGGCGTCGAGGTAGTCGATGTTGAGCGAGCTGCCCAGCGACAGCGGAGTCTTGATGTAGTTGCTGTGGGCATGGCGCGCCACCCGGAACCCGCGCGACTCGAGCGCCGTGAGGAATGGCTCATTGTCGAAGTCGTAGGTCCCGGACAGCGTCGTGGGGCTCGCGTAGCGGTCGAGGATGATGTAGTACACGTCCGGCAGGTCTGCGGCGTCGGGCGGTCGCAGCTCGATCGGCGTGAGGTCCGCACCGGGCGGTGCAACGGAGCCCAGTGCGACCATCGTGCCGGCGACTCCCCAGGCGTTGAGCAGCAGGGCGATGCCCGCCACCACGTTGAGGATCCGGGTTGCTGTCCGTGCACCGCGACCGAATCGCCACGCCAGGGCAAGGCCGATGAGCACGAGCACTGCCCATGCGCCGATGAGCGGCCACTGGCTGTCGAGCAGACCGGACACGGCATTCCACGCGTGTCCGTACCCGAAGAACCCGGCCACCGAAACGCTGGTGATCATCGCGGCCAGCCGCCAGCTCCCGAACGCCAGGTACATGATCAGCATCCCGGCCAGCGCGGCACCCACGGCCATGCCGAGGGGCGCCCACAGAGGTCCCAGGCTCACCTGGTCGGATGCGTTGTTCGCGAACAGGAAGACGACCGGGTATGCGGCGATCAACAGCGGGTGGATGGGAGTCGCGGTCCAGTCGATCCGTCCACGGTGGCCCCGACGCCGCTGTGCGGGTAACATCCGGCTAACACTACCCGAGGCGCACACGGAATGCCGTTTCTGGCGTATATCGATCCGGGCTCCGGCAGCATGTTGCTGCAGGTCGTCCTAGCGGGCGCGCTCGCGATCCCGTTCTTCTTCCGTCGCGTGATCGGCGACGCCTGGCATCGAATCCGCGGCGACCGCGGCGAGCCGACGCAGGTCGAGGGCGGCGAGGACGCCCCCACCGATCGCTGACGCACCCGCCATCGACCCCGGTTCGTTCCGGGATCCATCGGGCCTGGTCTTCCGTCGCGAGGGGGTCCTCTATCGCCAGGTCCAGTCGGCCGGTGCCTCCGACTGGGAGGCGTTTCGTTCGACTGGCCTCTACGACCGCCTGGTCGCCGATCGACTGATCGTCGACCACGAGGACGCGCCGATCGAGCTCGCCGCCGTCGAGGGCGCCGTGGCCGTCATCCGCCCGCGACGGATCGAGATGATCTCGTATCCGTACGAATGGGCCTTCTCCCAGCTCAAGGAGGCCGCTCTCCTGACGCTCGAGCTGCAGAGCCGTGCGCTCGATGCGGGAATGCGGCTCAAGGACGCGAGCGCCTACAACATCCAGTTCGACGCTGGCCGGCCGATCCTCATCGACAGCCTGAGCTTCGAACAGGCTCCGGCGACCGAGCCATGGCCCGCCTATCGCCAGTTCTGCGAGTTCTTCCTCGCGCCGCTGGCCCTGATCGCCTACCGCGACGCACGCTGCGGCCTCCTGCTGCGCGAGTTCATCGATGGGGTTCCGCTCGACCTCGCGGCACGTCTGCTACCCGGACGGACGAAGCTCAACCTTGGCCTCTCAGCGCACGTCCACCTCCACGCGGGCGCGCAACGTCGTGCAGCCCGGGAAGCTCCTCCCGCCGCCGATGATGCGCCGCCGGTTCGACGGGTGAGCGAAACCGGTCAGCGGGCTCTGCTCGACTCGCTCCGCCGCACGGTCATCGGCCTGCGATGGAAGCCCGAGAGCCACTGGGCCGGGTATGCGACCACCACCTCCTACTCGGAGGCCGCCACTGCCAGCAAGGGCCGGACGGTCCAGGAGATGCTGGCGGCTGCCGAAGGGCGAACCGCCTGGGACGTCGGTGCCAACACCGGGGTGTACAGCGCGATGGCAGCCGAGGCCGGCTACCGCGTCGTGGCCTGGGACCAGGACGCAGCGAGCGTGGAGGCGCACTGGCTGCGCGTGCGGGGCGACGGCAATCCCGCCGTTCTGCCGCTCATCCTGGATCTTGCCAACCCGTCTCCAGCCATCGGTTGGGCGCTCGAGGAGCGTGGCTCGTTCCTCGAGCGAGGCGAGCCGGACCTCATCCTGGCCCTGGCGCTGGTGCATCACCTCGCGATCGGCAACAACGTGCCGCTGCCGTCGATCGCCCGGCTCTTTGCTCGCATGGCGCCGAAGGCGATCGTCGAGTTCGTGCCCAAGGACGATCCGATGACCCGCCGTCTGCTGGCCGCGCGGCGCGACATCTTCGACGACTACACCCTCGACGGCTTCACCCGAGCATTCGAAGGTCCGTTCCGCATCGTGCGTCAGGCCGCGATCGATGACTCTCCGCGCACGCTCTTCCTGCTCGAACGCCGGTGACGGGCTGGTAGTGCAATGTGCACGGCACCGCTCATCGACAACGGTCGGCACTGGCCCCTAGGATCGTACTCATGAACCGCGAGCGCCTCAGCTGGCTGATGGACATGGACGGCGTCATCGTGCGCGA
>JAGXHP010000054.1 GCA_024636135.1 Chloroflexota bacterium
CCGCGGCTGCCCTCGCCGCCCACCGACGCGAACGCCTCGGGCGAGTGCGCCATGATCCACGCCACGTGGGCGAGGGTCTCCCCGTTCTGGACGACGGTCGGGGCGCCGTGGAGGCCTTGCTGGGCGGGGTACGGCGGCCGGATCAGTGGCATGCCCCGGTCGCCGGACAGGGCGTTGATCAGCGCCGTCTCCTCGCCGGCGACGTAGGCGCCGGATCCCTCCCACACGCTGAGCTGGACGCTGACGTCGGTGCCGAGCACGAGGTAGCCGCCGAGGTGCGCGTCGCTCGCCTCGCGGACGGCCGTCCTCAGCCGGTCGATGGCCAGCGGCCAGTCCCGGCGCACGGCGATGATCGCTTCACTCGCGCCGACCGCGTAGGCCGCGATGATGAGTCCCTCGACGACCAGGTGCGGATTGCCCTCGGCCAGCGCCCGATCGCCGAGCGCGCTCGGATCGGCCGCCATGAGGTTGGCGACCACGATCTTGCGGTCGCCGGCCGCGTCGCGCGCAACACGCCACTTCGCGGCGGTCGAATAGCCCGATCCGCCACGGCCGCGCAGGTTCGCCGCCTCGATGTCGAGGATCACCTCCTCGGGAGCCAGCTTCCTGATCGCGCGCTCGAGCCCCGCGTAGCCGCCGTGCTCGCGATAGCTCGCCAGGCTGGAGGGATCGACGCGCCCGATATCGGTCAGCAGCCGCGACTCGCCGCCCTCGAGGATGCGGATCTGGGGAGAGATGGTGCTGGCCATGGTCAGCCGCCGCTCCCGGCAGCGGCCGCGGATCGACGCTCTGCGACGATGTGGAGCGCCTTCTCCTCGTCGAGCGGCCCGTACACCAGGGTGTCGATCCGCATGGCCGGGCTGATCGCGCCCGACCCGACGTCGGAACGAGTCTCGAGCGTGAACCGCCCGTCCGGCGTCGACTCGCCGGCCCGGATGCCCAGCTCCCGTTCGACCGCCGCCAGCAGGCGATCTCCGCCGGCGAAGCGACAGGCGGCGCAGTCGCACACCGTCACGACGTGGCCGGCCGCCGGCAGGAGCCGGAAGCCACCCAGGCCCGCGGCGCCAAAGACCTGCGCCCAGTGGATCGTCATCCGATCGCTCACGCGTCGCAGCGCCCGCTCGGGGAGGTAGGCATAGCGTTCCTCGATGGCGCGGAAGATGGCGACCAGTGCCTCTGGTCGGCCACCGAAGGCCTCGACCACGCCGTCCACCCAGGGCGTATCAACTTCCTCGTCCCATCGAGCGGCGTTGCGCATCGGCTGGGCCGCCAGGCCCGCGCGCCGGTAGGCGTTCGGATCCTTGCGCTCGTCGTAGATCTCCGGCATGCCGTAGCGAATCCGGTTGCCGGTCGAGTCGAACCCGCTCATGTCGATGGCCTCGACCGGGCAGACCTGCGCGCACTGGAAGCAGACCTCGCACTTGTGCTCGCCGAAGGGGTCGTAGATCAGGTCCAGCCGCCCGCGCCAGCGGTCCGGCATCTGTGGTCGCTCCTCGGGGTACTGCCGGGTCACCTTCGGGGCGAAGAAGTTCCGGAAGGTCGTTGCCATGCCCTTCGCGATGCCGATGCCGGGAAATGCCATGGATCCGTCCTCCTACAGGTCGAAGACGACCACGGCGATCGCCGTGACGAACAGGTTGACGAGGGCCAGCGGGAGCAACACCTTCCACGCCATGCTCATGAGCTGGTCGACGCGCACGCGCGGCAGCGTGGCGCGCAGCCAGACGGCGATGAACACAAAGATGTAGGTCTTGAGGAAGAACCAGAAGATGCCATAGAGGGTGCCGCCGAACCCCTCGAGCTGCGCCGGGAAGGGCCAGGGCGCCAGCCAGCCGCCGAAGAAGAGGCTGACGAGGATGCCACTCATGATGAACAGGGCGACGTACTCGGCGAAGAAGAAGAAGCCGAAGCGCATGCCGGAGTACTCGGTGAATGGCCCCGCCACGAGCTCGGAGTCGGCCTCGACCATGTCGAACGGCGTCCGGTTCACCTCCGCCAGCGAGCTGACGTAGAAGATGCCCAGGCCGACGGGCTGCCACATCAGCAGCCACCCATGGTCGAGCTGCCAGATGATGAGCTCGCTGAAGTTCAGCGTGCCCGCCAGGACCACCGCGCCGACGATGGAGAGCGTGAGGGGAATCTCGTAGCTCACCATCTGGGCCGCCGCGCGCAGCCCGCCGAGGAGCGAGTACTTGTTGTAGCTCGCCCAGCCGGCCACCAGCAGGCCGACCACCGAGAGGCCGAGGACGGCGAAGAAGTAGACGATGCCGATGTTGAAATCGGCGGCGATGGCACCTGGCGCGAACGGGATGACGAGCATGCTCATCGCCGCGGCCATGTAGACCATCCACGGCGCCAGGGTGAACGTGCCGCGATCGGCCTGGTCGGGGACGGTGTCCTCCTTGGCCAGCACCTTGAAGCCATGGATCGTGCTCTGGAACATGCCGCTCGGGCCGATGCGGTTCGGGCCGAGGCGCAGGTTCATGCTGGCAATGACCTTCAGCTCAATCTGGATGATGATGAACGCGGTCGGCACGGTGAGCAACAGGAGCAGCGTGGTGGCCAAGAGGAACCGGCCGACGCCAAGCAGCAGTTCGAGATCCATCGGCTACTTGTCCACGCCGCCCATGACCGGGTCGAGGCTGGCCATGACCGCCATCGTGTCGGCCACCAGCCGGCCCGGCATGAGCTTCGGAAGTGCCTGGAGGCTGATGAAGCTGGGATCGCGCATCCGGAAGCGATACGGGTTCGGGCCGCCGTCGCTGATCGAGTACACGCTGTACAGCCCGCGGGGCGACTCGACCGCGCCGTACGCGCGGCCCGGCCGCGGACGGATGATGCCGGGGACCTGGGCCTGCACCGAACCGTGGGGCATCTTGTCGATGATCTGGTCGATGAGGTGGATGCTCTGCTTGATCTCGGCGATGCGCTGCAGGTATCGCGCGTACGAGTCGCCGCCCTGCTGGGTGATCACGTCGAACTCGAGCTCGTGATAGATCGAGTAGGGCTTGGCCTTGCGGACGTCGAACGGCACGCCGCATGCGCGCAGGTTCGGACCCGTGACGCCAAGGCTGATCGCCTGCTGGCCGGTGAGCGTGCCCATGTCGATCGTCCGTGCCCGGAAGATCTCGTTCTCGGTGATCATCCGCTCGTTCATCTCGATGTTCTTCATGACGTTGCCGCGCCACGTGCCGAGACGGCTGAGGAACTCGTCGTTGGTGTCGAAGTTCACGCCACCCACGCGGAAGAAATTGAAGAGCATGCGCTGGCCGCTGATGGCTGAGAGCATGTCGACGATCTCGTCGCGATTGATGAACGCGTAGAGGATCGGGGTGATGCCGCCCATGTCGAGCGCCAGGAAGCCCATCATCAGCCCGTGGCTGAAGATGCGATTCAGCTCCACCACCAGCGCGCGGATGTACTCGGCACGCGGCGGGGCCTTCACGCCGTAGAGCTTCTCGAACGCGATCGCCGGCGCGTGCTCGTTGTGCATCGTGGACAGATAGTCCATCGGGTCGACGTACGTGAGCACCGTGGTGTAGGTGGCGTTCTCGCACAGCTTCTCGATGCCGCGGTGCAGGTAGCCGAGCACCGGGTCGATGTCGACGATGATCTCGCCGCGCACCTTGACCACCAGCCGCATCACCCCGTGCGTGGATGGGTGCTGCGGTCCCATGTTCACGAGCATCTCCCCCTCATCGAGGGTGTAGACCTCGCGCTCGCGCTCCGTCTGGGGCGGTCGGTCCGGAATCCCGACCTGCTCGAACCCGGCGTACTCTCCGCCGCTTGCCCGCACCGGGGTCAGCCCGGCGACCGCTCGGAGCCGCTCCTCCTCGGCCCGGTCCAGCTCGATCGGGTCGGGGATGCGGGTCTCGGGATCGATGCCGGTCATCGCGGCCGGCTCTTGCTGGACAGGGTCTCGCCGCCGGTGACCGCCTCACCGGGCGCGTCGTCCCGCTGCGCCGATGGCGAGAAAGTGACGCCCGGCGCCTGGTTGAATCGGGTCAGGTCCCACGTCTCGGGGCGCTCGAGCGGCCGGACGCCGGCCGCCGACGAGTCGGCCGCGTCATCGGGCAGGACGAAGTCCCGGCGCTGGGGGAAGCTGCGGTAATCGGGGCTCATGTAGATGCGACGCAGGTCGCGGTTGCCCTCGAACACGATTCCCATCATGTCGTACATCTCGCGCTCGTGGAACATCGCGCCTTCCCACAGGTCGGTGATCGTCGCGATGCGTGGGTCGGCCCGGTCGACCTGGGCGCGGATCCTGAGCCAGCCGGGATGCTTCCAGCTGAACAGGTGGTAGACGACCTCGAACCGCTCGCCCGGACCGTAGTCGACCGCCGCCGCGTCAGCCAGCATGAAGAACGCGAGGTCGTCGTCGTCACGCAGGGTCCGGAGCACGTCGTGGGCGCGCGCACCATCGACCTGGTATTCGACAGTGTCCTCGTCGGTCCACAGGTCGCGGAGGTCGGAACCGAGACGCTCGGCCAGCGCCCGGACGAGCGCGCCGGCCGCGACGGGCGTGGTCAGCGGACGTCTCCTTCCCAGCGGGTGCGCTGCGGTCCGCGATCGACGTAGGTCCGCCACTGACCGCGTCGCTCCTTCACCAGCTCGTGGAGCTTCATCATCCCGTAGATGAGGCCTTCGGGCCGCGGTGGGCATCCGGGAACGTAGACGTCGACCGGCATGACGCGGTCGACGCCCTGGACCACGCTGTAGCTGCGCTTGAAGCGACCGCCCGACGTCGTGCAGGTTCCCATGGCAACGCACCACTTCGGCTCCGGCATCTGTTCCCACAGGCGCACCAGCGGCCCGGCCATCTTCGTCGTCAGCGTGCCGGCCACGATCAGGACGTCCGCCTGGCGCGGGCTGGCGCGGAACGGAAACATGCCGAAGCGGTCGATGTCGTTCACGCTCGTCGCCGTGCTCATCATCTCGATGGCGCAGCAGCTGAGCCCCGACAGCAGCGGCCAGAGCGAGTTCGCGCGGATGAGGTCGAGGATGTAGTCGGCCTTGGTCGGAATCACCTCGAGCAGGCCGTGGAATCCACCCTGCGGGTGCTCGTCCATGCCGAACTCGCGGAGCAGGTCGCTGTCGCCGGCCTGGTCCGGGATGACGATCGGCCCATGGCCGCCGGTCGGCATCGGATCGGTCGCGTTGCCGGTCGTCGGTCGGTCTACTGCCATCGCAGGTCCCCCTTCTTCCATGCGTACAGCTCACCGAACATGAGGACCGCCAGGAAGATCCCGATGAGGATGATCCCCTGGAACTCGAGAGCCCGCACCGTGAGGGCCCACAGGTAGACGAAGATGATCTCGACGTCGAAGGCGACGAAGAGCAGGGCGTACAGGTAGAAGGCGAGGCCGAAACGGCTCCACGTGTCGCCGATGGTGTCGACCCCCGACTCGTACGGCAGGCCCTTCTGGGGGCGCCGCCGCCGATGGGTGATCAGCCAGCTGAACAGGATCGTGCCGAAGACGAAAGTTGTCGCGGCAAACGCGAATCCGATGACGTAGAGCAGTCCGGTGTGATCCATCTCCACTCCGGTTGCACGCGGTGCATTGGCGTGTCGAGCCGTGGCCCGACGCTGAGGTTCGTCGTTGGTGGAGCGGGCCGGCGCGTGAGCACGAACCCGACTCGATCACAGTCTAGCAGGGGCGTTCTGCCGTGGTGGCGCGCCTGTCATCGGGGCGGGCGCCGATATGTCGGCGAATCGGCGCCGCAAGGTGGCGTTCGGCGCCGCGACGCCGATCTATCGGCTGCAACGTGGCCCGAGACGTCCCCGTATGCCGATCCGGGCCACGGTCTGACCGACACATCGACCATACGGCGCCCGAATGCCCCGAGCGGCGCCGTATCGCCGATCAATCGTCACGACCCTCTCGTCTCATCGTCCCTGCCACGCAGCCGCCACGATCAACCGAAGCCCGTCGCTCACCAGCGCATGCCCACCGAGGAGGAATGGGACCGACGACGCCTCGGCCGCCTCGACCAGCTCCCGCAGCCAGGGGGTGGCGACCCGCGACGCGTCGCCGAAGTCCGACGCGAACCGCTCCTCCTCCGGCGGCCACGCGGATGCGTTCGCCGAGCCCGCCACCGCCGCCATGAGGACACGCGAGTCGAGGACCACCGCGTCTCCAAGCACGGCAAGCTCGTCCACCAGCTCGGCGGGGGAGGATCGGGCCATGAGCGCGGCCAGGATCGAGCGCGGCGTTCCGTCGGGGTCGCGCGCGGATCGCATCCCTCGCTCCTCGACCAGGCCCCGTACCCGGCACGCCGTCTCGGTCTCGAGCTCCTGCCAGGTTGCACCTGGGATCCGACCGGCCACCACCAGCTCGGCCGAGCGATCGCGGATCACCTCGCCGATCGGGCCGAGGTTCGGAACCTCCAGCCCGCGGTCACCGGGCACCCTCGCCATCTCGAGATAGCCGCGCAGCGACGGGTCGAGCGGACGCATGCCGGGCAGCCGCGTGGCAAGGCGCAGGAGCGCCAGGTCGAGCGTGGTGTCCACGTCGAAGCGCGCCCACGGCGTCGTTCCCAGGTCGCGCCACGCGAAGCCCGCCTCGTTCAGGCGGCGCGGTGCGGCGTTGTCCGTCCCGCACCCCGCAAGCGCGGCCAGCGCTCGATCAAGATCGCCGGCGACGACGAACGCATCGGCGCTGAAGCGGTTGTTGGCCACCACCTCGCCGGGGATCGGTGCCGTCAGGGCGTCGAGCGCGTCGTCGCCCAGGAGGCCCAGTGCCCCGCCACCCGCGTATCCGATGGCGTCGACCTTGCCTTCGGCGCCATCCAGCGCCGCTCGGGCGGCGGCGGTGAACCAGCGTCCCCAGTGGAACGTGTCCCCGTTCTCTCGGGGTGATGCCGGCAGTGAAGCCACCGCGGCACCCGACCGACCCAGGCGCCGCGACAGCTCGCCGGCCAGCAGGCGCTTCGCGTCGGCGGAGATGGCGGCGTGGGTGCCGAATTCGCCGGGCTCGCGCGGGGTCGTGACCAAGATCAGCGGCGCCGGCCGCTCAGGCATCGGGCGAGTCCTCGTGGGCACGGCGCAGGGCGTCGAGCTGTTCAAGGTGCATGAGATCGTGGATCCCGACGAACAGAAGCCAGTCCCCGCAGCGCAGGTGCCCGACCAGCGGGTGGTCCAGCCGGCAGCGGTTGAGCTCGCTGCCCTCGATCCGGCCGGCGGCGCTGCGCAGCGCCTGGCGCGACTTGTTGAGCAGCGCCAGCAGGTCGTCGAGGCTCGCGTCGGGCGCCCCCGGAACCGACGGCGTCACCACCGGCGCTCGGTCCTCGGGCCAGGTGCCCGCGGCGTCCCACGACGCCCAGGTTGCCAGGAAGCGGCGCGCAGCGGTGGTGTGCGCGAAGGCCTGGGCCACGTTCCAGTCCTCCTCGCCGCCCGGAGCCCTGAGCAGTGGAGCGGGCAGTCCGAGCAGCACGCGCTCGAGCTCGTCGGCGACCACCTCCTGTTGCTCCAGGATGCGGGGAACGGAGCCGGGGCCAACGCGCGCGCGCAGCTCGCGACGCAGGGACCTGAGGCCCGCGAGGCTCCAGTCAAAGGCTCGCCAGCAGCCGACGACGTCCGGCGCCTCGGCCTCGAGGCGGGTGAGCCAGTCCGGCGTGGCGGCGCTCACCGGGTGGCTAGAGACGCTCGAAGCGTTCCACCGGCTGGACGAAGACCGTTGCTCCGCCGACCTCCACCTCGACCGGGTACGGCATGTAGAACTCGCCCGGCTCCATGATCGGCGGCATCGGGTTCACGAACTGCTTCCGGCTGTGGCAGTTGGCGCTGATGATCCCGAGGACCTCCTCCACCTGCTCGTCCTCCACGCCGAGCACGATCGTGGCGTTCCCCTGCTTGAGGAAGCCGCCCGACGAGTTGAACCGCGTCGCGCGGAACTCCTTCTCGAGGAGCGCGTCGACGAGTGTCGCGGCATCCTCGCTGTGCACGATGGCGGTGACGAGCTTCATCGGTGGTCGGCTCCTTCATACGGCGCGATCCCTGGGGCGAGGATCAAGTGGGCGTCGTCGATTATGGCGCAGGGGAGTACCCGAGGGCCACCCGTCATCCGCCCCGCGGCGCAATGGACGATCGTGCCGTCGAGCGCAGTCAGTCGAAGAACCGTCCCGCGACGGCACGCGTGATCGCTGCATCTGCCTCCTCCACGGAGACCGAGCCGTCCACGAGCGCGAAGCGCTCGGGCTCGGCGGTCGCCAGGCGCAGGTATGCGGCACGCACCGTTTCGAAGAAGGCGATCTCCTCCGTGTCCTCGAACCGGTTCCACTCGGTGCGCCGCCTCGTGCGCTCCAGGCCGATCTCGACCGGAACGTCGATGAGCAGCGTCAGGTCGGGCCACAGACCATTCGTCGCGAACTCCTGCAGCCGCCGCATCTCCTCAGGGTCATTGCCGTAGCCGGCACCCTGGTACGCCAGTGAGGAATCGGCGTAGCGCGCGCACACCACCCAGTCTCCGCGCTCGAGCGCCGGGCGGATGACGCGCGCCACGTGCTGGGCCCGCCCGGCGGCGTAGAGCAGCGCATCGGCTCGCGGTTCGAGATCGTCGCTCATCCCGCGCATGTGGAGCACGATTCGCCGCACCTCGTCGCCCAGCGGGGTTCCGCCCGGCTCCTGGGTCAGCACCGCGCGCACGCCCTGGCCGCGCAGCCAGGCCACGAGATGGCGCGCGGCGGTGGATTTGCCACTTCCCTCCGGGCCTTCGAGCGTGATGAACCGGCCCCGCTGTCGAGGCGCATCGGTCACGCGCGCGGACCGATCGGTCGCATCAGCGCCAGTTCCGTCCCTCCTCGGGGATGAGCTCCACCCGGCGGTTCGGCTCGGACCCGCGCGAGCGGGACATCAGCGCATTCTTCTCGGCCATCTGGTGCTGGAGCCGGCGCACGTAGGCGTTCTGCGGAGCGAGCTCGAGCGGCCGGCCCGACGCCTGGACCAGGCCGATGGCCTCGGCGGTCTCCCGCATCGCCGCTTCCTGCGGGTCGGCCTCGAGGTCGAAGAGGCTGGCGAGCATGTTCTGCATCTGGAGGATCGTGTTCGTCTTGAGGACGTAGATCGGCACCCCGTGGGACTCCGCGTCGCGCAGGGATGCCGGCTTGCGCCGGTAGTAGTTGCGCAGCGTGACGACCGCATCCGCGTCGTCGAGCTCCCGCGCAACCGTCACCGGAACGC
>JAGXHP010000055.1 GCA_024636135.1 Chloroflexota bacterium
CCGTCTCGCTGCCGCGGACGAAGAACATGGCGACGATGGTCGCCAGCAGGCCGAAGCCGCGGACGACGAGCGGGAAGAAGATCCAGGCCTCGGGATTCGGCCAGCCGAGGTCGGTGGCGATCCGCCACACGGCGACACCGAGGATCATGGCGCCGATGTTCTCGGCGGCGGTCGACTCGAACAGGTCGGCACCGCGGCCGGCGCAGTCGCCGACGTTGTCTCCGACGAGATCGGCCACGACGGCCGCGTTGCGAGGATCATCCTCCGGGATCCCGGCCTCGACCTTGCCAACCAGGTCGGCGCCGACGTCGGCCGCCTTGGTGTAGATGCCACCGCCGAGCTGTGCGAAGAGGGCGACGAAGCTCGCCCCGAAGCCGAATCCGACGATGAGGAAGGGAGCATCCTCCGGATTCGTGAATCCGCCGAAGGCGACGAAGATGCCGTACACGCCGAGGAGGCTGAGCGCCACGACCAGGAAGCCGGACACGGCACCGCCGCGCATGGCGACCTGCACGGCACGTACGAGGCTGTGCTGCGCGGCGGCCGCCGTCCGCACGTTGGTCTTGACGCTGATGAACATCCCGATGATGCCGGAGGCCATCGACGCCGCCGCCCCGACCAGGAAGGCGAGAGCCGTGCGCCAGCCGAGATCGAAGCCGAAGATGTCGGTGTCGGCAACCTCGCGACCCTCGACCACGGTGATCACGACGCCGATGACGACGGCGCCGCCCAGCGCGAGCAGGGCGATCGTCTGGTACTGCCGGCGAATGAAGGCGACCGCGCCCTCGTAGATCGTCCCGGCGATGTCCTGCATGGCTTCGGTGCCGGTATCGGCGCGAAGCACGTCCCACGCGAGGTAGAACGCGAAGGCGATGGCGGCGATCCCGGCGAGCGGGATGACCCACAGGATCGGCTGGAGCTCCATGAATCCTCCGAACGCGGCCGGCGGCCACGATGGGGCTCGCTCAGGCCAATTCCTTGACGCACACGAAACGCCGGCGGGAGGACACGGTCACGTACCCCGCCAGCGACGGCGCGCGGATTCTAGCACGGTGCATCGATCGTGCATCAGGGCAGCCAGCGCGGCTGGCGTCCGTCGTTGGAAAGGACGTCGCGGCCCGTCCCGTCCCGCCCGATCCGGACGATGGCGCCGTCGAGCGGATGCTCGCGCGATCCCCGCGGGATGACGACCGCGATGGACCGCTCGCCCGGGGCGAACGAGGCGCCGAGAACGCCCAACTCGCGGATACCGACGGGGTCGCCGGGCTCGCCGGCATCGGCCGTCACGCGGAGGGTCCCGTCCGCGGCCCGATACGCGATCTCGCCATCGGGACTCACGGCAAGAGCTTCGGCGCCCGTTCCGAGGCCCGAGGAGCGCGCGGCCGTCGCCGATCGTTCGAGCAGCAGGATTCCGCCGGTGGCGCCCGCGGCCAGGGGGGTCACCGGTGCCTCGAACGCGGTCGGCTCCGGGGATGCCGAACTCGGCCGGCCGGTCAGGACGAGTGCCGCAGCGTCGGGGAGCCAGATCGGCGGCCTGGTCGCGTCAAACCGGGCGCGGGAGCTGGGCTCGCCATCGTTGCCGAGGATCGCCACCCAACCCCGGAGGTCCACCACGGCGATCGCCCCACCCGACGGTGCGTAGCGCGGTGCGCGCAGCGCCGGCTGTTCGTCCGTCGCGACCCATGCTTCCGGCAGGCTGAGCGCGGAGGTCTCCCCGCCGGGGATCGCGCGCTCCCAGATGCCGAGGCCCCTTCCATCGTCGGCCGATGCCCGGGCAAACGCGATGCGTTGTCCGTCCGGCGCGTAGGCCGCGTCGAACTCCAGGTGCTCGTCTTCGGTCAGCACCAGCCGATCCGACCCGTCAGCGTTCTGGAGGACGAGACGCCGGCCATCCCCCACCACGAACGAGCTGCCGTCCGGGGCGACCGCGTAGTCCAGGACGGGAGTCAGCTCTGCCGAGCGCTGGTGTGGCGCGCTGCCGTCGACGTTCATCGTCCACAGGTTGGCGACCCCGCTCCGATCGGAGATGAACGCCACCTGGTTGCTGAGGGCGGCCTGCGGCGCGCCCGTCGTGAAGATCCAGGACCGCGTTCGGACCAGGCCGCTACCGTCGAGCGCGGCGATGGACTCGCCGAGGCGAACCTCGAAGGTCGTGTTGGCCGGCAGCAGCCCCGACGGGGTGAAGGCCAGAACCACACCGTCCTCATCGGAGACAGGCGAGTCGCCGCGGCGGTCGAGCACCTCGATCGCACCGGAGACCTCGGGCGTGATCAGCAGGGTCTCCGAGGAGACGGTATCCGGATCGATCGGCTCGTCGAACGCCACGGCGATCCGGGTCGTCCTCGCGATCCCGTCGGAGGCGTGGGCCGGGATGACGATCGCCGTGTCGAGTCCGGAGGTCAGGGTGCGGAACGAGATGCCGACCGGATCAGCCAGCGCAACGCCCGAGACATCGATTGCCTCGGCGCCGATCTCGACTCGGTACTCCCCTTCCGGTGCCAGGCTCTCGGTCGGCTCGATCCTGAGCTCCTGGCCCGACCAGCGCAGCGTGTGCGGGAAGATCGGGCGCAGGCGGAGGGCAGCTTCGACCGATGCCGTATCCATGAGGCCCGAGAATCGGATGCTGATCGGTGCGTCGAGCGCGACGTCCGACGCGCCGTCCGCGGGATCCGTCTCGACCAACCGCGGCGGACCGGTCGTCTCGAACATGAACGGCTCGGGGAGCTCGGCCAACTCGTTGCCGGCAAGGTCGCGCAGGCCGGGCATCACGCTGACGGTGTACGCCGTCTCCAGGTCGAGTGCCTCCTGCGGCGTGAAGATGGCCACGCTCCCGGTCCAGCTGAGGCTGCCCTCGACCGCGGGCTCGACGCGCACCGCGTCGGTGGCGGTCGCGGTGTCGATCAGCTCGCTGAAGGTGATCTCGAGGCTGGTGGTGGGCAGGCCCACACCGGACTCGTCGGGCAGCGGCTGCGTGAGGGCAATGGACAGCACCTCGGGCGGGCGGGCGTCGACGGTGCTCGCCACGTAGAGAACGCCGGCAAGCACCAGGCCACCGATGCCGACGACGAGGAGGCTGCGAAGGAAGACCGCCCGCATCTGGCTGCGACCCCGCGGCCGGTCAGCGATGTCGGAGGCGGGCGGGCAGGATCTGCAGCTCGTCCCGATACTTCGCGACGGTGCGACGGGCCAGAGCGATGCCCTCGCCGGCCAGGGCGTCCGCGATCTCCTGGTCGGAGAGCGGATGCTGCGCATCCTCGGCCTCGATCATCCGCTTGATCTGGTCCTTGATGCCCAGCGAGGCCGTGAAGAAGTGGCTGAACGGCACGACCTCGCCGCGCGGCAGCATCACGTACTTCTCGGCGGTCGCGCGGCTCACCGTTGATTCGTGCATCCCGATCACCTCGCCGACCTCGGCCCGGGTCAGCGAGACGAGATGCTGCACGCCGTGCAGGAGATAGTCGCGCTGGCGCTCGACCAGGCATTCGGCAATGCGCTGGATCGTGACGCGTCGGCGGTTGATGTTGTCGATGAAGAACTTGGCCCGGCCCACGTACTGGCGGACGTGCTCCTTCTCGTCCTCGGTCGTCTCGGCGCTCCGCAGCTTCGACGACAGGCTCGAGTAGATCGGCGCGACGTGGAGGCTGAAGCGCCGCGACTCCACGACCTCGACCGTCAGCTCGCCGTCGTTGTCGCGAATCAGGACATCGGGCCGAATGATCGTCCGCGACGCGTCGCCGCTGACGGCCGCCGTGAAGGCAGCCGTCGGGTACGGGTTGAGATTGGCCTTCACGAACTCCCAGACCGTGGTGACCTGCCGCTGGGTGGCCCCGACCGCCGCGGCCACGTCGCGGAAGCGCCGCTCCCCAAGCTCGGCCAGGTGCTCCCCGATGACCGCCTCGGCGTGCGGCGGAATCTCGACGTCGGTCTGGTCCCGCAGATACTCGATCTGCGCCAGCAGCGACTCCGTGATCGAGCGCGAGCCGATCCCGATCGGCTCGAGGCCACGCATGGCGGCCAGCACCTCGCCGACATCGGTGACGGTCACGCCGGTCGAGGTGGCGATCTCGGCGTCCGACTCAGTGAGGAAGCCGCTGGAGTCGAGTGCGCCGATGACGTGATCGGCGACCGGGTGCAGCCGCGTCGGCAGGAGCGCGTGCAGGTTCCAGGTCAGATGGTCCTCGAGGGTGAAGTCGGCTTCGGCGCGCGCGATCGGGTCGAATTCGTCCGCCTCGTCGCGCAGTCGAGTGTCGCCGTCTCCCGGCAGGTCATCGGCACTGACGCGCCCGTCCTCGTCGGCGGCGTCCCCCTTGCGCGGCATGCAGTCGGTGCAGTAGTTCCCGGCAACCGGCCGTCCGCAGATCGGGCAGGCCGGCAGCTCCTCCATCTCGAGCGCCGGATTCTCATCGAGCTCCTGGGCGATCGCCTCCTGGAGCTCGACCGAGCTCATCTGGAGGATGTAGTTCGCAGCGATCTGCTTTGGGGTGACCTTGGCCTGGATCGCCGGCTGCATCTGCTGGCGGAGCTCGATCGACATGGATCCTCGCGCGGAAAGGGCGGGGTGGGAACAACGAAGTATAGGCGGGGCTCGTCTCCGAGGCCGGAGCAGGCCCTTGGTCGCCAAGGCATGCCGCGTGCCAGATCACCGAACCTTGGGCTTATCGCCCAGGAACGTTGAATCGCCGAATGACGGGATTGCCACTTCCGAAGGTCACCATGCTGTACGAGCCGGGATCGGCAGCGAGCCGGCGCCGGTAGTCGCGCATGGGCCAGCCGAGCAACCGGCACAGGACCACGCGATTGACGTGGTTGTGGGCAACGACCACCGCGCAGCGCGCCCGATCCGCCGCGAGCCACGACACCACCGGGTCGAGGACGGCCGTGGCCCGCTCCTCGACGTCACCGCCGCTTTCGCCGTCGGGGCAGCGGGTGGTGTGGGGATCGACCTCCCATCGGGTCCGAAGCTCCGGATCGCGCTCCAGGCACTCTGCCGCCGTCAGCCCGTCCCACGCGCCGTAGTCCAGCTCGATCAGGCCGGGGGCAAGCTCGATGTCATCAGGGTCGAGGTCGAGGCCGGACACAACCCGAGCCATCGTCTGCCGGCATCGCAGGGCCGGGCTGCTGATGAGCCGGATCTCGTCGTGGGGCAGCTCGGCAAGCTCCATCGCCAGGGCGCTCCCCAGCGCCGACGCGAGCTCCATGCCGGCTTCGGCCAGCGGTGGATCGCTCCCCTGCCCGAGATTCCGACCCGAGGCGGAGTGCGCCGTCGTGGCGTGGCGAACGAGAATCAGGCTGCCCATCAGGAGGTCGAGTCTACCCGCCCCGGTGCGCTATCCTGTGCCGGCTGCGACCCGCAACCAGGCCCCGATGACCTACCTCCCCGACGAGCCCGATTCCGACGGCGCGCCCGCGCAGAGCGAGCGCGCCGGTTCGCGTCGCGCGCTGGGCTGCGCGTTCGAGGTTGTCGAGACGCTCGTCCTCACGCTGCTGATCTACCTCGTCATTCACAACTTCGTGGCTCAGCCGTTCGAGGTGCAGCAGAACTCGATGGTGCCGACCATCGTCGACGGGGAGTACATCCTCATCGACAAGCTCACGCCACGCTTCGGCGGCTACGAGTACGGCGACGTCGTGGTCTTCAACCCGCCGTCGGGGTCCGGCCTGGACGTGCAGGGCATCCCGTTCATCAAGCGCATCATCGGAATGCCGGGCGACACCGTCAGCCTGGAAAATGGCCGGGTCTTCGTCACACGTCGCGACGCGAACGCCGTCCGCATCGAAGAGCCCTACGTGGTCACCGGCGAGGATGGCGCCACCTCGCCGACACTCTGTCCGCGGCAGGACTGCCCGCTGACCTGGATCGTTGGCGAGGACGAGTTCTTCGTCATGGGCGACAACCGGCCAGCGAGCCAGGACTCGCGGGTCTTCGGGCCGATCGACGAGGGAACCATCCTGGGGCGCGCCTGGCTTCGCTACTTCCCGCTCGAGCGCATCGGCCTCATCGAGCGACCGGCCTACCCCGCCCTGGGGACCTCGGCGGCCCAATAGGTCAGGCGCGCGCCGGCTCTTCCGCCACGATCCAGGCGTCGATCTCCCGTGAGTACTCGACCAGCGCATCGGCTCCGAACCACAGGCCGAGCTCGGCGTTCGCCGTCTCCGGTGCATCGGAGGCATGAATCAGGTTCCGCAGGCCGCTGACACCGAGGTCGCCCCGAATGGTCCCCGGCTCTGCCTCGTTCGGCATCGTCTTGCCGACCATCTTGCGCGCGACGGCGATCGCATCGGGCCCTTCGAGCGCGATGGCGGCCACCGGGCCCGAGGTGATGAACTCGACCAGGCCGTCATAGAAGTGCTTCCCGGCGTGGACGGCGTAATGCTCCTCGGCCATCGGACGTGGCACGGACAGCAGCCGCAGGCCGACGACCTTCAGGCCCTTGCGCTCGAATCGGCCGAGGATCTCGCCGATGAGGCCACGCTGGACGGCGTCGGGCTTGGCGAGGACGAGAGTGCGCTGCATGTCGAGCGTGGCTCCTGTGCTGGGTGGTGGCGGGTCGCGGCCGCGCACGACGAGATCGGTCGGTCAGACCGGGCGATCGGCGGCGCGGTCGTAGGCCTGATTCGCCTCGACCACGCGCCCCGCGGCGCGGAGCAGGTCGCCGTAGAGTAGCAGACGCTCCGCGGCTGGCTGCGAGCCGAGCGTGGGCTCGAGGATCGCGATGCCGTCGCCGGCAAGCGACGGATCGACGCGCACGGCGATCGACATCTCGCTGTCCCCGCGCCCGAGATTGCCGGCGACGTACGCCGCGCGTGCCTCCTCCAGGCGTCGCAGAGCCGATGCGGTTCGCTCGCCCCCGACCTCGGGCTGGAGGTCGGGCTCAGCGGACCGATCCGTCCATGGGGGTCGCGGTGGCCGAGCGGGCTGGGGCTGGAGCTCGGCGGGCAGCGGCCAGGTAAGCCGGCCGGTCACGCCGCCGCGCAGCTCGTGCGCGTTATCGACGCCGACGGCCGCGATCACGCGTTCCAGCGCGCCAATGGCTCGGTCCGGCTCCCCGGCCGCCGCCAGCGCCTCGGCCTCGATAAGCGATGCGATGGGAAGCCGCCGCTGCGGGCTGCCGGGGCGCACTGCATCGAGAGACGCTCGAGCGGACGCGAGCCTCCCCTGCCGCCACAACGCCTCAGCGAGCAGCGTTCGCAGTGCGTCGAGCTCCTCGTCCACGGCCGGCTGCTCGGCCTCGCGCGTCGCGATCCGCGCACGCAATGTGCCCTCGGCCAGGCCGGGTTGTCCGGCGTCGAGCTGGGCGCGTGCCAGCACCATCTCGTCCACCAGCAGATCGATCGTCATCTCGCCGCTCCACTCTTCGGTCGCTGCTCCGGCCTCCGTGTTGACCGCGGAATCCGGCGCGGGAGTGGTCGAGGGTGCAGGTGCGGCTACGTCCGCCGCCGGGCTGTCGGGCGATCGTCGGCGACGCGGGCTCATCGGTGCAGGGCGCGCTCGACGCGGGCGCGCGAACGGAACGGGCCGAGCAACGCGAGCCTGGCCAACGCCGGGTCGAGATAGCGCTCCGCCACCCGGCGCAGATCATCGACCGAGACGGCGTCGAGGCGCTCGACGACCTCGCTCACGGTCAGGATTCGCGGAAGCAGCGCCTCGCCCATGCCGATCCAGCCGGCAACCGCGCCGGAGTCCTCCATCCGCAGTTCGAGGCGGCCGCGGGTATAGGCGCGCGCGCGATCCAGCTCGGCGCCGCTCACCGGCTCGGTGCAGATCCGATCGAGCTGCGCGAGGACCGCCGCGATCACCGCCTCGACCGCCTGCGGCTCGAACCCGGCGTGCACGCCGAACGTTCCGGCATCGGAGTACGAAGCGCCGAAGGTCGATACGTCGTACACGAGGGACCGTCGCTCGCGGAGGTCGAGGAACAGCCGGCTGCCCATCCCATCGCCGAGGACGGCCCCCAGCAGGTCGAGCGCCCATCGATCGGGATCATCGCGCGGCACGCCCGGCATGCCGATGCACAGGTTCGCCTGGCTCAGTCGCCGATACGACACTCGGACCGACGCCGGCGGTGCCGGCACCGGCGGCGTCACGGTCGTCGGCACCGATGCCACCGCGCCCGGGTGCGCCGCGGGGCCCTCCGGGGCCCACGTCTCGGCGATGCGCGCGACCGCCTCCGGCTCGATGGCCCCCGCCACGGCCAGCACCATTCCGGTGGTGCGGTACGCGCCGCGCCAATGCTCGAGCGTGGCGCGATGCGAGGCGCGGCGCACCGCACCAACCGTGCCGGCCACCTCGCGACCCAGGGGATGGTCCGGGTAGAGCAGCTCGTCGAAGAGGGTGAAGACGTGGTCCGAGGGCGAGTCGACGTACATCCGGATCTCATCCACGATCACCGGCTTCTCTGCCGCGAGGTCGCGCTGCCGGAGGAGCGGCCGCAGCGCGAGCTCGTGGACGGCCTCCAGCGCGGTGTCCAGGTGCTCGGCCGGCACCTTGGCGCTGAAGGCGGTCAGCTCTCGATCCGTGCTCGCATTGAGGCTCCCGCCAACGCCCTCCACGTGCTGCGACAGCGAGCCCGCCTCGGGATGGCCCTTCGTGCCCTTGAAGACGAGGTGCTCGAGGAGGTGGCTCAGCCCGGCGTGGGCGTCGTCCTCATGGCGCGATCCGACCGGGACGAGGAGCACGACGCTCGCCGATCGGGCGCCCGGCATCTCCTGGGTGACGACCCGGAGCCCGTTCCTCAGCACGTCGCGCCGATGAGGAAGCTCGGGCTGCAGTGGCGTCAGCGGCGCGGTGGCCGTCACGCGCCGTCCTCGTCGTCCTCGGCGGGCTCGGCGTCCCCGGACATCAAGAGCTCCATCTGGATGAAGCGCAGGTCGCGAGCGAGCTCGTCGGGTGTCCGCGGAAGCGGCCGGCCCTCGGTCGGGAGCTCGGTCTCGGTGAGCTCGGCAAGCCGCGCTGCCCCGCTGGCGGCGAACTCGATCACGACGCGCTCGTTGCCGATGACCAGCGTGTACACGAGGAGCTGGTCGCTCGTGGTGTCGAACTGCAGGTAGTCGAACGAATCGAGGTTCAGGCAGATGGCGAGCGGCGTGAAGTACGAGGCCACGCCGGGTTCGTCGACCACGATGCGCTCGACCCAGCCCGTGCCGCTCGACTCGATGCGCGAGCCTCGATGGTAGGTGTAGCTGACCGTCTGCTTGAGCAGCGGCCGGAGGATGTTGTAAATGTCGGTCGTGCTCGTCACGACCCCGGTATTGATGTAGAGCTTGGCGCGCGCGTCAGACATCGGATGGTTCGTGCGGATCGTCGGCGAGTCTAGCACCGGGGACGCGTGGAATCGGCTGCTACGATACGGCCCGTGAAGCTGCTGGCGGCCGATATCGGCAACACGAATGTCACCATCGGCCTGTTCGAGGACGATCGGTTGGCGCGCTCCTGGCGTGCCGTGACGCGCGCCAACGCGACGACGGACGAGGTGGCGGCGACGCTCACCGGCCTCCTGTCGCTCGACGCGCACCGGCTCGACGAGCTCGACGCGGTCGCACTGGCCAGCGTGGTCCCGCCGCTCACCGAGACGTGGCAGCGCCTCGCGACGCAGCGGGTCGGGGTCGAGCCGACAATCGTGGACGCCGCGACGTTGGCCGGGACCCTCGAGATCAGGATCGACCGACCGAGCGAAGCCGGAGCGGATCGGCTGGCCAACGCGCTGGCGGCGCGGGTCGAGTTCGGCGGTCCGGCCATCGTCATCGACCTGGGGACCAGCACGAACTTCGACCTCGTGGATGCCGACGGTGCCTACATCGGCGGCGCCATCGCGCCGGGTATGGGGCTCAGCCTCGAGGCCCTGGTGGGCCGCGCCAGCAAGCTTCCGCGCATCGAGCTGCGCCGCCCGCCGTCGGCGATCGGCACGAACACCGTGCACGCGATGCAGTCGGGCGCGGTGCTGGGCTATATCGGCCTGGTCAGCGGCCTCCTCACCGCCCTGCGCGGCGAGCTCGTGGAACGGTCGCCCGACGATGCGCATCTCACCGTCATCGCCACCGGCGGCAACACCCACCAGCCCTGGCTGGGGGAGGTGCCGGGCATCGACGCCGTGGAGCCGGACCTGACCCTGCGCGGAATCCGCTATGCCTGGCAGGCCGTTCGCGACCGCGAGCACACGGCCTCGAGGGCCGACCGATGAGCGACGGGCCGGGGCCGCTTGCCGGGCGCCGCGTGGTGGTCGGCGTGTCGGGCAGCATCGCCGCGTACAAGGCGGTCAGCCTGGTGCGGCTGCTCCAGGATCGCGGCGCGGTGGTCGACGTGGCGATGACCCGCGCCGCGACGCGCTTCGTCGGCCCTCTCACCTTTGCCAGCCTCACCCACCGACCCGTCCTCGACGACGTCTTCGAGCTCGACGCGGATCAGCAGATCGCGCACGTCGAGCTGGCGGAGGCCGCCGATGCGATCGTGCTCGCCCCCGCCACGGCGAACCTGCTCGGGGAGCTCGCTGCGGGGCTGGTCGGAGACGCGGTGACGGCGATCGCCTGCGCCAGCCGTGCCCCGGTGATCGTGGCGCCGGCCATGGATGCGGGGATGTGGACGCACCCGGCGACCCAGCGCAACGTGGCCACGCTCCGCGAGTTCGGGTATCTCGTCGTCGAGCCGGAGGTCGGCGAGCTCGCCTCGGGCCTCACGGGAATCGGCCGGCTGGCCGAGCCGAGCGCCGTTCTCGAGGCCGTCGAGCGCCTGTTCGAGCGCGGCGGCGACCTCGAGGGCCTCCACGTCGTCGTCAGCGCCGGTGGCACGCGCGAGCCCCTCGACCCGGTCAGATTCATCGGCAACCGCTCGTCGGGCAAGATGGGCGCGGCCCTGGCCGAGACGGCGCGGGATCGCGGTGCCGCGGTCACGATGATCGCCGGCGCCATGGGCGTGACCCCGCCGCGCGGCGTGACCGTCGTGGACGCGACGACCGCCCAGACGATGCGCGAGGCGGTGATGCGAGCGGCCCCGAACGCCGACATCCTGGTGATGGCGGCCGCCGTCGCCGACTTCGCCCCGGCGCGCGCCAGCCAGCGCAAGATCAAGCGCTCCGGCGAGAACCTCCAGATCGAGCTGGTGCCGAACCCTGACATCGTGGCGGAGGTGGGCGAGATGCCCGATGACATCCGCCCGTTCCTCATCGGCTTCGCGGCCGAGTCGCAGGACCTCGAGGTGAATGCCGCCGCCAAGCTGCGCGACAAGGGCCTCGACCTCATCGTCGGCAACGTGGTGGGCGGTCCCTTCGACGCCATCGGCTCCGACGAGAACAAGGTCACGGTGTTCGGCGCCGAGGGCTCGCTGACGGATTGGCCGATGCTTCCGAAGCGCCAGGTGGCCGAGCGGCTGTGGGACCTCATCGGGGATCGCTACCGCACCGCGCGCAACACCGATGGAAGCGCCCCCGGTGGCCGCCGGCGCCGTCGGTCGTGATCGTCGTCGACCACGGCGACGAGCTCCGCGAGGCCATCCTCGAGCGTCGCGTCGCCGGTGACAGCGTCGGCTTCGTGGCCACCATGGGCATGTTGCATGATGGCCAGCTGTCGCTCATCCACCGCGCGCGGGCCGAGAACGGCTGCGTGGTCGCGTCAAGCTTCACAAACCCCGGCTCGTTCACGTCGCTCGACGAGGCGTCGGGCGGTCGACGCGACTCGGCGCGGGACATCGCGCTGCTGGAGCACGCCAAGGTGGACATCGCCTTCGTGCCCGATGTCGCGAGCCTCTATCTGCCCAACGA
>JAGXHP010000005.1 GCA_024636135.1 Chloroflexota bacterium
CGATCGTGCTGTGGGGGCCGCCGGGCAGCGGCAAGACCACCCTGGCCCGGCTCCTCGCCGACCGCGCGGGCGGCACGTGGCGCCAGCTCAGCGCGGTGACGAGCGGCGTCGCCGACATCCGTGCACTGGTCGCCGATGCGAAGGCATTGCGGGACGCGGGTGGCGCCACGATCGCGTTCATCGACGAGCTCCATCGGTTCAACAAGAGCCAGCAGGACGCCCTGCTGCCGCACGTCGAGGACGGCACGATCTCGCTCATCGGCGCCACGACCGAGAACCCGTACTACGAGATCAACTCGCCGCTCCTGTCGCGAATGCGCGTCTACCGCCTGGAGCCTCTGGACTCCGATGCGCTCGGCGAGATCGTCGACCGTGCGTTGGCCGATGCCGACCGCGGCCTCGCCGGCCGCGTGCGACTGTCGAGCGAGGCCCGCGCGACGATCCTTGACCTTGCCGGTGGCGATGCGCGGACCGCGTTGAACATCCTCGAGGCGTCTGCGGCCGTGCTCGACGACGGCGGCAAGATCTCGCCGGAGGGCGCGGCCGAGGCGGCCCAGCAGCGGCTCCTGGCCTACGACCGGGTCGGCGACCAGCATTACGAGGCCTCATCGGCCTTCATCAAGAGCATGCGAGGCAACGATCCAGACGCGGCGCTCTATTGGTGCGCCAGCATGGTTGCGGCGGGGGAGGATCCGACGTTCATCGCGCGCCGCGTCGTGATCGCCGCCTCGGAGGACGTTGGCAACGCGGATCCGCGCGCCCTCCAGGTGGCGGTCGCTGCCATGCAGGCGGTGGAGATGATCGGCCTGCCGGAGGCGCAGTACGCGTTGGCCCAGGCTGCGGCCTATGTCGCATCGGCGCCGAAGTCGAACCGGGCCGGCGCGGCCTACTTCGCGGCCCTGGCCGAGGTCGAGGAGCACGGCCGCTTGCCGGTCCCGCTCCACCTGCGCCCATCGTCGCATCGGCGCCTGGCGCGCGAGCAGGGCTACGGCAAGGGCTACCTCTACCCGCATGACTACGACGACGCCGATGTCGACCAGGAGTACCTGCCCGACGCGCTCGTCGGTCGCGTCTTCTACGAGCCGTCGGAGGAGGGTCTGGAGCTCAAGATCGGGGAGCGACTCGAGCGACTCCGCCGGCATCGGCTGGAGGAACGCGGGCGCAAGAAATCAGGCGGCTAGCCGGTCCCGGAGTCTTCGAATGCGGCCAGTGGAACGACGGTTGCAGCCAACGGGATTCGACGAGAGCACACGGAGATTCACGATGAACAGCCTGTTCGAGGAGGAAATTCGCGGGCATCACAGCATGCGGGACCACCTCCTGACGGTGGTGTCCGAAGCCGATCTCGCCTACAGGTTGCCCGGCAAGAACCCGACGCTGGGCCAGCTGCTGGTCGAAATGGGCGACATCCAGGGCATCTATACGCACTCCTAGCCGACGAGGCCGGTCGCCGAGAAGATGAGCCAGGCCACGAACAGCAGTGCGGCCATGGCCGCAGTCAGGATGCCGATGTTCCGCAGGTCGCGCTCGACGTAGTGGTACTCGGCCTTCTCCTGGGTCGTCAACGTGGAGCCCCCCGCCGTGGCCCGCGGAGCGGCGCGCTTCGGGACGTCGAGCGACGCGGCCTCTCGAGCATCGGGCGTGCCGACGGGTGGGATCGCGATCTGGGGCTGGCTCGGGACGGGTGTCGCGGCCTGGCGGGCGGCGCGCTGGCCCGAACGCTGACGGGCCTTGCGGCTGGCGGCCTTGCCGGCTCTGCGGGGCATCGTTCCCTCGTTTCGTGACGTGATCGGGTGGCAGGCCGCGGCCGGGCGGGAGACCGCGGGGCGGCTATGATACCGCCGATCCGATGCCCGATCTTGATCGATTCCTGTCCGATAACCTCGCGCTCGCCTTCGGCGTCCTGGCGGCCCTCGTGCTCGTCCTGCTGCTCTTCGTGCTGGTGCAGGGCATGCGGCTCGGGCGCGCGGTGCGACGCTACCGGGACCTCGTCCGGGATGGCGAAGGCGGCTCGCTCCACGATCGCCTGGTCGGCAGCGCGGAGCAGGCAGTGCACGCGTCCGAGCGCATGAAGCAGATCGAGGCACTGCATGCCACGATCGAGGACCGCACCCGGCGCTCCCTTCAGCACATCGGCCTGGTGCGCTTCAACCCGTTCGACGACACCGGGTCGGATCAGAGCTTCGCCATCGCGCTGCTGGACGACGGCCGTGACGGGATCGTGATCAGCAGCCTGCATGGGCGGGCCAACACCCGCGTCTTCGCGAAGCCGGTGACGGACGGCTCGTCGGCGCACAACCTGTCCGAGGAGGAGACGCAGGCCATTCGCGTTGCCGTCGAGGGGACGCGTCCGGCGTGACGATCGGGTCGATCGACCCCGACCAGCGGCACGTCGCCGAGCGCCTGGTGCTGCTGGCACTGCGCCGCTTCCATCGTGAGCAGCCCCTGGCCGTCGACCTGCGCATGGACGCCCTGGTCACGCGGGTGCTGGTGCTCGCGGAGCGACAGCCTTCCTCGCGCCATCGCGGCGGGGGGCCGCTCGAGCTGCCGGAGGCGGATCTGCGGCGGGTGATCGATGACCTCGTGACGAAGGGCAAGTTGGCGCGCACCGGACGGCGGATCCGCCTCGCCGATGCCCGGCCCGGGATCGACCCGGCCATGGCCGAGAAGGTCGCCGCGCTGCTCGACGGCCTGCGCGCGACCGGGGCCGAGCCGCCCCGGGTGGAGGGCATCGCCGGCCGCCTCGGGATTCCCCCGACGGTGATCGACCAGCTGCGATCCGCGGGGCAGCTGCGCCAGATCGCCCCGGGGATCGACTATCCGGCGGACGTGTGGTCCACGCTGCGTGCCCGCGTCGAGGGCATGCGGGGCACGGTCACCGTTGTGCGGGTGCGCGATGAGCTGCGGACAACCCGACGTCACGCGGAGGCGATCCTGGCAGCGGTCGGACAGACGGAGCCGGGTGGGCATCGGCCGCGCTATCGGCCGAGGTCGCAACGCGACAGGCGACCTGTCCGATAAGGCGCCGATAAGCACGGAGTGACCCGGTCCTCCGTTACCATCGACGAAATGCCACCGGTCGTGCCGTCGCCGAACCAGCTTCCGATTTTCGAGGAGCTCACCTCGGCACCCCGACCCCGACGGCCGCACCTCCGCGTCCAGCCGCCGCTGCTGGCCGACCTCACCGCGCGCCAACGGAAGGCGGTGACGCACGGCGACGGGCCACTGCTCATCGTGGCCGGCGCGGGAACCGGCAAGACGACCGTGATCACACGCCGGATCGCGTGGCTCATCGCCGAAAAGCGCGCGCTGCCGTCCGAGATCCTGGCCCTGACCTTCACCGACCGTGCCGCGGCCGAGATGGTCGAGCGTGTCGATCGGCTCGTGCCGTACGGCCACAACGACGCGGAGATCAGCACGTTCCACGCCTTCGGCGACCGCCTGCTGCGCGAGCACGCCCTGGAGGCTGGCCTCTCAGATCGCTCGACGGTGCTGTCGCGCGCCGAGCAGATCATCCTGCTGCGCGAGCACCTGTTCGAGCTTCCCCTCGAGCGGTACCGGCCGCTCGGCGACCCGACCCGCTTCCTGTCGTCGCTCGTCACGCTCATCGGCCGCCTGCGGGACGAGGACATCGGGCCGGAGGCCTACCTCGCGGCGGCCCGCGACCTCGCCGACCGATCCGCGGCTTCGCCCGAGGACGAGGCGCTGGCCGAGGAGGCATCGCGGCACGCGGAGCTGGCCGCCACCTACCAGGCCTACGAGCAGCTCATGCGCTCCACGGACCGGCTCGACTTCGGCGACCAGGTTGGGCTCGCCCTGCGACTGCTGCGGGATCATCGCTCGGTCCTGGACGAGGAGCGCGCGCGATACCGCTACATCCTGGTCGACGAGTTCCAGGACACGAACCACGCCCAATGGGAGATCGTCCGCCTGCTCGCCGAGCCGCACGGCAACGTCACGGTCGTCGGGGATGACGACCAGAGCATCTACCGCTTCCGTGGGGCGGCGCTGGGGAACATCCTCGGCTTCCGGGACGCCTACCCGAAGGCTGCGACCGCCGTCCTCGTCGACAACTACCGCAGCCGGCAGCCGATCCTTGACGCCGCCCACCGGCTCATCGCGCACAACGATCCGGAGCGGCTCGAGGCCCGGGAAGGTCTCGACAAGGGCCTGCGAGCCCGGCTGCGATTCGATCGACCGGAGCCTCCCGCCGGGCCGATCGAGTGGCTGGCCTTCGCCACGGGATCCGACGAGGCCGATGCGGTCACCGATCGGATCGGTGCCTCACTGCGTGCCGGACGCCAGCCGGGCGATCACGCCATCCTCGTCCGCGGCAACCGCGATGCCGATCCGTACCTCCGCTCGCTGAACATGGCACGCATCCCGTGGCGCTTCAGCGGCACGGCCGGCCTCTACCGCCAGCCCGAGGTCCGGGTCCTCATCAGCTTCCTGCGGTCCGTCAACGATCTCGACGACTCGGTCAGCCTCTACGACCTGGCCACCAGCGAGATCTTCGGGCTGGCCGCGGCGGACGTGACACTCGCGCTGACGAAGGCACGGCGCCGGCGCAGCAGCCTCGCGGTTGCGCTGGCCGATGCGGTCGCGGACCCGGAGCGCTCGCCCTTCGGGGCGCGAGCCATCGAGGTCGTCCAGCGGCTGCTCGCCAGCCTCGAGGCACATCGGGCGATGAGCACCGAGCGCAGCAGCGGGGAGCTGCTCTATCACTTCATCACGAGCTCGGGATGGCTCGGTCGTCTGGCGGCCGAGGCGCGCGAGGCGGGCGACGAGCGCCTGGCCAATGTCGCCCGCTTTTTCGAGATCGTGCGACGCCAGGGGAGCCTCCTGCGGGATGACCGCATCCCGTTCCTGGTCGCTCAGCTCGACACGCTGATCGAGACGGGGGACGACCCCTCGACCGCCGACGTCGATCCCGACGAGGGCCAGGCGGTGCACGTCCTGACCTACCACAAGGCGAAGGGGCTCGAGTTCAACGTGGTGTTCATGGTGGGGCTGGCGGACGACCGCTTTCCGGGCCGGGAGCGTCGTGATGCCCTCGAGCTCCCCGATGCGCTGACGACCGACCCCGGCATGACCGCTGACCAGCACGTCGCCGAGGAGCGGCGGCTGTTCTACGTCGGCATGACCCGAGCGCGCGAGGAGCTCGTCTTCAGTTCGGCCCAGGACTACGCGGGGCGCAGGACTCGCGGCGCGAGCCGTTTCGTCGCCGAGGCCCTCGACCTGCCCCCGGCGACGCCTGCGGACACCATTCGCCCGGCCCTGCTCGACCAGCTCGCCCGACACGAGACCTCGCCGGCCACGCCGACGGTCCCGCAGGCGGTTCCCCGGCTCGGGGACCGACCGCTGACCCTGAGCTTCGGCCAGATCAACGACTACCTCGACTGCCCCGCGCGCTATCGCTACGGCCATGTCGTCCGCATCCCGACGCCGGCGTCCCACCAGATGGTCTACGGACGCGCCCTGCACGCTGCGGTACAGGCCTACCACCGGGGCCAGATGTCGGGCGAGACGATGAGCCTCGAAGCGCTGCATGCCGCGCTCGACGCGAATTGGGAGTCGGTCGGCTTCCTGACCCGAACCCATGAGGAGGCGCGACGCGCCGCGGCGCATGATGCGATCGCCCGATTCTGGGACGACCAGCAGCGCGATCCGGCGCGACCGATCGCCGTCGAGCGGGACTTCACCGTCGCCTTCGGGCCGGACCGCCTGCGCGGGCGCTACGACCGCGTGGACCGCGATGAGGCCGGGCGCGTCGTGATCACCGACTACAAGTCGAGTGACGTTCGAGACCTCGCCACCGCGAACCGCCGAGCGCGCGACTCGCTGCAGCTCTCGATCTACGCCCTGGCGCACGAAGCGGAGCAGGGAACGCTGCCGGACGAGCTGGCGCTGCATTTCCTCGAATCGGGGATCACCGGGCGCGCCGCCCCGACGGAGAAGCGACTCGAGAAGGCCCAGGAGCAGCTCACCCGGGCGGCGAGCGGGATCCGCGCGGGCCAGTTCGAGGCCACGCCGAGCGCGATGCGCTGCGGGTATTGCCCGTTCCGCGAGATCTGCCCCGACGCGTCGCGGTGAGCGCGCGCGAGCGGACCGCGGTGGCGGCCTTGGTCCTGCTGGGGATTCTCGCCTCGGTCGTCCTCGTCTCGCTGGCGGGGCGTGCGTGTCCGATCGAGACGCCGGCCCAGCCCTGCCCGGACGCCGCGCTGAACCGCGCGCTCGTCGTTGCCCTGGCGGCCGTCAGTCTCGTCCTGATCGTGACGCCCTTTGCGTTTCTCGGCGAGGTGATGGCCCGCCGTCGCATCGTCTATCTTGGCGCCTGGGTTCGCGCGGCACGGCGGGGGGTGCTGGTCGGGCTGGTCGTCGCGGCCCTAGCGGGACTGCGCCTGGGCGGGTCACTCAGTGTCCCGATCGCCATCTTCGTCATCATCCTGGCCGGCGTCGTCGAGTGGTATCTCGCGCGTCGCGATCGATAGCAGGAGGTCCGCGTGCCGAACGGCGGTGCGACAGAGCGGCTCGACGCCGCCGTCGCGGAGATCATGCCCGAGTCGCTCGAGCTCTCACACCGGGTTCATGCCACCCCGGAGATCGCGTTCCAGGAGCACCAGGCGGCCGCGTGGACGGCCGAGCTGCTTGCTGCGCACGGGTTCGACGTGACCGCACCGGCGGGCGGCCTCGACACTGCCTTCGTTGCGCGCTGGCAGGGTCGCGCTTCCGGCCCGGTCATCGCCTTCGCCGGAGAGTACGACGCCCTGCCCGAGGTCGGACACGGGTGCGGCCACAACCTCATGTGCTCGTCGAGCGCGGGAGCGGCCATTGCCGCCGCGCAGGCCCTCGGGCGGGATTTCGACGGTGAGGTCCGATTCATCGGCACGCCCGCCGAGGAGGCCGGCAACGGGAAGGTGCATCTCATCCGGGCGGGGCTTTTCGAGGACGTCGACGTCTGCCTGCAGATCCACCCGTCGGACACCAGCGCCGCCGAATCGCTGTGCCTGGCGGTGACCGAGATCGGCGTCACGTTCCACGGCACGCTGGCCCACGCCAGCGCGGACCCGTGGCTCGGCAAGAACGCGCTCGACGCGATCGTGCTCCTGCACACCATGGTCGCCCAGTGGCGCCAGCACCTCAAGCCGGGCGAGCGCGTCCACGGCATCATCACCCACGGCGGGGCCGCTCCCAACGTCGTACCCGATCGCACATCCGGCGCCTGGTACGTGCGCACGCCGGTGGATGAGGATCTCGATGCGATGGTCGAGCGATTCGGCGTGATGGCGGAGGCCGCGGCGACGGCCACCGGCTGCACGGTCGAGCTCGCGGCCGATCCGGTGAACCGCTGCAGGACGATGCTCAACAATCCGACCCTGCTCGGGATCTGGCGCCGCCACATGGCGACTGCGGGGATCGCGGAGGACCCGATCGACCCGAACGCTGGCAGCACCGACATGGCGAACGTCAGCCACGAGGTGCCCACGATCCACCCGTATCTCTCGATCGCGCCGCGCGGCACGCCGGGGCACTCCCACGAGTTTGCTCGAGCTGCCGGCGGCGAGGGCGGCGACCGAATGCTCCCCGACGCGATCCGAATCCTGGCCGCGACGGCGATCGACCTGATCGAGCAGCCCGCGCTGGTCGATCAGGCATGGCGAGAGCTGCGTGGGGAGGGGAGCGGCCGGAGGGCGCGAACCTGAACGACATCCTGTCGGGCCAGGCGGTCGATCCCGGACGGCTGGCCGAGGTGTACGACCTCGAGCACGACGAGATCACCGAGGACCTGGCGTTCTTCCGCGAGATGGCCGCGCGACACGCTGGCGCGATCCTCGACCTCGGATGCGGTTCGGGACGCTTGTTCCCCGCGTTCTTCGCCGGTGGTGCATCCCGTGTCGTGGGCATCGATGGCTCACCGGCGCTGCTGGCGCGCGCGGAGGCGCGCATCGCCGCCGACCCCGCGCTGCAGGTCGCCGCGGCAGAGGCACGTCTGGAGCTCGCGGTGGGTGATATCCGCAGCGTCCAGCGTCCCGATCGGTTCGCGATGGTGGTGGTGGCCGGGGTGATCAGCCACCTCGATGGGCCGGAGGACGCGCTGCGCGCCCTGAGCGCGGCAGGCCGGCACATGGAGCCGGACGCCGTGGTCGTGATCGACACGATCGGGCCGGGTGGGCTCCCGCCGCACGATCTGCCGCTGAGCGTCGACTGGGAGCGGGAGATCGGCGCACGGCGCTTCGTGCGTCGCAGCCAGCTGACGCGACGCGAGACCCCCGAAGGGCTGCGCGTGGCATACAGCACGCTCACCGACGTGGCGCAGGCCGATGGTACGATATCGCGATTGCCGGCCAGCTTCCGGCTCTGGTATCCAAGTGCCGTGGCGCTTTCTGCCCTTGCCGCCGAGGCGGGCCTGGAGGTCGAGTCGGTATTCGGGTCCCATGACCTGGACCCGCTCGACGGTGCCAGTGAACGCTGCATCGTCGTTGCGCGCAGGGCGGCGTCCGTTCTGGGGGAAAGGTGAGGGATGGCAGGCGAACAGATCCGACTCCTGATCGTGGAGGACGTCCCGCAGGTCGCGTCGCACGTGCGGTCACTCCTGCAGGCGCAGTCCCAGATCAAGATGCTCGATGTCGTCACGGCCGGCGATCGCGCCGTGGCGGCGATCAACGAGATGCGCCCGGACGTCGTGATCGTCGACGCCCTGCTCCAGGGACGCGTGAGCGGCCAGCAGGTCGCCGAGCAGGTGCGCCGAACGGAGCCCCAGGTCGGGATCATCATGCTGACCGTCCCCCAGAATCCGGTGAGCGAGGATCGCGAGCGGGGGATCGACGCCGTCCTCAAGATGCCATTCACCGGATTCGACCTCACAACCTTGATCCGCAACGTGGCCGAGACGCGCGCGGTGGAATCGGAGCGCACCGGCTCCCTGGTTGTCAGCCTGTTCAGCCCGAAGGGCGGCGTCGGGCGCACGACCCTTGCCTACAACCTGGCCGTGGCACTCGGCGAGAATCACCGGGTCTGCCTGGTGGACGGGTCGCTCCAGTTCAGTGACCTGCGTGGTCTGCTCCGCGTGCCGGCGGTTGCTCCCAGCATCGTCAATCTGCCGACGGATCGCATCAAGGACAGCGACCTCGCGGACGTCGCGTGGCGCGATCCGTCAGGGATCGACATCCTCCTCGCGCCCCCGCGCGTTGAGATGGCGGAGATGGTCACCACGCGTGACATCGAGAAGGTTCTCTCGCTCCTGCGCCAGCTCTACGAATTCGTGATCATCGATACCCGCGCGGCGCTGTCGGACGACGTCCTCGTCTTCCTCGACTCGGCCGATCTCATCCTCCAGGTGCTCACCTATGACTCCATGGCGATTCGCAGCCTGGCGATGTCCGCCGAGACGTTCTCGGCCATCGGCTATCCGCCCTCGAAGCTCGCCACCGTGCTGAACCGGTCCGATGCCGCCGGTGGGTTCGACAAGGCGGACGTGGAGCAGGCGCTCGGCTCGAAGATCGACTACGAGATCGTCTCGGACGGTCGGCTGGTCCTCCAGTCGAACAACGAGGGGATCGCCTTTGTCTCCTCGAACCCCGAGGCGCCGATCTCCCAGGGCGTACGGCGGATCGCCGAGTCGATGGCATCGCATCTCGAGCAGCGTGCGCCCAGCCTGGTGAAGCGCTGAGCGTCCCGGTTGTCGGTCGCCTCGACCCGCGCCCGATCGGCGTTTTCGATTCCGGTGTCGGTGGCCTGACCGTCCTTGCCGAGCTGCATCGGCGGCTCCCCGACGAGTCGACGATCTATCTCGGAGACAATGCCCGAACGCCGTACGGCCCGCGGGATGCCGACGAGGTGCGGCGCTTCACCCTCGAGGCCGTGGAGTGGTTGCTCGCCCAGGACGTGAAGCTCCTCGTGCTGGCCTGTAATACCGCGACGGCCCGCGCGCTTGATCCGGTCCGCGAGCGTTCGAGCGTCCCAGTGATCGGCGTCGTGCGTCCGGGAGCGGTGGCCGCCGCCGCGGCAACCCGCAGCTCGCACGTCGGCGTGATCGCCACTGCCGGCACGGTGGAGTCGAACGCGTATCCCGACGCGATTCTCGAGGCCGCCCCGAAGATCGAGGTCAGCCAGCTGGCCTGCCCCGAGCTCGTGCCGATGGTGGAATCCGGCGTGCTGGACGGACGGCGGGCCGAGACCGTGCTCCGGGCCTACCTCGAGCCGATGCTGATTGCCGAACCTCAGATCGACACCCTCCTGCTGGGCTGCACCCACTATCCGCTGCTGGGCCCAGTCATCGAGCGGCTGGTCGGGAGCGGGGTCTCGGTGGTCGACTCGGCGTTCACGACCGCCCTGGCGGTGGAGGACCTGCTGGACGCCATCGGTGCCCGAGCCCCTGCCGGCGCACCGGTACGGCATCGGGTGGCGACCACCGGCGATGCGGACGCCTTCGTCGGCGTCGCGTCGCGGCTGTTCGGGACGGGACTCCCCGACGTGGAAGTGGTGCGCATCGGGGCGGAAGGCTCAGTTCCCCTAGACTGATCGGCATGGCACGACACACGGCGCGTCTCGGCGCGGGAATCCTGGTCGGCGGACTGCTGGCGCTCGGCGCCAGCGTCGCCTCGCGCGAGATCATGAGGCGAGCCGGCCCTCGGCTCATCGACTGGGAAAAGGTCCGCGACATCGCCCATCGCCGGTTGGGGGAGGCGGCCGCCCCGATCTCGGCCGCGCAGCGCGCGGAGGCCGAGGCATTTTATCGCGCGACGCTGCAGCGCATCGAGCCGGTGGTCGCGGCCGAGATCGGCTCCGAGCTGCCGGCTGCGCTCGAGACGCCGGTGGTGGTCGATCGGCTTGGTTGGGTCGACCTCAATCTCGTGACGTTCCGGCTCCTGTTCGAGCGCGTCGAGCACACCTTGCTCGAGGCCCAGCGGGGACCCGACACGGCGAGTCGCGCGATGTCGCGCTGGATGAACCGCATGGTCGGCAACCAGCAGCTCGGATTCATGCTCGCATTCCTGGGCCGCAAGGTCCTCGGCCAGTACGACGTGAGCCTGCTGGCTGCCGGTCCGACGCGTGGTCGCCTCCACTTTGTGGAGCAGAACATCGTCGCCAACGCCGCAGCCATGCGGATCCCGCGCGATGAGTTCCGCACCTTCATCGCGCTCCACGAGGCCACGCACGCCTTCGAGTTCGAGGCCCACCCCTGGTTGCGTCCGTACTTCGCCGGGCTGGTCTCCGAGACGGTCGAGCAGCTGGCCGCCGAATCGGGCGGTCTGATGACCCGCGTCCGGGACGCGGTGTCCGGCGGGGAGGGACATTGGCTGGAGCGGATCCTGACGCCGGGCCAGCGCGAGACGTTCAATCGCACGCAGGCCCTGATGTCGCTGCTCGAGGGCTACTCGAACCACGTGATGAACGCGGCCGGGGCACAGATCCTTCCGGGCTTCGCCGAGCTCCACGAGCGCTTCGAGCGCCGGGGCGAGCGACGCGGGGCCGTCGAGCGGGCGATCATGCGACTTACCGGGCTCGATCTGAAGATGGAGCAGTACGCGGCCGGGGAGCGGTTCGCCGACCACGTGATCCGCGAGCGTGGGCGTGACTTCCTCAACCGGGTGTGGACCGGACGTGATTCCCTTCCCAGCCTGGAGGAGATCCGCCTGCCCGACCGATGGATCGCCCGGATCGAGGGCGCGGGGTCCTGACCACGCCGCCGCCGCTCACCGTCCTGGCCACCCCGATTCTCGGCTCGGCGCTGACGCGCGAGCTCGTCGCTCGCATTGAAGCGGTCGATGGCGTGCGCTGTGCGCTGATCGCCGCCGACGGGCGGATCCACGGCGACACGGACGAGAGCGCGTTCGAGCAGGCCGAGGTGCTGCTGCTCGGATCGGCACCGGCCTCGGTCCTCGACCACGTTGTGTCCCGGTCGCCCCGGCTGCGCTGGATTCACTCCGCCGCGGCCGGAGTCGATCGGGTGACGACCCCGGTGGTCCGAGAGCGCGGCCTGGTGGTCACCAATGCGCGCGGGGTCTTTTCACGCCCCATTGCGGAGTATGTGGTGATGATGTCGCTCGCCATCGCGCGGCGGCTGCGCCAGCTGCTGGAGCTGCAGCGCGAGCGAACCTGGCAGCCGCTTCGGGGTCGCGAGCTGTCCGAGCTCACGGTCGGGATCATCGGCTACGGAAGCATCGGCGTGGAGCTGGCCGCTCTGCTCCGGCCGTTCGGCACCCGGATCGTGGCCACCCGCCGGCATCCGGAGCGGGGCGTGGGGGACGCGCCGCATGTCGAGCTGCGCGGGCTCGACCAGCTCGACGAGGTCCTGGGTGAGAGCGACATCGTCGTCGTCGCGGCGCCCCTCACCGACGAGACCGCCGGTCTGATCGGCGCCACGCAGCTGGCGCTGATGCGCGAGGACGCCTGGCTCATCAACATTGCGCGCGGGCGCCTGATCGACGAGATCGCCCTGCGCCGGGCGCTGACGTCGGGCTGGATCGGCGGTGCGGTGCTCGACGTGTTCAGCGAGGAGCCGCTGGGCCCGGAGTCGCCCCTGTACGACACGCCGAACCTCGTCATCACCCCGCACACCAGCTGGGCATCGGATCGCGTCGCCGAGCGCACGGTCGACCTGTTCATCGACAACCTGCGGGCCTTTCGCGCCGGTGAAACGATGCACAACGTCGTCGACCTCGACGCGGGGTACTGATGCAGGTCACCATCGTCGGGCTGCCCGGCAGCGGCAAGACCAGCGTGTTCAACGCGCTGACCGGCGGCCACGCCGAGACCGGTGGATTCTCCGGCGGGCGCGCGGCGCCGAACCTGAGCGTCGTGAAGGTGCCGGACCAGCGGGTCGACCGCCTCGCCGCGTTGTTCAACCCGAAGAAGACAACGTACGCCGACGTCACGTACGTGGATGTCGCAATCCCGGCCGGCGCCGCCCGCGAGGGAACGATCAATCCCGACGTCCTGGCCCAGATCCGGAATGCCGACGCACTACTCCACGTCGCCCGCGCCTTCGATGATCCCGCCAATCCCATCCCGCCCGATCCATGGCGTGATGTCGACGACCTCGACCTCGAGTTCACGGTCGCCGATCTCACGGTCATCGAGAAGCGGCTCGAGAAGCTCGCCACGCAGGGGCGGCACGGGTCGCAGGCCGAGCGCGAACAGGCCCAGCGCGAGCAGGAGGTCCTTGCGCGCATCGAGCCCCACCTGTCCGAGGGCAAGCCGATCCGGTCGTTCGGACTCACCGACGACGACGAGTTCCTGCTGCGGGGCTATCGCTTCCTGACCCAGAAGCCCGTGCTCGTGGTCCTGAACATCGACGAGGGACGCCTGCCCGAGGCGCCGAGCCTCGAATCTGCCGGCCGGGAGCGCTACGCGCAGCCGCATTCCGACGTGGCGGCGCTTGCCGGGAAGATCGAGGCCGAGATCGGGGAGCTCGATGACGAGGACGCGCGCCTGTTCATGGCCGACCTTGGGATCGAGGAGCCATCGCGTGGCCGGGTCATCGGCCTGACCTATCAGCTCCTCGGCCTGTTCAGCTTCTTCACGGCGGGGGAGGACGAGTGTCGCGCGTGGACGCTGCGCAGGGGATCATCAGCCGTCGACGCCGCCGGTGCGATCCATTCCGACCTGGCCCGTGGCTTCATTCGGGCGGAGGTGATCGGCTTGGAAGACCTCATGGAGTGCCGGACGATGGCCGAAGCGCGCAAGCGCGGCCTGCTGCGGCAGGAGGGCAAGGCCTACGAGGTCCGTGACGGCGACGTGCTCCAGATCCTGTTCAACGTCGCGCGCTGACCGCGTCGCCTAGGACGTCTCCATCTCCGCGACGATGCTGCGGAACTCGTCGGTCTGCTCGACGAGAAACGTGTCCGCGTCCTCCATCCCGACGCTCATGCTGGCCCGCAGCTTCTCGTCGCCGATGTAGGTGAAGCCGTGGCTGCGCTCCAGCTCGCGCGCGATGGCCTCGACCAGCGTGTCCTCCTCGAACGTGTCGATGATCGCTCGGCGGGCCGTCTTCACCATGGCGTCGAACTGCTCTGGGGTATGGTCGCGATCGGAAACCAGCAGCGCATCGGTCAACAGGTCGGTGGCGCCTTCGTGGAGCTCGTAGAAATGGAGTGGCATGCGTCGATGATAGACCGATGGCCGAGACGCTGATCGTCGGCGGCCTGACCATCGACCGCTTCGCCGATGGCCGCTCCGCACCGGGCGGTTCGGTGATTCACTCCGGCCGCGCCGCGGTGGCGGAGGGTTCGACGGTGGCCTTCCTGACTGTCGCCGGCGACGAGCCCGAGGCGCGTGCCGGACTCCGGACCCTGGCCGACCTTGGGGCGCTGAACCATCAGCCGGCGCCGGCAACCACGACGTACCGCCACGACGAGCGCGACGGTCGGCGCGTCCTGCGCCTCGAGGCGGCGACCGACGCCATATCGGCGGATGCCGGTCTGCCCGAGTCGCCGCGGGTCGTGCTGTTGGCACCGATTGCCGGCGAGCTCCCGCCGCCCACGATCGTAGGCCTCCGCGCGCGCCTCGGGGCAGCGATGACGGTGCTTCTGCTCCAGGGATGGCTGCGCCGGCTCGAGGTCGGACGGGTGGTCGAGGCGATCCGGCTCGAGGCGGTCGCGGCCGACGTGTGGTCCGCCCTCTCCGACGCCGATGCCATCGTGCTGTCGACCGAGGACCTGGCCGAGAGCCCGGACGATCCCTTCACGCAGGCCGCGGCCCTCCGCCGCCACGTCGGAGCCAAGCCCGTGGTCGTCCTCACGCTCGGTGTCCAGGGGTACCTGCTCGACGATCCGGGTGCCGACGAGGTGACGGCCGCGATGCCGCGCCGCGTCGTCACGGGCGTGCCGACCGTTGGCGCTGGCGACACGTTCGGCGTCGTCTTCGCGATTCACCTTGCCCGCGGCAGCACCGCCGCCGTCGCGGCGAGCGCGGCCGGCGAGGCCGTGATCCGCCTGTTCGAGTCGCGCCTGGCCTAGGCCACCGCGGCGCGACGGCGCTGCGCTCGCTCGGCACGACGTTCCGCCGCCGCGACCCAGCGCCGCAGTCGCCTCAGGCGGCGCTCAACGCTGACGCGGGTGCGACCCACCTCGACCATCGAGCCGGCCCGTCCGAGGGCAAAGGCGATGTCGAGCACGCGGGACGCCGCCGCCGCCGCGGCCATGGCCCCTGCCAGGTCGCCGCGGTGACGTTCTCGGATGCGGGCCACTTCGATCCAGGCGGCGGCGGCGTCCACCGGTGCCCGGCGCGTTCCGAGCTGCCACAGCGCCTCCGCCCGATCCACGTGGCCCAGGGCGATGAGCAGTCTCGATGCCACGCGGCGCAGGGCGTTCGCCTCGGCCGGATCGGCGGTGGTGGCCTGGGCGGACTCCACGAGCTCGAGGGCGTCGTCCACGGCGCCGGCCCGCAGGAGCTCCAGGGCCATGCCCCGCGGGTCGAGGACGCGGGCGTGCCGCCATGCGCCGGATCGCAGCCGGCACAGCTCCGCCTCGAGAAGCGCCAGGCTGACGATGTCCTGGAAGTTGTGGTCGAGGACCTCGGCCAGGATGTCGGGCGAACCGCCGCGCAGGTAGCCGAAGTAGCGGGTCGGGACCTCGCTGCCGGGGCAGTCGGACGCGCGGCGCACGCCGAGGACGCCGGCTTCCACGTCGGCCAGTCGGGCACCGCCCAGGGGTCGGCGGAACAGGCGTCGCGCGTCGGGGAGGAGGTCGTCATGGGCGTCGGGGAGCGTGCCCTGCTCGCGGAACAGTCCGTGGAAGGTGAGTCGCGCGGCGAGCATCGGCAGGTCGAATCCGCGGCCGTTGTAGGTGACGATGCGCGGCGAAGCGGCGAGATCGCGGACCACGGCACGCAGCAGCGGCGGCTCGTACGGGAAATCGGGGAGGAGGTACTGCCGAGCGTGGATCCGGTCGCCGTCGACCCGAGCGATGCCGGCCAGGAAGATCACCGTGCCGGCCCCCGTCGAGAGGCCGGTCGTCTCGGTGTCGAAGTACGCCCCGGGGGGCAGTCCTGACAGCGCCTCGGCCGTGCCGCTGGGTACGGCGACGCTGCGCTCGACCACGAGAACGGTGCCGCCGTCGGCGATGTCGGTCCGAGCGTCGAACCAGCGTGCCAGCCGTGCCACGCGATCGTCGGCCGACGGCGCATGTCCCGTGGCGGGCGATGGCGTTCGGACGCTGGCAAGTCGATCGGCGAGCGTTCGCGCGGGGAGCATCGGTCAGGATAGTGCCGTCAGCAGCTCGATGACCGTTGCCTTGCCGCGTGCGCCGACCTCGATGGCAGGCCCGACGCAGGCCGGGCATCCATCGCTGCACGGGCAGGACTCGACGGCCTCTCGCGAGGTCCGCAGCAGATCGTCGATCAGGGTGAAGAGGCGCTCGGTCAGACCGACTCCACCGGGAGTCGCGTCGTACAGATACAGCGTCGGCCGTCCGGTGAACGGCGCCTGGACCTGGGCCAGGACGCCGAGGTCGCGCGGGTCGCACATGAGGAGCAGGGCGCCGGTCGTACGGGCGATCCGCGCAATGCCGATGAGCGCCCCGTCGAGGGTGTCCCGGTCGTAGCGGTTCATGAGCTCGGCGGGCGGCACCAGCCACGTCGCCGTCGTGTGCATCTCCTGTTCGGGGATGCTGATCGAGCCCCAGCCGACGTTCTCGTGGGTGTGGTAC
>JAGXHP010000056.1 GCA_024636135.1 Chloroflexota bacterium
ATGTGTATAAGAGACAGGTTCAGGGCAGCCGGCGGATGACCGTGGCCCGGAAAGGCCCCGCCAGCAGCTCGAGCACCGGACCATAGGCACCGGCAGCCGTGGCCTTCGCGAGATGCGTCGTCCGTGCCTCAGGCGACTCCCAGTCGGCGATGTCGATGAGCAGGTCGGGGTCGTCGACCGACTCGTAGTACGTGCTCCCGTGGTAGCCACTTGGTCGATCGCGTGTGGCGAGCTGCTCGATGAGCGATCGCAACTCGTCTCGCTGCGCTGGTTTGGCCTTCAGCTCGACGATGACCTTGACTGCGATGGCACTCCTCCCGCCAGGACCCCGATCCGGCTGAGCTGCGGCGATGCCGGGACAGTATAGTAGCGCAACGGCCGTTGGACGCCAGATCACCTTCGACAAGGATGGGGCTGTCGAGGACGCATTCGGCATGGCTGCGATCAGCAGATCGGATCACTCGGATCATATCGAGTGATCCGCTGTCCGGAAGCCGCCGCGAACCCCGCAAGTAGTCCGCCGACTGGTCTAGACGGTCGGGAAGGTGCGTCGAGATAGCGGCGGCTTCCGTACCATCGGCGACTACGTGCGCGGGTTCGTGGCCGCGAAGATCGCCATCGAGCCGACCGTCTCGAGCTCCACTTGCTCGAACGATTGCTCGAGGATCTCGCCGAGCCCCTCCTGGGTGTCGCCCAGGTTGTCGAAGATGCCCCGCCGGTTGTTGGCATCGAGAATCTTCCGCGACAACCACGTGTGTGGCCCTGAGGGACCGAGGATCGATGCGCCAAACAGGACGCCAGTCGGTGCGAGGACGGCAGCCACGTTGGCCACGGCCACAGCTTTGCGCGAGAGCGGTCCGGGTAGGCAGTGGATCACGCCGTGCAGCGCGGCGGAATCGAACGTTCCATCGGGGGGAAGCGGCTTGCAGACGTCGGCCTCGATGGCCGTGATGTCCAGGCGCTGCAGGCGCCGGGAGGCATATTCGAGGACGTGCACATTGGGATCGAGGATGGTGATCGAGGCCCCCGCAGGCAGGCCGGCTCGTTCCAGGAAATAGCCAGTACCCGGGCCTACGTCCAAGTGCCGAGGGCGGATGTGCCGCCGGTATCGCTCCACCAGAAGGTTCGTTGGGCAGCGCCACACGGCCCGGGTAAAGAAGCCGAGGATCAGGGGGTCGTAGATCTTGAGGAAGAACGGGGTGTACTCGCTCTGGCCGCCGTAGGCGGGATCGTCACGCTCCATGGACGCGAGCGCCTCCTTCCTTGAGGCATTGTCGCAGTCCATGTCCACCTGGGGTGGTGTCTGCATCCGAGCCGAAAGTGCGATCTGAGGACCTGCATCCGTTAGGGATGCCGAACGGGTAAGGCGACCCGGCCTGTCCTGCCGCCTCGCAGCAGGGTTAGCTCACGAGTCTGCCGACTGCTCTAGACGGTCGGGAAGGTGCGCAAGCCGTGCGAGTGGTGACGAGCGCCGCTGGCCTCGCGCGCCCTAGAGATGGTTATTCCCTGCCGGAGCGCTGTGGCACAATGCGCAACGAGTTATCTGCTCTCTTTGAGCACGAATACGCGCCCGTAGCTCAGTGGATAGAGCAGCTGACTTCGGACTATCCCGGCCGATGCGCAGTAGCGCAAGCGTGAGCGGGCGAGCGTAACGAGCCGAGTTATCTGCTCTCCTCGCGTCTGTCCTACGGCCGATGTGGATGGAGCATCACGCGCCTTTGCGGTGCCGCCTTGCACTGTGTCACTACGCTAGAGGCACGCGATCTCGCGCTGGCGCGTCTGTGCCGCTCGGCTACGGGGCGTGCATTCCCGCGGGGGCAAGTGGAGGGTTGGTCATGAGTTCGAACGACCTGGCCGCGGGCATCATCGGCGACGTCCTCACGCCAGATGCTCACGGCTACGACGAGTCGCGCTCGATGTGGAACGCCCGTTTCGATCGCCGCCCGGACGTCATCGTCCGCTGTACCGACGCGGCGGAGATCGCCGCCGCGCTCGATCACGCGCAGAGCAACGGCTTGCGCGTCTCGGTAAAGGGCGGTGGCCATTCGTACGCAGCGAACAGCGTGGCCGACGGCGGGCTGCTCATCGACCTCTCGGCGATGAAGGCGGTCCAGGTGGATGCCGGCGCCAGGACGGCGACGATCGGCGCGGGCGTGACGTGCGGCGAGCTTGACGCGGCGACGCAGGACCACGGCCTGGCCACCCCCACGCCGACGGTGTCGTCGGTCGGTGTCGTCGGCGCAGCGCTCGGCGGCGGGGGAGGCTACCTCTCGCGGAAGTATGGCCTCACCATCGACAACGTCCTCTCGGCCCGGGTCGTGACGGTCGACGGGCGCGAGGTGACGGCCACCGTGTCCGAGCAACAGGACCTCTTCTGGGCTTTGCGCGGCGGCGGCGGAAACTTCGGCGTCGTGACCGCGCTCGAGCTGCGGCTCCACGAGGTCGGCCCGCAGGTCCTGTCTGGCCAGGTCATCTACCCGTTCAACGACGCCGCGCACCTGCTGCGGTCCTTCCGTGACTTCATGGCCACGGCACCGGAGGAGCTCCAGGTTTACCCCTTCATGTTCCGTGTCCCACCGATCGACGCCTTTCCGGCCGAGGTTCACGGCGACCCGGTGATCGACTTCGTGCTCTGCCACCAGAACTCCGACGCGGCTGACGACGTGCAGCCGCTGCGCGAGCTCGGCGAAACCATCCTCGATGTCGTCGCTCCTGCCCCCTACGTCGAGGTGCAGCAGGGCTTCGACGCCAACCTCCCGGCCGGCCAGCGCTACTACTCGAAGGCGCACGACCTAGCGGGCCTCACCGATGCCGCGATCGATACCGTGGTGCGGTACGTCCCCGATATGCGTGGCGCCTTCACCGCCGCGTACTTCGATCCCGGCGGAGGGGCGATCGCGCGGATCGACGGGTCGGCGACCGCCTACGCCGGGCGCGAAGCGCCGTATGGGTTCCACATCCTGGCCGGCTGGACCGATGCCTCCGAGGACGCATCGGTCACGGGCTGGGCGGCGGACTTCCACGCCGCCATGGCGGCGCATGCCACCGGCGGGGTGTACGTGAACCTCCTCGCCGACGACGAGCGTGACCGGGTGCCGGCCGCGTACGGCGCGAACTACGCCCGTCTGACCGAGCTGAAGCGGACCTGGGATCCCAACAACGTGTTCCAGAGCAACCACAACATCCCGCCCGGCTAAGCATGGCCGGGCATCCGAGCCGCAAAGCGCGCACAGAGACGTCCCGCCGATTCGGACCGGGACGCGCCTCATCGCGTCGCTGCCCGATACAGATGCTCTCCGGGCGCTGTGGCACAATGCCGGCTCGAGTTATCCGCTCTCTTTGAGCGTGAAAGCGCGCCCGTAGCTCAGTGGATCAGAGCAGCTGACTTCGGACTATCCCGGCCGATGCGCTGTAGCACTGAGCGTGGGTGGTAGAGCGAAACGGGCCGAGTTATCTGCTCTCTTTACGCAGTCCACTTCCGGTAGTCCCTGGGATACCAGCCGCATCACACCACCGGTTCCCCTTCCGACCACCGATGGCCTTGTGAACTGACTGGTCTGAGGATGGAACCAACCGCCTCGCTGAGCGCCCATACCCTACGGTGAACGGCATGCAACGCGATTTGGTGGTGAAGGCGTCCGTGGGCGACCATGCGGCGTTCTCCGAGCTGGCAGCTGGGGCGATTGGCGGCCTCTACCGCGTTGCGTACCTAATCCTTCGCCGCCCCGAAGCCGCAAACGATGCGGTTCAGAACGCCCTGTTCACGGCATGGCGGGACATTCGCGCACTTCGCGACCCTGATCGATTCGACGCTTGGCTGCACCGTCTCACGGTACGAGCGTGCTATCGCCTGGCGCGTAGTGAGCGGCGCCGTTCCGCTGCCGAGGGCGAACTGCGAGACCTCGACTACTCACCAGCGGTAGATGACGACCTGCGCCTCCTCGCCATACGTGACCAGCTGGAACGAGCATTCGCCCGATTGACGACCGAGCATAAGGCCGTTCTCGTCCTCCGTTATCACCTCGACTTGCCGCTCGGGGAAGCTGCCGACATCCTGGGCGTCCCGCTGGGGACGATGAAGTCGAGGCTAAACCGGGCCGTCGGCGCACTCCGCGCGGCGATCGAGGCACAGGAGCGCGCGGCACTCGCGACGGTGGGGACGCCATGACCACCGAGCGCGAGTTGGACGGTATCCTTGCCTCCTGGCTTGACTCCGTGAGGTCTCCGCAGCCTGACGCTCTGCTTGAGGACGTGCTGGCCGTGACCAGCTCCACGCGACCGCGGCCGGCGTGGCGGGTTCGGCTATCCAGGAACCCCGTGTTGGATGCCCCATCTGGAGTGCATCGGGTGGCGCCCATGGCCTTGGCCGCCACCGCGCTCGTCGTGGCGATCCTGGTGGGAATCGGCTTGTTGGCAAGGCCGCCCAACGTCGGTCCGCCGCCGGCGCCAAGCCTAACGGACACCGCCGCGCCGGAGGCATCACTCGCAGCACTCGGCTTACCCGGAGCACGTACCGCGCCGGCAGGCCAATACGGTTGGACCGGCTCCCTGGGGGCCTCGACGGGACTGCATAGCGTCATAGGAAATCCAGGTTCGCCTGATGCGTTCCGACAGACACAGCTCACATTTGCGGTAGCAGATGACTGCTTCGCGTACGGCACCGATGTCGTGCCGCAGCCGGTGACGGTCGCAGGGCTCGAAGGTACGTACGTCGAACCATATGAGGACCCCGCGGTCATGTTCATGCCTCCGCCACGAGGCTCGGCCGCTACTGGAGCCTACGCCCTTGCCGTCGGGGATCGAACCCTGTGCGTGTACCTCACTTGGGATCTCGATACCGCTCAGGCCGAGTTGGAGGCAGCTCGCCAGGTGGTGGAATCCCTCCGTGCTCAGCCCTTTGGCCCGGACGGAGTCCGGATCAACTTCACTCTGCCCGATGGATGGGACACGGGGTAGCTATCCGCGGGGCGGCTACGCCGCCGGCATCGCCCTCACGATCAAATGCGGCGCGCTCGCCCCAGACAGGAGTAACACCGGTGTTCACTCGACGCTTGGCCTGTTGCATGGTCCTCTTCGCCGCCGTGGCCACCGGGTGCGCTTCCGCACCGACTGCCCCGGGAGCGAGCGGATCGTCCCCCAGATCCCCCCGCGTCTCACCGGCGGCGACCAACGCCGCCTCATCCGCCATTCCCACGGCCGTCACCGCCGCGGCTTCCCCGAGTGGGCCGGCCGACCCGTCGGCAACGAATGCGGCGGTCAGGCTGTCTGGAAACGGTGACCTCGCCCCGGGGACTTACTACCTCGACGACCGCGCCTTCACCAACGCGACTCGGTTGACGATCACGGTGCCCGCAGGCTGGACGACCGAGGAGTACGGAGAGCTGTACAAGGACCGCGACGAGCCGGGGGAGGTGAAATTTATCACCTGGGTCCTCACGCACGTCTTTAGCGACGTCTGCCGGTGGGGGGCCGAAGGAACGCTTGTAGATGTCGGAACGACGGTTGATGAGCTCGTCACCGCGCTCATGGAGCAGGACGGCCGCGAGGCATCAGCGCCGACGAGTGTCACTCTCGGCGGCTTTCCGGCCAAGCGCATTCAACTCACCGTTCCGGCCGAACTCGATACAGCGAGCTGCACGAACGACGTTCTTCGCTACTGGCCCGCTCCAGGTCCCGATATGAGTGACGGCGATTGCTGCGCTCCGCCGGGCAGCACCGACACAGTGTACGTCGTCGATATCGCCGGTAACCGGCTCGTAGTCGTTGCCCGCAATTATCCGGGCAGTTCTGCCGAGAACCGCGCCGAGCTCCAGAGCATCGTGGACTCAATCGAGATCGCGCCCTGAATCGACCGCAGGCACGCTGTACGGTGAGCAAGCCCGTTACGTCATCGGGCTCAGGTTGGCCGCGCGAAGCTGGCGGGCATAGCCGGCTACGTTGGCCCCAAGGTCGCCATCAGGTACGATGGAAAGCGTGAATGCGGCTGTGACCATCGACTCGACGGGGCCGCGTGCGAGGATAGAGTGCGTCGCGTCTAACGCTCCCTGATCGCTATGGTCAATGCGCATCGACTTTTCCGCTCTCATTGAGCGTGAATGTGCGCCCGTAGCTCAGTGGATCAGAGCAGCTGACTTCGGACTATCCCGGCCGATGCGCTGTGGCCCCGAGCGTGGGCGGGGGAGCGTATCGGCTCGAGTTATCTGCTGTCTTGGTCAGCAGTCAGCGGCGTTGCGACGCGACTACCGTCGAGCGACCAAGAAGCACGCCTCGACTCGGCCCTTTCCCTTGATCTCGACGCTGCCGCGCCGCTCGAAGAGGTAGCCGGACGCTAGCCGCTCGGCAGTTCCCGCAGTGATCTGGATCTTGCCGGGGACGCCGTGGGACTCCAAGCGGCTCGCCGTGTTCACCGTGTCGCCCCAGATGTCGTAGATGAACTTCTTGAGACCGATGATCCCGGCCACGGCCGGACCGATGTGGAGGCCCACCCGGATTTGGAGAGTGTCGCCGGCATTTGTGCGGTAGTCGCGCATGGCGTCGACCATCTCGAGCGCCATGTCAGCCACCTGCTCAACGCCTCCGCCCTCCGGCGTGATGCCGCCGGCCACCATGTAGGCGTCTCCGATCGTCTTGATCTTTTCCAGTTCGTATCGGTCCGCGAGCCGGTCGAAGATCGTGAAGACCTGGTTGAGCACGCCCACGACTTCGGCGGGGGGTCGGTGTGCCGAGAAGGGTGTGAAGTCCACCACATCGGCGAATAGGACGGCCATCTCCTCGAAGCGGTCGGCGATCATCGACTCGCCGTGCTGGAGGCGCTCGGCAATCGAAGCCGGCAGGATGTTGAGCAGTAGCCGCTCGACCTCGCGAGCCGCCGTGATGTCGCTGCCGTACACGTTGAGCGATTCGAACTGCGACAGCGTGACGACACGCAGCTCGTAGAGCCGTCCTCCGGACTCCGCCTCGAAGGTGTTGGGCGCGGGCCCGGCGGCCACCGCCTTCAGGCGTTGCAGCACCTTCTGGCCCACCTTCCGCCCGAGCTCGGCGCTGAGGGCCGCCATCACCGGTTGGCTGGCAGGGTTGGCATAGGCCAGGACGCCGTCCCGGTCGATGCGCAGCACCGGGTTTGGGTTCTCGTCGGGGAAGGCTGTCATCGCCTGCGTCGCCGTGACATCGGTGCCGTAAAGGTTGATGAAGCGGAACTCCGGAATGAGGACCGGATCGAGCCGGTAGATGAATCCCTCGCCGGTGACGTGGATCGGCGCCGCGTCGGCGTTGTCGAGGCGTTCACGGATCTGGTCGAGCAGGGCAGCCGGTAGCAGCTCGCCGCGCACGGTGCCCAGTGCTCGGGTGATCATGCTGGCCGCGGTGTTCGCGTAGATGAGGGCGCCATCCGGGCTCGCCCGCAGCACGGGGTTCGGATTGCGGTCGGGGAACTTCTCAACGACCTTGGCACCGGTGATGTCGGTGCCGTACACGTTCCAGACGTCGAGATCTGGCTGGTGGACCGCGAGGATCGCGTATGTCGTATGGTCGGCGCTAAGCTCGAAACGCGACCCGGCGTGATGCGCAGCCGCGGTCGCCAGCTGCGCCGTGACGTTGTCCGGTACTCGCCCTCCTCTCGCGGTATCGAGCGTCCGAAGGAGCGGTTCGCTGGCCCGGTTGGCGTAGAGCACCGTGCCGTCCCGCGCGATGCGCAGCACCGGATTCGGGTTCTCATCCGGAAACGAGCTCACGGAGGCCACCGCGGCACCCTTCGCCGTGTCCGCGTCCTCCTGGCCCACGCGCATCGCCTCCATGCCGGATGATGGACGCCTACTATCGCATGCCCCCTTGCGGAGCTCGGCCGTAGAATGGAAGCTACGGCCCTGGTCGCCCCGGGCCCCGAGTCACGGAGGCCATGAGATGACGGCGACTCCGGGCGCGAGTCCGGCAGCCCCAGACCGACTGACGCTGGCCGCGTTCCTCGGCGTGGTCGTATTCGGTGGGGTGAACGCGATCGCGGTGAAGCTGAGCGTCGAGGAGCTCGCCCCGTTCTGGAGTGCCGGCCTGCGCTTCATCGTCGCCGGCCTGCTGCTGGTGGGTATCGTACTGCTGACGAGGCGATCCTTTCCTCGTGGGAGAAGCCTCTCGGGAGCGGCCCTCTACGGCACCCTGGCCTTCGCCGCCAGCTTTGCGTTCATCTACCCGGCCCTGCGCGAGGTGCCGGCCGGCACGGCGATGGTGCTGATCTCGCTGGTGCCGCTCCTGACCTTCGGCTTCGCCATCCTCCATGGCCAGGAGCGTTTCCACGTCCAGGGTCTGATCGGCGCGCTCATCGCGCTCGGCGGCGTGGCGGTCGTCGTCGCCGATCAGCTGGACGCGGCCGTTCCGCTCAGCTCGCTGCTGCTCATTCTCGTGGGCGTCGCGTTCATCGCCGAGAGCGGGGTAATCTTGAAGTGGGTCCCGCGCAGTGATCCGTTCGCGACCAACGCCGTCGCCATGCTCGTGGGGGCGGTCATCCTCGTCGCTCTCTCGATCGTCAGCGGCGAGGTATGGAGCCTCCCGGCGCACCCCGCGACGTGGGCATCGCTGGCCTACCTCGTGGTCTTCGGCTCCATCGCGATGTTCGGGCTGTACCTCTTCGCGCTGCGTCGATGGACGGCGTCCGCGGTTTCGTACGTCACGCTGCTGATGCCGCTGGTCACCGTGCCGCTCGCCGCGGCACTCATCGCCGAGCAGGTGTCGCTGTGGTTCCTCGTCGGCGGCGCGATCGCGCTGCTGGGCGTGTACGTTGGTGCCTTCCTGAAGATCCGTCCGCGGCGTTCATCGGCGACCAGTGCCCCCGAGTGCCTCCCGATCGACGCCTGTGCCGAGTCGGAGGCTGACACCAAGCTCGCGACCAGGACCGCTGCCTAGCCGCCTACCGCACCGCCACTGCGCGCCCGCGGCGAGCGTCGGCCCTTAGTAGGGGTGAGCGTCGGCCCTTAGTAGGCCAGCGGGCGATCGTCTCGAGCCGCCGCGCTGGCCACCAACCTGATCCTTCTCCCGATTGCTTGATCGCACGGTTAGGCGCTGCCCGAGCGCTGTGGCACAATGCGCATCGACTTTTCCGCTCTCATTGAGCGTGAATGTGCGCCCGTAGCTCAGTGGATCAGAGCAGCTGACTTCGGACCATTCCCACCGGTGCGCTGTGCTTCCGCGCGTGGGTCGGAGAGCGTAACGGGTCGAGTTATCTGCTGTCCCGTCACCTGGAACATCTGTCACTGATGCCTTCTCGGTTCGGCGGTACGCTCCCGACCACTCGCCCGCAGTGTATGGAGCCGTCGCGATATGCCTAGCAGCACGAAGCTTGAACCATCGAACCGCGAGATCGCTTCGCTGGGCCAGCGCATCCACGGCCGGCTGATCCGCCCGACCGATACTGGATACGCGGATGCCCGCCACGTCTGGAACGGGATGATCGACCGCTATCCGGCCCTGATCGCACAGGTCGTCGATCAGAACGACGTGGCCGTCGCCATCGAGTTCGGACGACGCCACGGTATGCCCATCGCCGTCCGGGGTGGAGGCCATGGCGTGGCCGGTAACGCCGTCTGCGACAGCGGCCTCGTGATCGACCTGTCCGGCATGGCGGCGATCGAAGTCGATCCTGTCGGCCGGACGGCGAGCGCAGAGGGTGGCGTGAAGTGGGGCGGTCTCGACGCTGCAACGCAGGCGCATGGACTCGCCGTGACCGGGGGCCTGATCTCGACCACCGGTATTGCGGGCTTGACGCTGGGTGGCGGAATCGGCTGGTTGATGCGCAAGTTCGGCCTGACAAGTGACAACGTGGTGCGGCTCCACATGGTGACGGCGGATGGCCGCTTGGTTGTCGCAGAATCCGACCGAGAGCCCGATCTCTTCTGGGCGCTCCGTGGCGGCGGCGGGCGCTTCGGTGCAGTAACGCGAATCGAGTACCGCCTCCACCCGGTCGACACGGTGTTCGCGGGCATGGTCATGTACCGCGCCGAGCGAGCCGCCGACGTTCTCGCGCTGTGGAAGCGCCTGTGTGACGATGCGCCCGATGAGTTGACGACGGTCGCCTCGTTCCTCCGCGCACCGCCGGCGCCATTCGTGCCCGAATCGCTGCATGGCCAACCCGTTGTGGCGATCGTCGGCTGTCACGTGGGCGTTGCCGCCGCAGGTGCGGAGGCCTTGTCGGAGCTACGACGCTTCGGTCCGCCCGAAGTCGACCTGTTCGGGCCGATGCCGTACGTGGCGCTGCAGTCGATGCTCGATGCAGGAGCGCCCTTCGGCATCCGCGCCTACTGGAAGTCTGGATACCTCCGCGGACTCGGCCCGAAGGAGATCGAAACGATCGTGAGCCAGACGGCAGCCGCACCCTCGCCGTTCACCCAGGTCCACCTGCATCAGATGGGCGGTGCTGTCTCTCGCGAGGTGGCGGGCCCCACGGCCTTCGGCCACCGCGACGCAGCGTATCTGCTGAACATCGCCGGTGGATGGGCTGAGGCGTCGGATGATGCGGCAAACATTGCCTGGACCCGCGCGTTCTGGAGTGCCATTCGCCCGGCCACCGACGGCGCCTACGTCAACTTCCTCGGGGGTGACGACGCGAGGCTGCTTCGCGAAGCCTACGAACCCGAGGCGCTCACCCGCCTCGAGGCCATCAGGGCCGTGTGGGATCCGGAGGGGATCTTCAGCACGCTGTAGCCGGCGCCACTCGTGCTTGGGGGCGGCGATCGCTGGCCAGGCGCTGCTACCCTCGCATGGATGCTGGACGACGAGCTTCGTGGCAGCCTGGCGCGGACGCGGCTGCGAGACCTGGATGCCGATCTCCTCGCGCAGATGGTCGAGGGCTCTCGCCGCCTCGACGTTTCGCCCGGCACCGTTCGTGATATCGGCACCGTGATGTTTGACCTCGTGCTGCGAGGGCTCGTGCGGGTTTTCGTCATCGCGCCAGACGGCCGGGAGGCGACGCTGCGCTACTGCCGCCGCGGCTCGCTGATGGGCACCCCAACCATCTTCAGCCCCGTGCCGAGCGTGGCAGGGCAGAAGGCGCTCGCACCGTCCCGAATCCTGGTCATGCGGCCAGCCATCGTGCGATCGCTGGCCGAGACCGACCCCCGAGTTGCGCTCGCTCTGCTGCACGAGACGAGCGACCGAACCCAGGCGTACATCACCATGGCCGGCGGACAGGCCCTTTCGTCGCTGCGACAACGCATCGCCGCCCACTTGCTGGAGATGGCCAACGTCCCCGACGCCGGTGGCCCGGAGCTGATTGTCGCCGGCGAGCAACAGCAGATCGCCGACGCCGTGGGCACGGTACGCGAGGTCGTCGTCCGAATCCTTCGTGACTTCCGTGAAGCGGGCCTCGTTCGCACAACTCGCCATGGCACGATCATCACCGATCCGGTTGGTCTCGAGGCCGAGACGTGGTGGCATACCCTCTGAACTGCTGCCACCGACCCGCGGCGCAATAGAGCGAGCCGCATCACCTCTTCGCGTCCGTCGTGGGGCGCGCGCGGAGAAGGTCCGTCGGGAAGCGGCGGCTCATCACTTCCAGCTCGCTTGACGCCCAGGCAGCATTCCGCCCTGGTCTGTGGGGCTGGGGTCATCAGCACGAGCCCGCGTTGGCGAGTCGCTGATACCGGCCCGGCGGGCACGTGCCATGGCGGTGATCATCCGCTGCCCGAGCGCTGTGGCACAATGCCGATCGAGTTATCCGCTGTCCTCAATGCGGGCGTAGGCTGCGCTGCGACGCTCTCGCCACCGATGTCGGCAGTCAGTTGCGGGGCACGCCACTTGTCCCGCCGGCAAGAACTCAGGGCTCATCCGCGACTCAGGGCCGGCTATGGCTCCAGGGCGATCGAGTCAAGCACGCTCTGGCGTTCGGCGATGAGTGCCTCCGAGGCCTTCGCGGACGTCAGCGCGGCGATGACGAGGCGCGTCCCGTCCACGTCAAGGATCCAGAAGTCCTCGGTGTCGCCCGGCGCGGTGTAGCCGTAAAAGGCAAACGAGAGCTCGGGAGCGATCCAAGTCCTGAGTCGGCCCTCAAAGCAGCCCTCGAACGTCCCGTAGGCGGAGGCGTAGGGCATGTCCTCGGGCACACGCAGCTGGAGGTGCTTGCCACTGTAGCCATACATCGTGACGTCGACGGGCGGCGAAGCGACCTCGAACGGCGGGAGAGCGGTCAACGCAGCGGCCAAATCCTCGACGCTCGGTCCAACTGCAGGATCGCGCGCACGTTGTTCGCTGCAGGCATCGACGGTGAGGTTGGTCACGTCGGTGATGATGGCGCTGACCCGTTCAACGAGCTCGCCATCCTCCTCGCGGTCCTTGAAGACGCCGAGGAAGGGATGCCATCCGTCGGCGGGAAGCGTGAGGGTGGCGCAGAGAAGGGTCGACCGATCGTCGTCGGGGTCAACCCAGTACGTGGTGTCCATCGTCAGCAGATCGTCCGGGACGTCTTCGATGTCTGCCGCTCCGGCGCCTTCACACGGCGACGGCAAGATAGTGGGCGACGGCACGCCGGAAGGCGACGAGAACTCAGTCGTCGCCGCAGGCGTTGGAGCCGTGGTCGAGGCCCCGGAGTCCGTGCACCCCGCCCCGAGGAGGGCAACGATTGCCCCCGCGGTAACGCCGCGGTACCAGCGATGCCTTCTGGTGATCGAACCCATGTCAGCAACTAACCTGGTGTTGCCGTCGATTCCAGTGGGGCGCGAATCGCCAAGAAAGGCAAACACCATCTCTGACACTTCCGCCTCGATGTGGGACTGGCATCGGGAGAAGTGTCATCTCCGTCTCGGGCGCCTTCCCCGCACCCCGATCAGTAGAGCGACCCCGGAGCGCGATATTCGCGCAGGCGACACGAGTCCTGCCCCGTCCCGGCGAATCGGTCGGCTCCTCATCGTTGGCTCGCGACGTACTCGCGAATCGAGGCCCCGATCTCAACCGGGCTCGCGGCGAAGCGGAAGTAGAACCATCCGAATATGTCCGGTCCATTGGGCAGCAGACGGTCCGCCTGCTCGGGATGGGTCCCCCTGAGCCACGCCTCCCAGCGTTCGAGGTCGACGAGTCCAAGCGGCAGCACTCGGTTCGGCGGGTCGGCATCGACACGAACCATCTCGAGACGTGTGACGCGATCCCCGTCGAACTCGAAGGTCCACCGCTCGCCGATCTCGAGCTGTAGCACGTGCCAGCGAGTCACGACTGCGCAGGTGACCGTTGATTCTGATTGGGGGCGACAGGACCCAACTTCGGCGGCCAGGCCCCACGCTGCAAGGGGCTCCATCCACGCTTCAGCAAAGCCTTCGACGTCCAGGCTCCAATCCGACATGTACACCCTCCCTTCTCGCCCGGACGTGGAGTCGACGCTGGGGAACTCCAGTACCCCATCGGCGGCGAAGGACGAGCGCAGCAATCCGACGTCCCGGCCGTTCACGGCGTCGATGACCTGACTGATCATGATCTCCTGCAGGGCAGGCAGCGGGTCCGGCTGCACCAAGCGAGAACCAATGGCGATCGCTCCCAGCGACGCCAGGAGCAACGCCAAAGCGACCACCAGGAGGGCTTGTCGCGGCAGCGCCATCGGTCGCAGCCGTAGCCACGAACGATCTTGGGGCGTCACTCCAACGGCGTGCATGATGCCGGACAGCAGGCCGGGTTCCGCATCCGCGGCGCGGGTTCGCAGGAAGTGGGTGATCACGTCGTCAGTCAGTCGGTCAGGGCGATTACTCATCGGTCCGCCTCCAACGCGCGCGCGAGTGCCGCTCGCGCAGCATGCAGCCGCCATTTCGTCGTGCCTTCAGGAATGTCGAGCTCCCTGGCAAGATCCGCCACCGAAACCCGGTGGAGGTGATGCGTGACTAGGAGGTGCCGATGGTCGACACTGAGCCTCTCGAATGCGCTCGTGAGCGCCGCCATACCGGCAGCCGCGTCCGACGCATCCTCGCTTGGAAGGTTCAGCGCGTCGTCGAGTGCTACTTCTCGAGAGCGGCGCCGATGGCGGAGCGCATCCCGGCAGCGGTTCACGATCATCTTGTTCAGCCATGCGTCGAACTTGGTGCGGTCGCGGAGCTTGGGAAGGTGGCGCCAGGTCGCCACGAACGCCTCCTGGACGACGTCGTACGCATCGGCCTCGCTGCCGAGGATCGCGGAGGCAGTGCGAAAGGCCCGGTTGAACCGAGCCACGACCAACGTCTCGAAGGCGTCCACGTCGCCACAGGCGGCACGGTCGACCAAGTCCTCGTCGCGAACGGCCACTATCGCGATGCGCTCCGTCATGTCCACACCATAAGGACGACGGCCGGGGGCCTCCCGTTGGGTACAGCAATCCGGATTGTGATATCTATCGCTACAACACGGTCGAAGCCGGCATCACCTGCCAGGATAGGAAGAGTTCACAGCTGTTGGAGACCAAGTGGTGCTGCCAGTTGGGCGGCGTGGGAGCGCTGTGGCACAATGCGCGTTCCGGTTTCCGCTCTCTTTGAGCGTGAAAGTGCGCCCGTAGCTCAGTGGATCAGAGCAGCTGACTTCGGACTATCCCGGCCGATGCGCTGTGGCATCGAGCGTGGGCGGGGGAGCGCATCGCGCCGAGTTATCTGCTCTCATTTCTCGCTTCCATTTCCGAGGAAGCGCCCGGAAGTCGCCGAGCCGCGCTGCAGCGTGCCGTCTGAATCTACTTCGGCGCGGTGGCGTTCACCGGTATCGGGTTCATCGCCGCCTTCACCGTGGGCACTCGTCGCTGGGATCGCTGCCCTCCGCCTAAGGATCGGCGTCGAGAACGGATTAGGCCGCGCCGCTGAGCGGAGGTGGCCCGCAGTGGCCGCTCCCGTGCCATCGGTAGACGTCGGCCTGGATCAGGCGAAGAACTCCGTGATGCGCTGGGTGTCGTCGGAGAACGCCCATCGCTCGGTGATCTTTCCGTCGCGGATGTGCACGATCTCGGCGGTCCGGTACTCCAGTGTCCGGCCGTCCCCGCGGGTCGCGGTGGCGTTGACGAGCGCGATGGCGTGCTCGTCGTTGGCGACGACGTCATGGACGTCGGCCGTGATCTGCCAATCGACCTCGCCCTGCGGCATCGCATCCCGCATGGCCTGCGTGCCCTGCATGGTTTCGGCGCCGATCTGATGCCAGACGACGTCGTCGGCGACGATCGCGGCGAACGCCTGCATCTCGCCACGATTAAACGCCTCCAGGCCCTGACGCACGAGGGTGGCGGCCCGGGCCAGCGTACTCCCGCCTGCAAGCGTCCTAGACGCTTGCAGGAGCAATCAGTCCGCGGCCACGGATACCCGAACCGAAGCAGCGTCGCGGACTCACCACCACCTCCGCTCGCAGACCGTCCGGAGACCCCGCTGCGCGCTCTCGAAGGCTTGGAGCGCGTCGATCATGGTCCTCGTCTGCCTCAGCTCGTCCGAGGCGCTCATCCCGCCAAACTGAACAGCGCTCAGAGGTTGTTAGCCGCGCGGATGAAGGCGTCGAGCGCAGCCGCGGCCTTCCGGCGCCGCCGCTGTACGGTGATCTCGAGCCCGAGCTCATGGGCCATGTCGACCAGCCGCCCGATCTGCGGGTTCGGCCGTGACTCGGTGAAGAGCCGCCGAATAGCGGCGGGCTCGGCATCGATTCGGCGCGCCAGGTCAGCCTTGGTCATCTTGCGACGCTCGCGCTCCTCGTCGATGGCGCGCATCAGCGTGTCGATGGCGTCGATCCGAGCCCGATGCAGCGCGTAGCTCTCCGCGAACTCGGGTTCCTGCATCCAGCGATCGAAGCGTCGGTCGAACGAAGTCTTAGCCATCGTGAGGTTCCTCTCGTGTAACGTGAATGTTACGCCGATCAGCCCGATAGTCAAGTCCCGTCCCGATCGTCGAGGACCTGCAGGCGGCGTTGGATCAGTTCGCCCAGATCGCGGCTGATCTGGCTCCGACGCAATCGTCTGGATAGCCACGCAGCTCCGCTGGTACCTGCCTCCGCGGCAAGCAAGGGTAGAGGCCGCAAATGGGCATGAGCGCGTTGAAAGCGGTACCAGCGAAACGCCAAGCTGAGCCGCCCAGCGACTGGGCGACTCAGCTGGCGGTATTCGCCGGCGTTCAGTGGCTCGTCCTGCCGGCCGGATCAGCCGCGCGGCGTCAGCCGGTAGTGGAATTCAACACTGTTCCAGGTGATGGTTTCCCAGCCCTCGGGAGCCTCAACGCCGCTGATCAGATGAATGACATATTCATCGTTCATGCATACCCCGGCGACGTGGACAGTGCCCTTTCCACCCGGTGCGAGGAGGCCCTTGTCAGTAGCGTTGGGGCAATCGACATATTCGACGTCTTCGCCGTATGTCCCGAGGCCTTCCTGAAGGAACAGGTCGGGGAAGAACACGACCGGCTTGTGATGCGCTCCGGCGCCGGTCAGGCCGTCATGGGTGTGCCAGTTTGCATTGTTCGGCACGCCGTGGCCCATGGCTGGCGCGGCGATCGCCAGAACGCCGAGTGCGAGAATGGTGGACAGGCTCAATCTGCGCATTAAGAAGCTCCCGTTACGGTGCGGTGGGTCTCGCCATTCGCTTGACGCAGCCGGGGCGACCGTTGCTATGGCTGCGCGTCCTTGCATCCCCGCTTGTCCTGTGTTATGCGCCTCCGAATTTCTGCTGTCAATGTGATGCACGTCGCAGCCGGTGCTTAGCGGCACCAGGTCTGGACAGCATCTCGCGGCTGCGCCAGCCGGCCTGGCCCATGACCTCGCCCTCCTGCCTGCCGGCCGACAGCGCCTCGTGGGCGTAGGTGTGGCGGAACAGATGAGGATGCAACGTGGCGGGGGTCAGGTGGGTGTCTCGAAGGTGGCGAGCGAGCGGGCCGCTTTGGCGGTCAGCTTCCCGTCGGTTACGATTGGGGCCGCGGCGCCCGTAGCTCAGTGGATCAGAGCAGCTGACTTCGGAGCATCCCGGCGGGTGCGCTGTGCTACCGAGCGTGGGTGGGGGAGCGTAGCGCGTCGAGTTATCTGCTCTCATTTTGGCGTGCCCCGCCGGTTGCCGCACCTTGACTTGGCCATTCCCGCATTCCGGCCGCAGTGGTTCCCCCTGAGAC
>JAGXHP010000057.1 GCA_024636135.1 Chloroflexota bacterium
TCCACATATCTCCCTAGAAAGGAGGTGATCCAGCCGCACCTTCCGGTACGGCTACCTTGTTACGACTTCGTCCCAATCACCAATCCCACCTTCGACGGCTACCTCCTTGCGGTTGGCCCACCGGCTTCGGGTGTTATCGGCTTTCATGACGTGACGGGCGGTGTGTACAAGGCCCGGGAACATATTCACCGCAGTGTGCTGACCTGCGGTTACTAGCAACTCCGGCTTCATGCAGGCGAGTTGCAGCCTGCAATCCGAACTGAGACCGGCTTTAGGGGATTGGCTCCACCTCGCGGTTTGGCAACCCGTTGTACCGGCCATTGTAGCGTGTGTGTAGCCCAGGGCATAAGGGCCATGCTGACTTGGCGTCATCCCCACCTTCCTCCGAGTTTCTCTCGGCAGTCTGGCATGAGAGATACAACATGCCACGGGGGTTGCGCTCGTTGCGGGACTTAACCCAACATCTCACGACACGAGCTGACGACAGCCATGCAACACCTGCATGACGGTCCCTTGCGGGAGGACGACGTTTCCGCCGTTTTCCGCCACATGTCAAGCCCTGGTAAGGTTCTTCGCGTTGCGACGAATTAAACCACACGCTCCGCTGCTTGTGCGGGCCCCCGTCAATTCCTTTGAGTTTTAGCCTTGCGGCCGTACTCCCCAGGCGGAACACTTAATGCGTTAGCTACGGCACAGCCGGGGTCGATACCGACTACGCCTAGTGTTCATCGTTTACGGCTAGGACTACCGGGGTATCTAATCCCGTTCGCTCCCCTAGCTTTCGCGCCTCAGCGTCAAGAATGGGCCAGGTAGTCGCCTTCGCCACTGGTGTTCCTCCCGATATCTACGCATTTCACCACTACACCGGGAATTCCACTACCCTCTCCCACCTTCAAGCCGATCAGTTTCCAATGCAGTTTCCCAGTTGAGCCGGGAGATTTCACATCGGACTTGACCAGCCGCCTGCGCGCTCTTTACGCCCAGTAAATCCGGACAACGCTTGCGACCTACGTATTACCGCGGCTGCTGGCACGTAGTTAGCCGTCGCTTATTCCTCAGGTACCGTCTTGGATCTTCCCTGAGAAAAGAGGTTTACGACCCTAGAGCCTTCATCCCTCACGCGGAGTTGCTGCCTCAGACTTTCGTCCATTGGGCAAAATTCCCGACTGCTGCCTCCCGTAGGAGTCTGGGCCGTTCTCAGTCCCAGTCTGGCTGATCATCCTCTCAGACCAGCTACCGATCGTCGCCTTGGTGAGCCGTTACCCCACCAACTAGCTAATCGGACGCAGGCCCCTCCGGAAGCGAATTGCTCCTTTAGACGGCGAATCGAATCGCCGACCACATGCGGTATTAGCCACCCTTTCGGGCAGTTATTCCCCACTTCCGGGCAGGTCATCTACGCGTTACTCAGCCGTTCGCCACTCGGTAACCATCGAGCAAGCCCGATGGCACCTCGTTCGACTTGCATGTCTCATGCACCCCGCCAGCGTTTGTCCTGAGCCAGGATCAAACTCTCCATACAAAACGAAACCAGTGGCCTTGCCCGAGGGCTTCTCCACCGGTTAAGAGTTCGACGTTGTCCCGCTGACTCGTGTGGATTCCTATCACTCTTCAGCTGGTAAGCCACGTTACCTCGCCCGTTCACACGGACTTGGCTTCGTTCGATTCGAGTACTCCTGTTCGGACGAACTCGCGATGATCACGCAGCGCGGGCCGAGGCGGTCCGCCGTTCGTGGCTCATCGACCGGCTTCCACCGGCGCGAAGACGGACTATAGGCCACGGTGATGAGGCCGTCAAGCGAGCCGCGTCACCGATGGTGGTCCGGCGCTCAGCGTTCGATCACCCGTCGGCCCTGGAGCGATCGGATAAGGGTCACGTCGTCCGCGTACTCGAGGTCGCCGCCGACGGGTAGCCCTCTGGCGATGCGCGTGACGCTCGTCACGTGCGCTCGCAGCAGGTCGGCCATGTACATGGCCGTCGCCTCGCCCTCGAGATTCGGGTTCGTGGCGAGGATGACCTCCTCGACCCCGCCATCGGTGACCCGCACCACCAGCTCGCGAGTCCGGAGACGCTCGGGTCCGATGCCATCGATGGGACTGATCGCGCCGTGCAGCACGTGATACCGACCGCGGAACTCGCCCGTCCGCTCGATGGCGAGGACGTCGAGCGGCTCCTCGACCACGCAGATGTGTGCAGGGTCCCGCCGCGGATCGGCGCAGATCAGGCACGGGTCGACGCCGGCCTCGGTGATGTTGCAGCACACGCTGCAATAGTCGACGTCCTCCTTGATCGACACCAGGGCGGCCGCCAGCGATCGTGCGTCATCGGTCGAGGCACGGAGGACGTGGTACGTCAGGCGTTGTGCGGTCTTCGTTCCGATGCCCGGGAGTTTGCTGAACTCCTCGATCAGCCGAGCGACCGGCGCAATCAGACCGGCCATCGAATCTCAGCCGATGCCGGGAAGGCCCGGCATCCCGGGAATTCCCATCCCGCCAGCGATGGAGCCCATTCGCTCCCGCTCGAGCTCCTTGCTGCGGGAGATCGCCTCGTTGACGGCCGACAGGACAAGGTCCTGGAGCATCTCCGCCTCCTCGGGATCGATGGCGGACGGATCGATCTCCACGTTGCGCACCTCCTGTGCGCCGGTGATCACGACGCGGACGGCGCCACCGCCGGCCGTCGCCTCGAGCGTGGTCTCGGCGAGCTCCTGCTGCGCCTGCGCCATCTGCGTCTGCATCTGCTGCGCCATCTTGGCGATCTGGCCGATATTCACGAAGGCTGGTCCTCGGTGCGGAAAGATGGATGAAGGGACGCGCGGTCAGCGCACTTCCGGTGCGTCGACGAGCTCGCCACCGGTGATCTTGAGAACCCCGTCGAGCAGGGCCTGTGCCTCGGGATCCTCGGCCGTCGGGGCGATGGCCTGTTCCACGGTGAGCGGCTCGAGCTCGAGGTTGGTGGCGACGCATTCGATCGCGAACGCGCCGCCGAACATGTCGCTGAGCAGCGCCTCGATGGCGCCGGCACGTTGGGCGATCCGCGACCGCATGAAGTCGCGCCCCTCGGGAAAGGCGAGCGTCAGCCGCGCGCCATCGCGCGCGATCGGGCGGCACTCGCCGAGCAGTGGCTTGATCACGGGCGTGGCGCGGGCGACGACCTCGGCCCACCGTCCGCGAAGCTCGTCGACGTCGCCCGCCCCGGGCGCCGTGGGCGCCGGTCGTGGTGTCGGGGGTGGCTCAGGCGCAGGATCTTCCGGTTCCGCCACAGCGGCGTCGCCGGGTGCGGGTGCCGTCGCTTTCGGCGCGGAAGCGGGTGCGGGTGCGAGTGCCGGCTCCGGCACACGGGCATTGCGGACGGCCTCGGTGCGTGGCGAAGCGGACGATCCGGGGCGCCCCGCCTCGGCCGCCGGTCCCTCCACGCTCAGGAGCTCGAGGAGGAGACGGGCCCGACCCTCGCGTGCACCAACGCCGGCAGCCTCCGCCAATGTCCGCAGGATCGGGGCAAGGCGACGGGCCGCTCCAGGGTCCGACGCGGACGCCAGGAGCCGACGGCGCGCCTCGCCCTCGGCCTGCGCCGCGACCTGCGCCATATCGCGGCCCGCATCGGCCATCTCGGACACGCGGTCAAGCGCCCCCGGCGCATCTCCCGCGACGTAGGCGTCGATGAGCGCGTTGATGCTCGCGCCGTCGGCGAGGCCGACTGCCTCGCGGACGTCGGCGGCGGTCAGGCGATCGGAGGCGAAGGCGAGGACCTGGTCGAGAAGGGACTCGGCGTCGCGCATCCCGCCGTCGGCCAGCCGCGCGATGAGGGCCAGCGCGTCGTCATCGGCCTCGCCGCCCTCGCTGGTCATGATGCGGCTGAGCTTGCCGATGATGGTGGCATCCGCCATGCGGCGGAAATCGTGGCGCTGGGTCCGGCTGATGATCGTGGCCGGGACCTTGTGCGTGTCCGTCGTGGCCAGGATGAAGACGACGTGGTCCGGGGGCTCCTCGATGACCTTGAGCAGCGCGTTGAAGGCGTGCGTGCTCAGCATGTGGACCTCATCGATGATGTAGACACGCTTGCGCAGCTCCGACGGAGCGGTCAGCGCCCGCATGACGAGGTCGCGGGCATCCTCCACGAGGCCGTGGCTGGCGGCGTCGATCTCAATCACGTCAAGCGCCCTGCCGTCCCGGATGGACACGCACGCCGGACATGCGTCGCACGGCTCCCCATCGTCCCCGCGCGCGGTGCAGTTGATCGCCTTGGCGAGGATGCGCGCGGTGGACGTCTTGCCGGTGCCCCGGGGGCCGACGAACAGATACGCGTGGGCAAGCCGGTCCCCGCTCACGGCGCGACGCAACGTGGTGACGATCGGGTCCTGTCCCACGAGCTCCGCGAACCGCTGCGCGCGGAAACGACGGTAGAGGGCGCGGTGGGCGGCGGGCGACTCGGGCTCGGTGGACATGGGCGGGGCTGGCGGCATGACTCGACCTACCGTACACCGATTCGCGTCCGCCGACCCACCCGCAGCGGGTGGTGGGCGGTGAAGAGGTCGTGCACCCGGCGTCGATCAGCACCAGCTCGCACTCACCCCCGTGACCGGCTCCAGCCAGGTTCTCCCGCGGCACCCGAAGGCGATCGCTTACCGCTGCTTCCTTCCGGACCTGACGGGGTTCACGGACCAACGCTGCGCGGGACCCGACTCTCGACGTCGGACACGGTGGTGGTGGGCGAGCGATGCTGCCCTCGACCGGGAGTTCAGCTCCGCTATAGCGGATTGCGGATACAGGGCACCGCTAGTTCCCCGCCTAGCACGACCGGCGGCGATGGTAGGCCGCGGGGATGGATCGGTCAATCGAGATGGCGGAGAGGGAGGGATTCGAACCCTCGACGGGTTGCCCCGAACGGCATTTCCAGTGCCGCGCCATAGGCCTCTAGGCGACCTCTCCGCGGGTGGCGTGGCGGAGAGGGAGGGATTCGAACCCTCGGTGCTATTCGCACACCGCTTTTCGAGAGCGGCACCTTAAACCACTCGGACACCTCTCCGTGCGGGAGGGAGTCTAGCGCACTCCCCCGCTCGCGACCACGACGGAGTCAGACCGATGCGGACGCCACGTCGAGGCGCCGCGCCTCGCTCTCGCGCACGCCGGAGATGACGGAAAGCTGGTGCGGCATGGCGGGATCGCGCGCCAGGTTGATGGCGCCGCCAGCCGCGCCGCGGTCCGGATCGGGCACGGCGAAGACCAGCCCACGAACGCGTGCCTCGACCAGCGCGCCGACGCACATCGCGCACGGCTCGTGAGTCGTGAAGATCGTGGCCTCGGACAGGCGCCGCGTGCCGAGCTTGCGCGCCGCGGCCTGGATCGTTAGCACAACCGCATGGGCGGTCGGATCCTCCCCGAGCACCGTGCGCTGGTGGTCGCGAGCGATCATCGCGTCGTCGATGACCGCCACGGCGCCGACCGGCTCCTCGCCTTCCTCGCCGCCACGTCGCGCCTCGGCGATCGCCTCGGCCATGTACAGCTCGTAGTTCATCGGTCCGCCTCGCTCAGCGCCACGGATTCGGTGGCGACCCGCGATCGAGTCTAGCAGAGGCCGGGTACGAATCCTGCATTCGTGCTCGGTAAACCGTCATCAAACCCCCACCCGGCCGCTGGCGGTCGCGGGTGAGCAACAGCCTCGAGAGACCGATGCACATTTTGCGATTTCCGATCCGTCGTTTCGGCGCCGGACTGTTCACACTGGCCGCCGCTTTTGCGCTGAGCCTCAACGTCCCCATTCCCTCCATGCCGGACCCCGACCAGGCACGCGTGCTCGACGAGGTCAGCGACCGCCTCCCAGGGTGGCGCGTGCGGCAGCTGCATGCCACCTGGGAGGGCGCCTACACGGTCGTCACCACCTGCGCCGGACGTCAGATCGGATTCCAATTCGTGCCAGGGCACGGACTTCCGGGACACGACGCGTGGCTGCAGCCCAATGACGAGTACTCACGCGACCGCCTGCGGACGATCTCCGATCATTGGCGCCATCTCGTGTGGTACGAGACCCCGACGCTGGTCAACACGTTGTCGTGCAGCGACGAGATCGCCGGCACCGGCCGCACCTCGATGGCCGAGCGGCGGCACGACTGACAACGCGGAGGCCCGACCGATGGCCGGGCCTCCGTGGGCGATGGATCGAGCGATGGTCGCTCAGACGGTGGCCGCCGCGTCGTCGGTGGCCATGAAGCCCGTGGCCAGCAGGATGGCGCCGGTCGCGAGATGGAGCCAGATGTCATTGCCGCCGAGCGGGACGAGCCCGAAGCCATCGGGGGCGATGAAGCCCAGGATGCCGAGGATGATCAGCACGATGCCGACGCCTCGCGTCGTCTGGACCGCAGCCGCGAACGACATCGATCCGTAGAGCAGGATGGCGCCCAGCAGCACGTGAACGATGTTGTGCAGGGCGTTGACCGGGAAGAGTCCGAGGAGATCTCCTTCTCCTCCGGATACAAGGACGAATCCGAGGATGCCCACCAGCAGGTAGACGGCCCCGAACACCGCCGCAACGGTTCGTGCGAGTCCCATGGTTGCCTAGACCCTCCTTCGTGCGTCCCGGATCATGGACCCAGGGTCCGCATTGACTAGCATACCGGCGCATGCACGCCGTGAACTCCCTGCTGACCGTACGCTGGACCGGATGACTCACATCACGGCGCCGGAGACGACTCTGACGCAGACCCGGTGGACGCGCGGCGATTCCGTTGCGCTCGTGCTCGTCCTGGCCGCCGCCGCGCTGCTGCGGCTCATCAGCCTTGGACGTCCCGTCGAGCTGGTGTTCGACGAGATCTTCTACGCCCGGGATGCGTGCTGGTACGTCGTCGGCACCGAGGCAGCCTGCGGAATCACCGAGCTCACCAGCCGAGCGCACCCACCCCTCGGCAAGTGGCTCATCGGCGCCGGCATCGCGGCCTTCGGATACGAGCCGGTCGGCTGGCGGGTGAGCGCCGCACTCGCGGGCACGGCAACGGTCGGACTGGTGTACCTCCTGGCTCGTCGGCTCCTGGCGGCGATCGGACCCCGCGCGGCAACGGTCGGTGCCCTTGCGGCCGCCGGTCTGCTGGCCACCGATTTCCTCCACCTCGTGCAGTCGCGGGTGGCGATGCTCGACGCGTTCATCACGCTGTTCGTAGTGTCCGCGGTCACCTTCGCCGTGCTCGACCGTGATCGCCGGCGTGACACGCAGGATGCGCCGATCTGGATGCGGCTCGCGCTCGGGCGACCATGGCGTCTGCTGGCCGGGGCATCGCTCGGCGCGGCGGTGGCCACGAAGTGGTCGGGTGCGTACGTCGCGCCGGCGATCATCGGCCTGGTGATCGCCTGGGAGATCGCCGACCAGTGGCGACGAGCGCCGGACAGTGGAGTCCGCAGGGCGGTGCGTGCGGCATTTCGCCGGGAGGCGATCCCGACCCTCGTGCTCCTGGGCCTCGTGCCGCTGGCGGTGTACATCGCGAGCTACACCGGGCGCATGCCGGGCAGCGTGCTGGCCCTGCCGTGGGAGGCGGGATCAGTGTGGCGCGGGATCTGGGACCACCAGCAGGCGATGCTCGACTTCCACACCACCCTCGGCGGCGACCATCCGTATCAGTCCGGGCCGCTCGCGTGGCCGGCGCTCCAGCGCCCGGTGGCCTACTGGTTCAGCGACGACGGGGGGGCGTACCGCGAGATCCTTGCCCTCGGCAATCCGTTCACCTGGTGGCCCGGGATCGCGGCCATCGGGCTGCTGTGCATCAGCTGGGCGCGCGCGGGATGGGGCCTGCACCGACCCGAGCCCGTCGTGGTGCTGGGATCGGCGGCCACGTACCTGCCGTGGCTCGCGCTCTCCGGGGATCGAAGCCAGACATTCCTGTGGTACTTCCTGCCGACGGTGCCGTTCCTGACGCTGGCGCTCGGGACGCTGGTGGCGTGGGGATGGGGACGCCGTGGCGGCCGCGTGGCGGGGCTCGTCTACGGCGTCGTGGTGGTCGTCAGCTTCGGCTTCTGGGTGCCGTTGCTCACCGCACTGCCACAGCAGCCCGACGCGTGGCGCTCCCGGATCCTCTTCACCGACTGCGATCGACCGGACGGATCGCGCCCGACGCTGCCCGATGACTCGACCAGCTCCGGGGCCCCGCCCGGCGGGTGGTGCTGGATCTGACCTACTCCTTGTCGGACGCGGCCTCGCGGCGGTCGGCGGCGATGAGCATGCGCGTCAGCGGGCCGCTCGTCAGACCGTGGGCCAGCACCGAGACGAGGATGGCGACGGCGGTGACGCTGAACAGAGGACGAGCGTCAACGGGCGTCAGCGCCGCGAAGGCGAAGCCGAGGTAGTAGATCGAGCCGATGCCACGGATCCCGAACCAGGCGACGAACAGGCGCTGACGAGCGGCGAGGCCGCTGGACACGAGCGCGATGAGGACGGCCAAGGGCCGGACGACCAGCAGCAAGCCGAGCGCCACGGCAAGCACGGGCCACCCCAGCTCGAGCACTCCATCGATCGGCAGCACGCTGCCGAGCAGGAGCAGGACACTGAGCTCGGCGAGCTTCTCGATGACGAGGGTCACATCATGGAGCCGCTGGTTCACCTCGTGTCCGGCCTCGTAGCGCCGGAACGCGACGCCGGACGCAAAGACGGCGATGAACCCGTAGCCACCCAGCAGCTCGGTGAGGCCGTAGACCGCGAAGATGGCGCCGA
>JAGXHP010000058.1 GCA_024636135.1 Chloroflexota bacterium
CTCATCCTGTTCATGTACCTGGTGTTTGCCTTCATCACGGCCGCCGATCCGGAGAACGCGCTGCCGCTCAACGTCCTCATCGCCAGCGACCACGCGGTCTACCTCGGCGTGATCACGAACATCGTGCTGGGGCTGCTGTCCGTCCTCTTCCTGCGCGGCCGCGCACCGGCCTGGGTCGCGCACGTCATCTTCTGGGGCGTCAACCTGGGCCTGGCGGTGTTCGTGGTCGGCTTGCTCGCGGATACGGCCGAGATCAAGCGCATCGGGGCGCCGGTCATGGGGGTGACGCTGCTGCTCGCATTGGCGCTGCTGGCTGCTCGAACCTGGGGCTCGACCCCGGACGTCGCCCGACTGGAGGAGGGCGAGGCGGCCGCCTGAGGTCGGTCAGTTCCCTGGTCCGGGGTTCGCGCTAGTCCGCCGGTGGGAGTATCGGCCACTCATTGGCCGGATTTCCCAGCGGCGAACCAGGATTGGCCGATGTGGGCCGCCGCGACTGGCGGTTGGTCCCGGCGGCGAGCCAATTCGGCCACTGCATGGCCGATACTCCCCACTGCGTGCCAATAGGCTGCCCAGCGAGTCCGCTTCCCGACGCTCGGACCCTCCGACTCGCCCGATTCCGGCCCAACTTCGCCGCTAGTCGCGCTCCGAGGCAAACCGCCGCCAGGCTGGCGGCCGCGCGCCCGCCGTCACCTCCCGCGCGGCCCGTGGTGCATTCGATAGAGTGCCCCGATGACCTCGACGCGGCAACGAATCGTGATCGACACCGAGTTTGGGACTGCCAGGACAGCCGTGCGCCGCACCTCGGCTACGGAAACCGCTCCATGGGGGCGGTGTCGCCGTAGATGTCCTGCCGGATCTCGTAGGCACGCGCCTCGAGGGCGAGGGCCTGGCGACGAGTCTCGGCGAGCTCATCGGCATTGAGGCGGCGGAATCCGACCAGCTCGAGCGTTTCCTGCTCCTGATCGGCGGAACCGGACCAGTCGACCCGGATGTTGCCGAAGCCGCGGGCGTAGAACTTCAGCTGGCGGGCGAGCGGCTCGCCGAGGGCCCACTCCTCGATCACGAGCACCTCGTCGAAGCAGCCCCAGGCGACGCAGTCCTCGATGCCGAGCTCCATCGTGCGGCCGCGATCGGTCCAGCCCACGGCCGGCCCCCAACCCTGCGAGTAGCTGCGCTTGCCGACCTGGGGGTCGGCGGTCATCCAGAAGCCAGCGAGTGCGTCCTCCTTACCGGCGATCCACCCGGGAGCATCCACGAACTCGCCGTTCTCGTACTCCTCGGGGTACTGCCCCAGGTGCCAGATGTTGCCCTCGTCGTCCTGGGCGACGAAGACGATCTCCGCCTCCACCAGCTCGCCGTCCGCGAAGTCCTGGTCCAGGATCACCACCGTGGTGACCCCGTCGATCACCTTGGTGAGATCGGTCACCGTCATCACCACCGCGTGTGGGACGGCCTCGTCGTCCTCTACGGTTTGGCCATCCCACTTCCATTGCGTTCCGGGGGCGAGCGGCAACCAGGCGTTGTCGATGGTCGTGGGATCGTCGAAGGCGCCGGCGGGAAACGCCTCGGTCACCGGCTCGGAGTCGTCCGGCGTCGGTTCCGGTGCCGGCGTCTTCGCGGTCTCGGCCGATGCCGGCCTCGGGGTGGGGATGGCCGACGCCGAGCACGCCGCCACGGCCAGCAGGATCGAGGACAGCAATACGGGCATCGCAAGCGCCCGGACGACGGACATCCAGCCAGCCTCCACTCTCATGCGTTCGCAGGCGTCCGAGGCCCCGGGGTCGGACCGCCATGTCGGACCCAGCTGCGCGCGAAGCGCAGGTACAGCGACGGGACCACGAACAGGTTCAACAGGGTCGACGTCACCAGGCCGCCGAGGATGACGACGGCCATGGGATGTTCGATCTCGTGGCCGGGCAGGTCGCCGGCGATCACCAGCGGGATCAACGCGAGCCCGGTGGCCGACGCGGTCATGAGGATCGGCGCCAGCCGCTCCCGGGCGCCTCGGATCACGAGGTCCGGCCCGAACGGCTCGCCCTCGAAGCGCTCGAGATGCTGGAAGTGGCTGATCATCATGATCCCGTTGCGGGCGGCAATGCCGAGGATCGTGAAGAAGCCGACGAGCGACCCGAGCGAGATCACGCCGCCCGTGACCCATGCCGCCAGCACGCCGCCCACCAGCGCGGACGGCAGGGTCAGGAACGACAGGAGCGCGAGCCGCGCGAGCCCGAAGCTGGTCAGCAGCAGGATGAACACGCCGGCCGCGGCCCCGATGCCGAAGAGGAGGAGGCGCTCCTGGGCAGCCTCGCGCTCCTGGAACTCCCCGAGCATCTCCGCGTGGTACCCGAGAGGGAAGCCGACGCTGGCGATGGCCGCCTCCACGTCGCGGACGACGGAGCCGAGATCGCGGCCGCTGACGTTGGCCTCGACGTCCATGCGGCGCGCCAGGTGCTCGTGGGTCACGACGTTCGGTGTGGACTCCACCCTGACCGCCGCCACCCGCCCCAGCGGGACCTGCTGCCCGCTCGGGGTATCGATCGGCAGCTCGAGGAGACTGGTCAGGTTGGCTCGGGTCTCCGGTGTACTCCACACCTGGACGTCATACGCCTTGCCCCCAAAGAAGAGGTCGCCGACCTCCTCCCCGTTGACGAGCGCGGCGGCGGCGCGGCGGACATCGCCGGGCTTCAGCCCGTACAGCTGGGCCGTCTCCAGGTCGACTTCGACGGTGACCTGCGGGATTTCGACCTGGAGCTGGGTATGGAGATCGACCAGCCCGTCGACTCCCGCCATCGCCTCCTCGACGTCGGATGCCGCCTCACGGAGGAGGTGGAGGTCGGGACCGAAGATGCGAACGACGATCGCGTCGCTCGAACCGGTCAGGACCTCACGGATCCGCTCCTTGAGATAGGTCTGGACGTCCCGCTGCAGGCCGGGATAGCCGTCAACCACCTCCTGCACCGCGGCATGGGTGGCGTCGTAGTCGACCGACGGGTCGACGCTGATCCAGTTCTCGCCGAAGTACACCCCGACGACCTCGTCCATGATCAGGGCCTGCCCGATGTGCGAGCCGCAGTTTCGGACGCCGGGAATCGTGCGCAGTTCGATGCAGGCTCGCTGGCTGATCCGGACCTCGTCCGACAACGACGTGCCCGGCGCCGTAAGCCAGTGCATCAGGAAGTCGCGCTCCTTGAAGTCCGGCAGCAGCGACTGACCGAGCTGGGGGAGGACGAGCGACCCGGCAAGCAACAGTGAGCCGACCGACAGGTACGCGGGGCGCGGCGAGCGGATGATTCGGTCGAGCAGTCGCTGGTAGCCAGCCCGGAAGCGATCCGCGATCGGGGAGGCATTCCGCTCGATCGGTGCCCGATGGAGCAGGAGGTAGGCCAGCGCGGGGGTGAGCGTCAGCGCAACCACCATCGATGCCAGGATGGCCAGCGCGTACGCCACGATGAGAGGCTGGAAGAACGCCCCCGAGAGGCCCTCGACGAAGAAGACGGGCGTGACCGCCACGACGTCGATGAGGGTGGCGTAGATGATGGCGCTCCGAACCTCGAGCGAGGCGTCGACCACGATCGACGCCGTCGAGGCCGTGCTGCCGGCTTGGCGATGCTGACGCAGCCGTCGCACGATGTTCTCGACATCGATGATCGCGTCGTCAACGACGACCCCGACCGAAATGACGAATCCGGCCAGGACCATGGTGTTGATCGTCGTGTCGAACGCATTGAGGACCAGGGCCGCCGCCATGAGGGAGGTCGGGATGGCGATGACGCTGATGAGCGCCGTCCGCCACTCGAACAGGAACAGCACGAGGACGAGCACCACGAGGATCGAGCCGACGAGCAGCGCGCGGATGAGGTTGTCGAGCGCAGACTCGATGAAGGTCGCCGGCCGGAAGATCGTCGTGTCGATCTCGATTCCGCTCAACCCCGGCCGCAGATCGTCGATGGCCGCCTCGACGCCACGCGTCACGTCAAGCGTGTTTGCCCACGGGAACTTCTCGACGATGAGCATCAGTCCGGGGCCATCGTTGATCACCGCGTCGCCGACAAGTGGCTGGTGGTCCTCGACGAGTGAGGCCACGTCGGTCAGCGGGACCAGCGTGCCCTCGTGGGTGGGAACGGTGATCTGGCTGAGGTCGGTCGGCTGGCCGATCGGCGGCGCGTAGTGGATCGCGAGCCGCTGGTTCGGGGTGTCGACGAAGCCACCGGTGCCGATGACGTTGCCCTGGGAGAAGCGCAGGATCCCCTCGTCGAGGGCGTCGGCGGTTGCCTTCATCACGGCGTTGAGCGAGACGCCCGCCGACGCCATGAGCTGTGGGTCGACCTGGACCTGGTGCATTCGCAGCCGCTCGCCCCAGATCGCAATGTTCGCGACGCCTTCCACGCCGAGCAGCCGCTGTCGGATCGTCCAGTAGCTGATCACCGACATGTCGATGAGCGAGTGCTCGTCTGACGACAGTCCGATCTTCATGACACGACTGGTCGACGACAGCGGAGGCAGCATGAACGGCGGGCTGGACCAGCTCGGCAGCGTCGGCGTCACCTGGTTGACGCGTTCCTGGACGAGCTGTCTCGCGAGAACGAGATCGGTCCCCGGGTTGAAGATGAGCAGGACCGAGGACAGGTCCTGGACCGACTTCGAGCGCATGACGTCGAGACCCTCGACGCCCGCCAGCGCCTGCTCGAGCGGGACGGTGACGAGCTCCTCGACATCCGCGGCGGACAGGCCGAGCGACGGGGTCTGGATCTCGACTCGCGGCGGCGCGAACTCCGGGAAGACGTCCACCGGCATCTGCTGGAGCAGGCCGGCGCCGAAGAACATCATGGCGGCCGCCATGGCCGTCACCAGGTAGCGGAACCGGACGCTGCTGCCGACGATCCTCCGCATCGTGCTAGGCCACGCACCTTCCGCCGACGGTCATCGGCTCAGTGCCCGCTTCCGCCCACGCCGTGCTCGGTACCCCATAGCTCCGCGGCGCCGACGACGACGACCTCGGTCCCCGGGTCCGGGCCGTCGATCAGAAGCGCCCGATCCCCGTCGATGCGATCGAGCGTGATCTCCGCCCGCAAGTAGACAAGGGGCTCCGGGGCTGTGTATGCCCACGTGCCCCCATCGGCGTCCCACACGACGGCGCCGTACGGGATGGACAGCCGTTCCTCGCCGTCGGCTGAGACGGGTGCGACGACGGCCGTCTGGATGTCCAGGCGCTCTGCGGCGTGGGCGGTGAGCGTGATGCGCGTCAGCTCGGTGTCGCCCACCTCTTCGAGGATGGCCGGCTGCTCGTCGGCCGCCTCGGCCGCCTCCTGGCCGCATGCCGTCAATGCGAGGCCAAGCATGATGGTTCCGCTGACATGGACAAAGCGATCGCGTGTCATGGCTGTCGGGCTCCCACTGCCTCGGGCTCGGTGGCCCCTTCGATCGGAATGGCGACCGCATCGGACGCGTAGACGAGACCGACGCCCTGGAAGGCGATCGGGACCACGAACAGGCTGAGCAGCGCCGTCGTCAGCAGGCCCCCGAGCGTGACGAGCGCCATCGGCCCGACGATCTCGAACCCCGGCAGGCCGGCGAGGACCGCGAACGGAGCGACCGCCACCGCCGTCCCCAGGGTCGCGGTCAGCAACGGCACGAGACGCTCATGCGCCCCGCGCAGGACGAGCCCAAGGCCGGGCTCCTCGACCCGATTCGTCTGCAGGCGGCGGTACTCCGCGACGAGCTGAATGCTCTGGTGGAGGGCGACCCCCAGCACGGCGAGGACACCCAGAACTGCGCCGAGTGATCCGGGTTCGCCGATGACGAGCGCGACGATGAGGCTGCCGGACAGCGCGGCCGGGAGGCTCAGGAAGACGGCGACCGCCAGCTGCCAGCCGCCGAACGCCGCCTGAAGCACGAGCAGCATGCCGACGATCACTGCGATGGAGATCGCGAGGAGGCTTGCGCCCGCGTCGGCGCGCTCGGCGGTAATGCCGAGGATCTCGGCGTGGCTCTCGAGCGGGAAGTCGACCTGCCGGAGCGCGGCCTCGACGTCGGCCAGCACGGCGGACGCGTCTCGATCCACGATCGTCGCGCCGATGTCGATGCGCCGCTGGACCGCGTCGCGCCGGATGACGCTCACGGCAGGAGCGACCTCCACGTCGGCGACGTCGCCCAGGCGGACGATGCGCCCGGAGGGAGTGAGGATCGGAAGCTCGGCGACGGCCGACACGTCGCTGCGGAGCTCGGGCGCTCCCCACACGACCACGTCGAAGACCCTCTGGTCCTCGAACAGGCTGCCCACCTCGATGCCCGACAGCAGCGTGGCCGCCGCACGGCGGATCTCGCCGGGCTTGAGCTGGTGGCGCGCCGCGGCATCGAGGTCGATCACCACGTTGATGGCCGGCTCGTCGACCTGCGGCTCCACGGCGGCGGACGCGACGCCCTCGATGCCGACGAGGAGCTCGCGGACCTCGGCGGCTTTATCGCGCAGGACCCCCATCTCCTGGCCGTATACCCGCACGACCAGATCCTCCGGCCGGGCTTCGGCGATCTCGGTCAGGCGCTCCTGGGGGTGCGTCATGATCCGGCGTTCAAGCCCCGGATATCCGTCGATCACCTGCTGGGCCGCGGCGAGAGTTGCGTCGTAATCGGCCTGGGCGTCGATGCTGAACCAGATCTCGCCCACGTTCACGTTCGAGACCTCGTCGGACAGCATCGCCCGGCCGACGTGCGCTCCGACGTTGCGGATGCCGGGAATACGCTGCAGCTCGCCGGCGCCCTGGGACACGATCCGCCGCATCGCCGGATGGGACGTGCCGGCCTGACCGTTGAACTGGACCAGCAGATCACGCTCGCGGAACGACGGCGCGTCGAGCGCGGCGAGCCCCGGCGCCATCGAGAGGGCGACGGTTGCGATGACCCCGACCGTCGCGACGCCGACCACGGCCGAGATGCGACGCTGATGATCCAGCAGCCGGACGAGCAGGGCGCCGTATCCCGCCTGCACGGCACCGACCAGCCGGGTCGCGTGACGCTCGGCTGGCTCAGATGGCATCAGGAGGGCCATGAGAGCCGGCGTCACCGTCATCGCGACGATCGTCGAGGTGACGAGCGCGGCGGCGAACGCGGCCAGCGTCGTCGGGACGAGAGCACCGCTCACGCCGTCGAGAAGGAGGAGTGGGATGACGGCCAGGCCGAGGATGATCGTGGCGTACAGCTTCGGTCCCCGGACTTCGAGGACGGCCGCCGCGAGTGCCTCACGACGTCCCACCTCCCCCGTGCTTGCCGCCGCTGCCAGCCGCCGCCGCACCGCCGTCGCCGTGCTCACTCCGTCGTCGACGACGACCCCGATCGCAACGACGAAGCCCGCGATCAGCAACGCGTTCACCGTCGCCCCCGTGCCGATCAGGACGAGTGCGGCGGCCATGAGCGAGACGGGAACAGAGACGAGGCTGACGAGCGCAGCACGCCAGTCGTAGAGAAGGCCGATGAGCACGATGCCGAGAAGCAGAAAGCCGATGAGGACGGCGAGCGACAGGCCGCCCGTCGCCGTCTCCAGGAACGAGGCCGGCCGGAAGATCGTGGTGTCGACCCGAATGCCGCCCAGCCCGGGGCTGAGCGCCGCCATCGCCTCTTCCACGCCGCGCGTCACCGCCAGCGTGTTCGCCTCGGGGAACTTCTCGACGACCAGCAGCAGGCCGGTGCCGACTCCGGCGCCGTCATTGACGATCGCATCTCCGATGAGCAGCTGGTGGTCCTCGACGACGTTGGCCAGGTCGCCGAGCCGGTATCGGTGCCCGTCACCACCGGCGACGGGGATCTGCTCCAGGTCCTCCGGCGAGGAGATCGGGAAGATGTGCTGAACTCCGAGGCGCTGGTTCGGGGTATCGATGAAGCCGCCGGTGCCGGGCGTGGATGCCTCGAGAAAGGTGAGCGGCGAGACCCACAGGGCGTTGCCGGTGGCCTCCACGACATCGTCGAGGGTGACGCCCGCCTCGCCGAGGTGCTCGGGGTCCACGAGGACCTGAAGCTGGCGCTCCCGCTGACCCCAGATCGCCACGTTCGCCACGCCGCGCACACCCATGAGCCGCGGCCGGATGGTCCAGCGCGCCAGCACGGACATGTCGATGAGCGAGTGCTCGTCCGAGCTGAGCCCGATCATCAGAAGTCGGTTCGCGGACGACAGGGGCTGCAGCATGACCGGCGGCTTCGACACGTTCGGCAGGGCGTGCGCCTGCGTCAGCCGCTCCGCGACCATCTGCCGCGCCCGGATCGGGTCGGTCCCCGGTTCGAAGGTGAGGACGATCGACGAGAGGCCCGGAACCGACTCGGACTCGATCGATTCCAGCCAGGCCACGCCGTTGAGGAGGTCCGCCTCGAGCGGAACCGTGATGAGCTGCTCGACATCCTCGGCCGACAGGCCGAGCGCCTCGGTCTGGATCTCGACGTAGGGGGGCGAGATCTCGGGCAAGGCGTCGACCGGGGCGGCCGGAAGCGCCATCGCGCCGAAGATGACCAGGCCGCCGGCGACGCCCAGCACGAGCAGCCGGAATCGCACGCTCCACGAAACGACGGATCGCATCAGCGGGAGTCCTCCATCCTGACCGGATGAGCCCACCGGGACGGGGCAGGGGTGCGCGGAGGACGCACTGCGTCAGCTCTCAGCGGCAGGAAGGGGCGGACGGCACCGGCCAGCGCGCGCGATCTGGCGCAAGGAGCGCGGTGACTTCCCGTGGCGGCGCCCAAGGTCTCTCCCCTCCAGAGATTCCGTGGCGATGATCGACCGGGAAGCCACCTCGGGCCGTGTCGGGTGCCGCTCGAAGTACCCCCGGCTCGGATCGATTAGTACTCCCTGAGTCGTTGTACCGCGGAAGGTATCTCCTGGACCAGCTCTGCGGAAGCCCGATTCGCAGTGGGTGGTGCGCACAAGCACCATTCCGAGCCATGCCCCAGAGCTTCGTCAGGCGAGGAGCCCCTCGATCGTCGCTACGGTCCACGCCTCAAAGCGTTCCGCTGTCCAGCCACGTTCGCCGACGAGCGCGCGATATGTCTCCGGGCTCGCGATGACGTAGAGGATGTCGGCGGCCTCGTCCGGGGCCAGGTCAGGCCGCACGCCTTCGGGTCCCGCAACGAGGGTCAGCAATCGGCCCTGTCCCTCTCGCCGCTGTCGCCTCAGGTCACCCCAGAGCTCGGCGATCTCCGGGTCGGCCGCCGCCGCCGCCTGGACCACGGCGTCCACCGCGGACCGCCTCTCGAGGATGCGTCGCCCGCCCGCCGCCAACATCCGGATGCGCTTGTGCCGATCCGGTTCAGTCGCGAAGTCCGCGACCCAGGCGCGGTCGGCGATCGCGACCGGCTCGTCGTCACCGGCGATCGACACGTCGACCACCTCCTTCAGCACGGTCCGCTTGTTTCCGAACGCCGCGTACACAGTCGCCACCGAGACCGATGCGCGATCGGCAATCGCCTGGAGCGTCGTCGCCCCATACCCGGTCTGGATGAACCGCGCCCGCGCAGCCTCGAGGATGGCGCGCCGGGTGGCGCGCGCCTGCTCCTGCCGCTGGGGAGATTCGTATCGGCGCCGGGTCTTGACGTCTGGTTCCATTTCGGTATAGTACCGCTAGGTTGGATATAGCGTCACTACAGCGAATAGGAGATACCCCGATGCATACGATCCGGATTGAGCACCTCACCGCCGATTACGACGCCTGGAAGGCCGCATTCGACAGCGATCCCGTCGGTCGCGAGCGCGGCGGCGTGCGTGCCTACCGCGTGGGGCGTGCGGCGGACAATCCCGCGTACGTCGTCATCGACCTCGACTTCGATGACGGGGATCGTGCGCTGGCCTTCCGCAGCGCCCTCGAGGCGATGTGGGAGATGCCGCGAGCCCGAGCCGTGCTTGGGGGCGAGCCCCAGGCTCGCCTCGTCGAGCAGGTCGAGGCACACGCGTACTGAACGGCCCACGTTCCCGCCCGCCCTTCCGCCCGTCCGCCCTTGGGAGCAACGGCTCCGTTCGTCCGCCCGCGGGAGTAACGGCCACTGATTGGCCGGATTTCCCAGGGGCGGACCGGCAATGGCCGACGTGGGCCGCCGCGCGTGGCCGCTGGTCCCAGGAGGCGCGCGTGAGGCATCATCGGTGCGTGGGCCGCGCAGATCTTCCGTCCGGCACGGTCACCTTCCTGTTCACGGACATCGAGGGCTCGACGAGGCTGCTCCACGAGCTCGGCGCGGAGCCCTATGCCGATGCCCTGGCCACCCACCGCCGCATCCTGCGCGACTCGTTCGCCGCCCACGGGGGAGTGGAGGTTGACACCCAGGGCGACGCCTTCTTTGTCGCCTTCCCCACCGCCCCCGGCGCACTGGCCGCCGCCGCCGAGGCACGCGACGCCCTGAGCGACGGACCGATCACGGTGCGCATAGGCCTGCACACCGGCACGCCGCACGTGACCGACGAGGGCTATGTCGGCCCCGACGTGCACCGCGCCGCGCGCATCGCGGCCACCGGCCACGGCGGCCAGATCCTCGTGTCGTCGGCCACCGCCACGCTGGTGGAGGCTGCGCTCATGGACCTCGGCGCGCA
>JAGXHP010000059.1 GCA_024636135.1 Chloroflexota bacterium
CGGCCTCGGCCTCGGCCTCGGCGGGCTGCTGCTCTGGTTCGGTCGGTTCAGCCTGGGCTTCGGCCGGCGCCGCCTGCGCCTCGGCGGCCGGCGCGTCGGACGAGGTCGCCTCGCCGGCACCGTCGCTGTCGATCTCGGCCACGGGAGTACCGACCGCCACGGTCTCGCCGTCGGGAACCAGGATCTTGCTGATCGTGCCGGCGATCTCCGCTGGCACCTCGGCGTTCACCTTGTCGGTGACGACCTCGAAGAGCGGGTCGTACTGCTCGACGGTGTCGCCTTCCTTGACCAGCCAGCGCTCGATCGTCCCCTCGGTGACCGATTCGCCCAGCTGCGGCATCTTGATCGTGGTTGCCATCGGGTGGAAGCCTTCCTCTGGTCGCGTGCGTTCGTCTTCGTGTGGGTCAGATTGTGAACGATCGGTCAGTAGGCCGCGAGCTTGCGCGCCGCGTCGACGATCCGCGCCGGTCCGATCATGTACCAGTCCTCGAGGGAATGATGGTACGGAACGCCCGGCACGTCCGGTCCGGCAAGCCGGGTGACCGGACCGTCGAGCTGCTCGAAGGCGCGCTCGCTGATCTCCGCCGCGATCTCGGCGCCGAATCCACCGAACCGATTTGCCTCGTGGACGACCAGCGCCTTGCCCGTCTTTGCCACCGATGCAAGGATCGTCTCGGTGTCGAGTGGGCGGAGAGTCCGCAGGTCGACGATCTCGGCCTCCACGCCATCCTCGCGAGCCAGCGTCTCGGCCGCTTCGAGGGCGCAGGTGCGCATGAAGCCGTAGCAGAAGATCGAGAGGTGCTTGCCGCTGCGAGCCACATCGGCCTTGCCGATCGGCACGACCGTGTCACCGTCGGGAACCTGCCCCTTGAACAGCCGGTACGTCTTCTTGTGTTCGAAGAACATCACGGGATCGGGGTCGCGGATCGAGGCCTTCAGCAGCCCCTTGGCGTCGGCCGGCGTGCCGGGCGCGACCACCTTGAGGCCGACGGTGTGCGTGAAGTAGCCCTCGTTGGACTGGGAGTGGTACAGCGCGCCGTGAACGCCACCGCCGTACGGCATGCGGATCACCATCGGCGCGGAGAAGGTGCCGTTGGAGCGGTAGTGAATGCGGCTGATCTCGGACACGATCTGGTTGAACGCGGGATAGACGAAGTCCGCGAACTGCATCTCGGCGACCGGGCGGAGCCCGTAGACCGCTGCACCCATCGCCGCGCCGGCGATCATGCCCTCGGTCAGCGGGGTGTCCAGGACGCGCTTGTGCCCGTACTTGGCGAACAGCCCTTCGGTGGCGCCGAACACGCCGCCCTTCTTGCCGACGTCCTCACCCAGCACCATCACCTGGTCGTCGCGCTCCATCTCCTCGTCCATGGCGGTGCGAATCGCCTCGAGGATGTTCAGCTCGGCCATGCTCAGTGCCCCCCGTCGATCGGAGCAAGCGGGACCGCGGTGCCGCCGCCGGGGATCGGCTCGGCATAGACCCGCTCGTGGGCGTCCTCCGGAGTCGGCTCGGGCCGCGCCTCGGCTCGCTTGCTGGCCTCGTTGACCAGCGACTTGATCTCGGCACGCATCGTTTCGTCGCGTTCGTCGGTCAGGACTCCGGCGGCTCGCAGCTCGGCCGCGAACTGCGGAATCGGGTCGCGCTCCTTCAGGGCGGCCACCTCCTCGGGGTCGCGGTAGCGGCGCTGGTCGTCATCCGACGAGTGGCTCGTGAGCCGCACGACGTGCGCCTCGATCAGCGTTGGACCCTCGCCGCGACGCGCGCGATCGTGGGCCTCCTTGGTGGCGGCGTAACAGGCGAGGACGTCGCCGCCGTCGACCACCACGCCCGGCATGTCGTACCCGACCGCGCGAGCCGCGACCGAGCTGCCGGCGACCTGCTGATCGAGCGGGACGCTGATGGCGTAGCCATTGTTCTCACACACGAAGATGACCGGCAGCTTGTGGACGCCGGCGAAATTCATCGCCTCGTGGATCTCGCCCTGGTTCGAGGTGCCCTCGCCGAACTGCGTCATCGTGACGACGTCGTCACCGCGGACCCACGCGCCCATGGCGATCCCCACCGCGTGGAGGACCTGGGTGCCGACCGGGGAGCTGAGAGACACGATGTTGTACGGCGCGCCGCCGTAGTGTCCGGGCATCTGCCGCCCGCCGGAGCTCACATCATCGGCCTTGGCGAGGTGCGCGGTGATGATGTCCTCGGCGTCCATCCCGAATGTCATGGCGCTCGCGATCGAGCGATAGTACGGCGCCATCCAGTCTTGGCCCTTGCGCATGGCCCAGGACATGGCGACCTGGGCGCCCTCGTGCCCCTGTCCCGAGATGATGAAAGCGATCTTGCCGGCGCGCTGCATGAGCCACATCCGCTCGTCGACGGCTCGCGCCAGGAGCATGTCGCGATACATGCCGAGCACGTCGTCATCGCTGAGCCCGAGCTCCTGGTGTCGAGGCCGGATGTCGGTCTGGGCCATCGAGGACTGCCTCCTAGACGTGAATGGCGGCGCCATCGACCGCGAGCGCGGCCTCGGCGAGCACTTCGGTGAGCGTCGGGTGCGCGTGCACGCTCATGGCGATCTCGCCGGCCGTGGCCTCCACCAGTCGGGCCAGCGTCGGCTCCGCCAGCAGGTCCCCGGCGTGTGGGCCGATGATGTGCGCCCCGAGCAGGATGTCGGACTCCGCATCGACCACGAACTTCGCGAAGCCATCGACCTCGCCGACGATCGTGGCCTTGCCCAGGGCGCGGAACGGGAAGGACCCTGTCTTGATCTCATGACCGGCGGCAGTCGCCTCCTCCTCGCTCATGCCGACCGACGCGATCTGCGGCCGGCAAAACGTGACGCGCGGCATGAGGTCCATGCGGACGGGAGCGGGGTCGTGCCCCGCCAGGTGCTCGACGGCGACGACCGCCTCGTGGCTGGCCACGTGGGCCAGCGCGAAGCCCGGAACGATGTCGCCGATGGCGTACAGGTGCTCGACGCCGGTGCGCATGAACTCGTCGACCACGACGTAGCCGCGCTCCATCTTCACGCCCTCGATGGCCTCGAGGCCGATCTCCTCGGTCACCGGGCGGCGCCCGACCGCGACGAGGATCACGTCGGCGGTGATGTCGGTGCGCTTGCCGCCGTCCTTCGTCGCGATCTGGAAGCTGACCTCGCTCTCCGCTTTGTTGAGGGTCTCGGTGTCGATGCTGCTGGCCGCATGGATGGCGATGCCCCGCTTCTTGAAGACCCGCGCCAGCTCCTTGCCGACCTCGGGATCCTCGAGCGGGACGATCCGGTCGGCGTACTCGATGAGCGTGACCTCGGCACCGAAGTCGCCGTACATGCTCGCCCACTCGACGCCGATCGCACCGGCCCCGACGATGGCGACCCGCCCGGGAACGTCGTTGCGAGACAGGGCCTCATCGCTGGTGATGATCAGGTGCCCGTCGGGCTCAAGCCCGGGGAGGGAGCGGGGGACCGATCCCGTGGCCAGGATGAGGTTGTCGGCGCTGGCCTCGACGTCACCCGACTCGCCGCCGCTGACGCGCACGCTGGTCGGCCCGGTCAGCACGCCATTGCCGCGCAGCACGGTGACCTTGTTCTTCTTCATGAGGAACTCGACACCACCGACGTGCTTGTCGATGACCTGGTCCCGCCGCTTGCCCAGCGCGCCGTAGTCGAGTCCGATGCCGTCGCTGCCCGAGAGCCCGAACTCGCCGCCCTGCTCGGTCACGCGATGGAGGAGGTCCGCCGTCTCGAGGAGGGCCTTCGACGGAATGCAGCCGCGGTTCAGGCACGTGCCTCCGAGGCGGTCGCGTTCGACCAGCCCGACGTTGAGGCCGAGCTGGGCGGCGCGGATGGCGCCGACGTAACTCATGCCGCCGCCGAGGATGAGGAGGTCGAAACGTTGCTGATCTGCCATGGGTCTCCTGGTACGTTCAGCCGGCCGTGGCCGGTTCGGGCGTCGCCGCGTCGAACGTCTGGCCCTCGTAGGCGCCGAAGCGGGAGCGCCACTCATCGGGGACCGTGATCGGGCGGGCGGTTGCGTAGTCGTAGGTGACGAGGACCGTCTGCACGTCCCCGACCAGCCGGCCGGTCGGTGCGACGGTCATCCGATGGCTCATCCCAAAGCTGGTCCGTCCGACCCGATCGATACGCGTCTCGACCACGACCTCGTCGCCGAAGGCGATCGGCGATCGGTAGTCGAGCTCGACGCGTGCGAGGATCAGCGGCAGGCGGTCGAACGGTTCGCCTGGCTGCAGCACGTCGAGCAGGTACTGGATGCGAGCCAGCTCGACGTAGCTGAAGAAGACCGCATTGTTCACATGCCCGAACGCATCGATGTCGCGAAAGCGCACCTGCAGGCTCGTGCGGTGGCGGTAGTCATCGGTCACGGGCGCCCATTCTAGCCCGCGGCCGTGGCGCTGCGCGCAAGGTATATACGGTATATACGATCCGCCTCAGTCTGGAAGCAGGAGTGTGGAGGCGACGTGGCGCAGCTCGGCGTCGCCGCTGACGAGTGGAACGCCGAGGCCCTCGGCGACGGCGGCGCTCGCCGCCGGGTGCGCGGACAGCCCTCGTCCCAGCCAGCGGGCAAGCTCGTCGGTCCGCGGTTCGTGCACCTCCAACCCGGCACGAGCGATGAGGGGAGCGAGCGCGCGCAGCCGATCCGGACTCCAGCCACCCCGCGCAGCAGCGTCGAGCACCGAGATGCTGAAGCCGGTGGACACCAGCACGACGAGGGTCCCGGCCTCGTACTCGTCGCGAAGGCGACGATCCGCGTCCTGCCCGAACCACGCGAGGAACGCGGCCGCGTCGAGAACGAGCCGCTTCACGAGGTTGCTTCTGCAGCGAGCTCATCGATGCCGGCAAGTGCGGCGCGGACGTCCGCATCGGCGCCGGGGCCCTGCCGGGGCTCGACTGATTGGCTCGCCAGGCTCGCGATGAGCCCGCTTCTGGTGAGCCCGCTCCGGGCAGCTGCGTGATCGATGCGGTCGAGCAGCCGCTCATCGATCGAGATCAGGACGCGTTTGGCTGGCATGCAGGCCGAGTATATCGGGTATATACCGCGGGTCAGACCGCCTCGCCGATGCGGCCGATGAGCGTCGCCAGCAGTGCTGTGCGCGGGACGATGCTGCCGAGGTCGAGCCACTCGTCGGCGGAGTGGTCATCCCCTCCCACCGGGCCGAGCCCGTCGAGCACGGGCACGCCGAGTGCCGCGCACGTGTTCGCATCCGATGCCCCGCCGGTCGCCGCATCGCGCAGGGGAAATCCCAGGTCCGCGGCGATCGAGACCGCCAGGTCAACCAGCCGAGCCGTTGCCGGCGTCCGCTCCATCGGCGCGTGGGCGGCCGTGCGGCGCAGAGAGGTGGTGACCCCCTCGACGGCCGCGGTCGACGCGATGCGCTCGACCTCGGCCGCCGCCGCCGCGAACGGCTCCGCGGCCGACGCCCGCAGATCCACCATCAGCTCACAGCGCTCCGGAACCACGTTCGGTCGCGTCCCGCCACGGATCACGCCGGCGTTGACGGTGACCCCGGGCCAGCGGCCGTTCAGCTCCTGGAGGGCCAGGACCTGGTGCGCGGCGGCCAGGATCGCCGAGCGTCCCTTCTCGGGCTCGATCCCGGCGTGCGCAGCGCGTCCCGACAGCTCGATCACGTAGTCGCCGATGCCCTTGCGGGCGCTCACGATGTCACCGTTGGCGCGCGCACACTCGAGCACCAGGGCCACGTCGTGCCGGGGCGCGAGCTCGCGAATGGTCGGCGTGCTGAACGGCGAGCCGATCTCCTCGTCGGGGTTTGCCACGAACGTGATGGCTGGGCTCTCGCCCTCGTCGTGCAGCGCGCCGATGGCGTGGAGTCCGGCCAGCAGGCCGGCCTTCATGTCCGTCACGCCTGGACCCGTGGCGCGCATGCCATCCGACCGATACGGGCGGGCCACAACGGTTCCGGCATCGAACACGGTGTCCATGTGGCCGATGAGGAGCACGCGCGGGCCCGTGCCTGCGAGCCGGCCGACCAGGAGATCGCCCAGCTGCGGCTCCCCGGCGGCGGGACGGTGGGGCGTGCGCTCGACCTCGGCCCCGAGCTCACGGAGGGTATCGGCCACGAAATCGGCGACGCGGTTGACGCCCTCGGGTGTGTACGACCCGCAGTCGATGTTCACGAGCGACTCGAGCTCGGCGAGGAAGCGGGGCAGGCGTGCGTCGGCGCGGCGCCGGAGCGCGGTCGGATCGGGCATGGCGCCCAATATACTCACGGCCATGCCGCGCGCTGCCAACCCACCGGACCACGGCGTCGAGCTGCTCGAGCTGCGCGTGCTTGACGGCCCGAATCGCTTCTTCACGCGCCCGGCCGTCAAGATCGAGTTCGTCGCGCAGCGACCAGGCGCAATGGAGCCCATCGCGGCCGGCGCGGCCGATGCCATCCGACGCCTTCACGAGGCGCTTGATCTCCCCACTCCGCGCATCACGCACCGGATCTCGGTGGACGGTCTGCGCGTGGCGGTTGCGTTCACGTGGCGTCGTCGGACGATCGCGCAGGCCATGGGCGCCTCCACCGGACGCCTCGCCCTCGGCCGTTCGACGCATCGTCGGGAGGTCTCCGGCCTGCGGGCCACGGCCCATGGCCCGCTGTCGCATCTGCCCCGTCCGCGGATCCCGATCGTGGCGGTGACCGGCACGAATGGCAAAAGCACCACGACGCGCCTCATCGCGCACATCGCGACCGAGGCAGGGATGCGGGTCGGCATGACGAACTCGGACGGGATCGTGGTCAGAGGGGAGATGGTCGAGCCCGGTGACTGGACCGGCTTCGGCGGCGCCGCGCGCATCCTGGCGGAGCCCGGCCTCGACCTGGCCGTGCTCGAGACGGCGCGCGGCGGGATCCTCCTGCGCGGCATCGGGTACGCGGCGAATGACGTCAGCGTGGTGACGAACGTCAGCGCCGATCACCTGGGACTACAGGGCATCGACACGCTCGACGAGCTGGCCGAGGTCAAGGGGGTCGTCCCGCGCATCACGCGCCGCGGCGGTTGGGCCGTCCTGAATGCCGATGACGACCGCGCCTGGGGCATGCGGCGCGGGACGCGAGCCGCCATCCACGCCTTCAGCCTGGATGCCGGCTCGGACCGGGTTCGTCGGGCCGTGGCCGCGGGCGGCCGGGGCGCGATCCTGCGGGATGGGGAGCTCGTTCTGCTCGGTGCCGGGCGGCGCGCCCGGAAGCTCGGGCCCGCCGCGGAGATGCCGGTCACCGTCGCCGGCCTGTCGCGCTACAACGTGGCCAATGCCCTCGCGGCGGCGGCAGCGTGCGACGCGCTGGGCATCAAGGCGCCGCGCATCGGCCGCGGACTGCGATCGTTCGCGCAGGACGCATCGGCCAATCCCGGCCGCCTCAACGTCTTCGAGCGCGACCGCGTCTTCGTCATCGTCGACTTCGCGCACAACGAGGCGGGCCTGGCCGGCCTGATGGACGTGGCCGAGGGCGTGGCGGGCGGGCGCGCGGTACGCCTCGCCTTCGGCACCGCAGGGGACCGGACGGACGAGATCCTGCTCGCCCTCGGCCGGCTGGCAGGGCGTGCCGACGATCTCGTCATCGCGGAGAAGGAACACTACCTGCGGGGGCGCAAGCTCGAGGAGATGAACGACCTGCTCCGTCGTGGGGCTGGCGATGGGGGCTATCGCGGCGACATCGGAGCCCGCCCGAACGAGATAGAGGCCCTTCAGACGCTGCTCGGCCGCGCGCGGCCGGGGGATGTCTGCGCGGTGATGGCGCACGTCGAGCGATCCGAGATCTTCGAGCGACTCGCGGCCGACGGATTCCGGCCGGTGAGCATCGAGCGTCTGAGCGAGCTGATCTCCGCCTGATCGGCGGTCAGAGTTCCAGGTCGACCTCGTCCTCGGCGTCGATGACCCCGACCACCGCCTGCAGGCCGTCCGACTCGCTCGCCGAC
>JAGXHP010000060.1 GCA_024636135.1 Chloroflexota bacterium
CCGTTGGCGCGCCAGCTCCGCGATCGCGACCGCCGTCAGGACCTCGAACTCGGTCGGGTTCCCGGTCTCGGCCTGCATGCGGTCGACGGCGGGAAGGACCCGGGCGACCGCGGCGGCAAAGGCCGGTTCCGAGATCGGGATGGCGTTGATGGCGACTCGCTCCCGGTAGTCGACCAGGTGCGGCTTCGGCATGGTGCCGACACGGTGGCCGGCCGCGACCAGGACCGATCCGGCCATCGCCACCACCGAGCCCTTGCCGTTCGTGCCCCCGACGAGGGCCCCGCGCAGCTCGCCGTCGGGCCGGCCGACATCGGCCATGAGGCGCCGGACCCGATCGAGGCCCAGATTGACGCCGAAGCGTCCGCGCTCGGTGAGCGCGGCGATGGCATCGCGGTAGGAAAGGGGCCCCGCATCGGTCACGGGCGTATCAGTCCGCGGCGTCCTCGAAGAAGACGCAGTCGTTGAACTGGCCGGTCAGGCACAGGTCGTTGACGTACCCCGAGTCGAGATGCACGCCGCCGCGCAGCTCGCATCGGCTCACCGTGCCCTCCTGCTTGGCCAGCGTGCGCATGAGCTGCGGCGCCTGGATCGGCACCCGCCCCTTCGCGCCCTGGGTCAGGTAGAAGTGGGGACAATGGTGCCGTCGCGGCTTCGAGTATCCGAGTGGAACCCCTCGGCGGCCGACGTGCACCGTCAGCGGCTCCGGTGCGCCCGCGAATCGCTTCTCGGCAATCACGCAGCGACCAGGCTCGCACTCCTTGTCGTCGTGGCAGCAGGCGCGCGCCGGGCCGATGCCCTCGACCGCCCACAGCTCCCAGCACGGCCGACGAAGGATGAAGGCCGGGCAGCGGTAGCGGATCGTCAGGTCGCAGTTCTCGACCTCCCAGCACATCGTGCGGCGATCGGAATCGCGACGGTCGGGCGCGAAAGGGTCACTGGCCTCGCGCCGGTCGCCGCCGGTGCGGCGTTCGGTCTTGATGATCATGGATGCTCGGGCAGCCCTCCTCGCGGGGGAGTGTAGCGGCTGCCCGAGTGGCGCGTTCCGGTTGCCTCAGGTGAGGAACTGGCTGAGGCGCTCCTCCATGACCTCCTGGGGCATGTAGCCGACCAGGCGGGCGGCCTCGCGGCCGTTCTGGAAGACGATCAGCGTGGGAATGCTGAAGATGCTGTAGCGCATCGCCAGCTGCTGGTTCTCGTCCGTGTTGACCTTCGCGACGCCCAACTTGTCGGCGTGCTTGTCGCCCATGCTCTCGACGACCGGCGATACAAGCCGGCACGGCCCGCACCAAGGGGCCCAGAAGTCGACGAGGACGGGTTTGTCTGCGTTGAGGACCTCCGACTCGAAGGTCGACTCGTCGACCGAGACCGGGGTAGTGGTTGTCATTGTTGAACGACGTGCCTCCCAAGCGTGGAAACGGGATCACGGCCAATCCTAGCACCGGCACCCGGGGATGGCGCCGGGTCCTACGGCGCGGGGGTCGGGGTCGGCACCGGTTCCGGCGTGGGCGTGGGTGGCGGCGGTGGCAGCGTGGGCGCGGGCGTCGGGTCCGGGGTCGGCGAGGGGGATGGGGTCGGCGACGGTGTCGGGCCGCTGCTGATCACCAGGTTCACCTGGCTCCCGGCGGCGACGCTGTTGCCCGACGGCGGGTCGCTGCGGATCACCGAGCCATCCGCCACGTCCTGGTCGGGCTCGAAGTCGACCTCGCCAACGCGCAGGTCGAAGTCGCGCAGCGTCGCTTCGGCCTGTGACTGCGTCTGGCCTCGCAGGCTGGGGACGCGGACCTCCTCTTCACCGCTCGACACGAAGACGACGAGGGTGTCGCCTTCGTTCATCGACGCACCGCTGGCTGGCTCGCAGCGGATGACGTCGCCTTCGGGGATGTCCGACGAAGGCTCGTCCTGCTCGTCGACGACGACATCCACGTCTCGCAGCTGGGTGCGCAGCGTCGTCAGACGCACGCCGTCGCAATCGGGAACGGTCACGACCGCCGCCGAGGCGCTGGGTGTGGTGGACGGGTCTCCCGACGAGCCCAGCAGCTGCGCGGCGAGGAAGCCGATGGCTCCGAGCAGCACGACCGCCAGGACCGCCAGCAGCCAGATCCACCACGGCTGCCCGTCATCGGGCTCGCGGTCGTAGGCATCGACCCGGCGCGGCGGCGGAGCCATTGCCACGCGGTCCGCCGGACGGGTGACACGGGGTGGAACGTAGACAGTCGGCTCACCCGCGGCCGGCGTTTGGGCGGGCGCCGCGCCACGGCCGCCGGGGATGGGCATGACCGCCGCGTCGGGGTCGCGCCTCCAGACGCGCAACGCTTCGGCGAAGGCGCCGGCGTCGGGGTAGCGCTCCGCCTGGTCGCGCGCCAGGGCGCGCATGAGGATCGCCTCGAGTCCGGGCGCCAGGGGATGCCCGATCGAGGAGGGTGCCGGCGCGTCCTCGTTCAGCCGCTTCAGCGCGACCGCGGCCGCCGAATCGCCTTCGAAGGGCCGGCGCCCGGTGAGCATTTCGAACAGCACGATCGCCAGGGCATAGACATCCGACGCGCCCGTCACCTCGTCGCCACGCGCCTGCTCCGGGCTGAAGTAGTGGACCGATCCGAGGGTGGTGCCGGTCACCGTCATCGAGGCTTCAGCCACGGCGCGGGCGATCCCGAAGTCGGTGACCTTCACGTCGCCGCCGTCGGTGATGAGGATGTTCCCGGGCTTCACGTCGCGGTGGACGATGCCCTTGCGATGCGCGACCTCGAGTGCGCTCGCGATCCCGATGGCGACGCGGACCGCATCGTCGACCGAGAGCGTCCCGCGATCGCGGAGGACGGTCGACAGGTCGCTGCCCTCGATGAGCTCCATGACGATGTACTGGTCGCCATCGGCTCCGTCGGTGCCGTAGTCGTAGACGCTGACGATGTTCGGGTGCGACAGCCCGCCCGCCGACCGGGCCTCCTGCTTGAAGCGCGCGGCGAACCCGGGGTCCGAGCTGAACTGCGGACGCAGGAGCTTGACGGCGACCTCGCGGTCGAGCTGCTCGTCGACGGCACGCCAGATCGTGGCCATCCCGCCCTCGCCCAGCGGGGCGATGAGGCGGTATCGGTCGCTGATCAGCCTGCCGATCATCTCCACGTCGGCGTCAGTCTCGCAGGTCGAGGCCGCGGATGTACGAGCGGAATTCGTCGGCGTCGTCCGACTCGAGGCCCATGGCGACGTTGGCCTTCAGCCAGCCGATGCGGGTGCCGGCATCGTGGCGGGTGCCTTCGAACTGGTAGCCGAAGACCGGCTGCTCCTGGATCAAGGTGCGGATGGCGTCGGTCAGCTGGATCTCGCCTCCGGCGCCGCGGGTCGTCTGCTCCAGCACGTCGAAGATCTTCGGAGTGAGCACGTAGCGCCCCAGCACCGCCAGGTCGGACGGAGCGTCCTCCACGGAGGGCTTCTCGACGAGGTTGCGAATCTCGACGACCCGGCCCTCCTCGTGGAGCGGTTCGAGGATCCCGTAGCGGCTGACGTCCTCGCGCTCCACGCGCTGCACCGCCACCACCGATCCGCGGTGGGCGAGGTGGGCGTCGATCAGCTGCCGCGTGACCGGTTGCCCGGTCGGGTTGAGCATGACGTCGTCGCTGAGCAGGACGGCGAACGGCTCCTCTCCGACGAGGTCCTTGGCCATCAGCACGGCGTGACCGAGTCCCAGCTGCTCTCGTTGGTGCACGAACGCGACGGTCCCGAACTCGCTGATGCGCCGGATCGTCCGCAGCATCTCGATATCGCCGCGCTCCTCGAGCCAGCGTTCGAGCGAGGGGCTCGAGTCGAAGTGGTCCTCGATTGCGCTGCGCCCGGTCGCGATGACGATGATGATCTGCTCGATCCCCGAGGCGACCGCCTCCTCCACGGCGTACTGGATGATCGGCCGATCGACGAGCGGCATGATCTCCTTGGGAATCGACTTCGTCGCCGGAAGGAATCGGGTCCCGAAGCCCGCGGCGGGCAGGACGGCTTTTCGGACGCGCACGGTGATCTGAAGTTCTCCTGGCTACGGCTCGCCTTGGGCCGGCGCTGCAGCGTCGAGGCTCGGGGTGTTCGGACGCGCGCGGCGGCGGGATCGGTCGTCTGTTGGGGACGCAAGTATACCAACCGGAGTTGCACGACCCCGGCGAGCGCCGGGGACGGTACAATCGCGCCGCCCATGATCAAGTCGCTCGTCCGCACGTTCCGGGGGCCGAGTCGCGACCCCCGGATGACCTACATCAGCCGTCCCATGCCCCGCGACCTGCGGGACGAGGACGTCGTTGCCGCGCTCGAGATCGCGCTGGGCGCTGACTCCAACCCGGCCTACCTGGTCGAGACGCTGCCCGCGGCCCTCAAGCAGGTCACCGGCCGCGACCTCCAGGTGCTCGACCGATCCGTCCGGGACGTGACGGGAGCGTTCAGCAAGATCCAGGTCATGATCCGCGACGGCGACGTCGGCATGTGGCCCGGGTATGCCGCGATGTCCTATCCGCTGCTCTCGCCATCGGCGCGCGCCGATCAGACGCGTGCGGCGATCATCGCTGCCGACGCCACCGACGGGGAGCGCGAGGCGCCGGCCGGACCGAAGCCCGGATGGGAGCCACCGCCGCCAGTGGTGCGCCGCTGATGGGCCGTCAGAACGTTCCGCGCGATCAGTGGCTCGAGCTGGGCCACGAATGCCCCCGTTGCGGGGAGCGCATCAGCGAGGAGGACGTCCACTCCTGGCGCCCCATGCCGGAGGACCCGAAGCTCCTGCTCCTCTACTGCCCGAACTGCGGCGACCGCGTCGAGATCAACCACATCTGATCGGTGGCGACAATGCGTGGTGCCCCCAAGGGGATTCGAACCCCTGATCTCCACCTTGAAAGGGTGGCGTCCTAGGCCTCTAGACGATGGGGGCATCGGTCGACCCGGTGGCCAATCCTAGCAGCGCGAGCCCAATCCTGGCCGTCGGCCGCCTGACCTCAGCCGAGGAAGAAGAGCAGCAGCAGGATCAGCAGTCCGGCGATGGCGACGGCGGCAACCAGTGCCATGAGGCCGCCGCCGATCGCGATGACCACGGCCTGCCCGTGATCGCGTCGACGGGAGGCGCGGGCGCCCCAGATCCATCCCTGCGAGTACAGGAACAGGCCGACGAGCGCACCGAGCACCGATGCGGCGAGCAGCGCCAGGACCGACAGGTCCGAGTCGCGGCCCAGCAGGGCGAGCGCGGTCAGGGCGCCGGCGATGATCAGGCCCACGATCCCGATCACGGCGTTGCGCAGCAGAGGGTGCATCGGCGCGCAATTCTAGCCGGTCGCACAGCGACCGCTTCCCGTGGCTCGCCGCGGTACGCAACTTGCTTCACCGCGTGCAGCACACCACGACCACGGACCACCCACGAAGGAGGCGCCAGATGGCCGACGGCCGCGGCACCGACCAGAACGGCACCGCCGATGAAGGCAACATGAGCGTCCGAGAAGCCGGACGCAAGGGCGGCAAGACGACCCGCGCCAGGTACGGCGCCGAGTTCTTCCAGGAGATCGGCTCGAAGGGCGGCAAGGCGGTCAGCGAGCGGTACTCGAACGAGCATTTCCGCGAGATCGGGCGCAAGGGCGGGCGCCGCGTCGCCGAGCTGATCGCCCGCGCCAAGAAGATGGAGCCGGATCAGCCTCCGGAGTAGCGCTGCTCCTTCCAGGGATCGGCCTCGTTGTGGTACCCGTTGCGCTCCCAGAAACCGAGGCGGTCCTCGGCGCTGAACTCGACGCCGCGCAGCCATTTCGCGCTCTTCCAGAAGTACGGACCCGGCACGATGGCGCGCAACGGGTAGCCGTGCTCGGCGCTCAGCGGAACTTCGTCGTAGTTCCACGCGAGAAGGCAGGTCGGCTGCATCGCCGTCGCCAGCGGCACGTTCGACGTGAAGCCGCCCTCGGCGTGGAAGATCACGAACCTCGCGTCCGCGCTGGGACGCGCCACCTCGGCGATATGGGTGAAGGGCACACCTTCCCATTTCGTGTCGAGTTTCGACCAGCGGGTCACGCAGTGGACGTCGAGGGTCTGCTCTGCTGTCGGGAGGGCACGGAACTCGGCCCATTTCAGGGTGAACGGCTCCTCGACCTCGCCCCAGACGCGGAAGTCCCAGGCCGCGAGGTCACCGTACTCCGGCACGCGACCGAAATGGAGGACCGGAAACTTCTCGGTGAGCACCTGGCCCGGGGGGACGCGCTCCACGAGCTCGGCGGGAATGTTGCGACGCTGCCATGGGAAGGCCATGCGGGCAGCGTGCGCCCGCGCCACCTCCCAGGTCAAGAACGAGCGGTGGTCTCGGTCCGCCGCCGGCGATGACGGGCGTCGAGACGCTCGCGACGTCGGGCCTCCCACAGGTCCCACGCGCCCACGACGGCGCCCAGCAGCAGGCCGCCGGCCCACAGCAGGGTGGCGATGCCCGGCGCGTACGCCTCGGTGGGAACGAAGTTATCGGTGACCTGCGGCACGTCAGGGACGCCGAGGATCCCGTACCCCACCTGGACCGTGACCCCGATGGAGATCATCAGCAGGGCGATCTCGATCCAGCGATGGTGGACGATGAGCGAAATGGCAGCCACGATCACCACCAGCCCGGCCAGGGCCACACCGAGATCCACGGCCGCCAGCCAGATCAACCCGAGCGCCACGCCGAGGCCGATGACTCCGAGCGAGACCCGATCGAACTGCCCGACGAATGCACGCATGGCTTCCCTCCCGGCGGCAGGATATCCCACACCGCGCCCTCCGCTTAGACTCGATTCGTGAGCTCCAGCCCCTTCCTCGACCTCGCTGCGGTGGCGGCGGCCGTGGGTGCAACTCGCAGCAAGAACGCCAAGCGTGACCTGCTCGCCGCCTATCTGCGCGGCCTGCCTCGCGACGACCTGCCAGCCGCGTGCTCCTTCTTCGCCGGGCGGCCGCTGGTCGACCCCACCGCAAAGCTGGGGATGGGCTGGGTGCAGCAGGGTGCCGCTCTCACCCGGGCCAGTGGCGCGGACGCCGAATCGGTGCGGGCCGCCTACCTGCGACACTCCGACTTCGGCGACGCGGCGGCAGAGCTCCTGGAGCGCGGCTCGACCGTCGGCCGGGCACCGACCGTCGCCGAGGTGGCGTCAACCTTCGAGGCCATCGCGGGTGCCGGAAGCGGCGAGCAGCGGATCGGGCTCCTGGCGGACCTGTTCGCGCGCGCCGGGCCGGAGAGCGCCCGCTTCATCGGCCGCATCTCGTCCCGCGAGACCCGCATTGGTCTGCGCGAGGGCCTGCTCGAGGAGGCCGTGGCCGCCGCCTTCGATGCGGAGCTCGGGTCGGTGCGGCGCGCGCACATGCTGACCGGCGACATCGGCGAGGCGGCGCTGCTGGCCGCCGCGAACGCCCTGGACACGGCTGCGCTCCACGTCGGCCGGCCGATCCGCTTCATGCTCGCCACCCCGGTCGCTGACGCGGCCGAGGTCATGCGCCGCGTCGATGCCGAGGCATGGATCGAGGACAAGTACGACGGCATTCGCGCGCAGCTGCACATCTCTGCTGACGGCACGATCCGGCTGTTCAGCCGCGACCTCAACGACATCACCCGATCGTTTCCGGAGGTCGTTGCGGCCGCCGAGTCGCTGGCCGGCGACGGCCCGCTGGTCGTCGATGGCGAGCTCGTCCCGTGGCGCGAGGGATCGGTCCTCGACTTCGCATCGCTCCAGACTCGCCTCGGCCGGGTGCGTCCGTCGGCCGAGCTGCTGGCCGAGGTGCCGGTCGTGCTCGTCGCGTTCGACCTGCTCCACCTGGCGGGCCGCGACCTGCTCGAGGCGCCGCTGCGTGAACGTCGTCGAGCCCTCGAGGAACTCGCTCCACCGGAGCGGACCGGGGAGCGGATCCTGCTCGCACACCTCGGCTCCGCGCGTACCGCGGATGAGGTGGAGCGCCAGTTCGACGACGCGCGAGAGCGACGCAACGAGGGGCTGATGGTCAAGGACCCCGCCTCGACCTACCAGCCGGGGCGTCGCGGCCTCGGCTGGCTCAAGCTCAAGAAGGCACTCGCCACGCTCGACTGCGTGGTTGTGGGGGTCGAGTGGGGCCACGGCAAGCGTCGCGACGTCCTCTCCGACTACACCTTTGCCGTGCGCGAGGCGGACGAGCCTGACGCTCGGCTCCTGACGATCGGTAAGGCGTACACCGGACTGACCGACGCCGAGATCGCCACGATGACGGAGCGATTCCACGGGATCACCCTCGAGGACCACGGCCGATATCGCACGGTCGTGCCCGAGGTCGTCGTCGAGATCGCATTCGATCGGATCATGCGCTCCACCCGGCACCGATCCGGCTACGCGCTGCGCTTTCCCCGGATCGTGCGCATCCGCGACGACAAGATGCCCGCCCAGACCGACACGCTCGCGTCGGTGGAGGCCCTGTTCATGGATCAGGCATCCGGCCGCATCCTGCTGGCGACCGGCGCGGACGGGGAGACCGAGCGAATCCGGACAACCGGGGAGGCGGGCTCGTCCTAGGATCAGCCGATGACCGATGATGAGCTGCCGGAGCACGTCCGCCGCAACCGGCAGGCATGGGATGAGATGGCGCCGCAGTACGTGCCGCATGGCGAGCGCAGCTGGGCGACGGACGAATTCACCTGGGGCATCTGGGGCGTGCCGGAGGCAGCGCTCCGGGCGCTGCCGGAGGTCGTCGAGGGCAAGGACGTCATCGAGCTGGGGTGCGGAACCGCCTACATCTCCGCCTGGCTCGCGCGACGGGGAGCGCGTCCCGTAGGCATCGACAACAGCCCGAAGCAGCTCGAGACGGCTCGGCGCCTGCAATCCGAGCATGGCCTGCACTTTCCGTTGCTGCTCGGAAACGCGGAGCAGGTCCCGTACCCGGACGCCAGCTTCGACCTCGCGATCAGCGAGTACGGCGCAGCGATCTGGGCCGATCCCTACCGCTGGATCCCCGAGGCGTCGCGTCTGCTGCGACCCGGCGGCGAGCTTGTCTTCCTGGGCAATGGGGTGCTGTTCGTTCTCAGCGTTCCCGAAAACGAGGGGGAGGGTCCGGCCACCGATCGGCTTCTGCGCCCGTACTTCGGCATGAACCGCTTCGAGTGGCCCGGCGAGACGGGGGTTGAATTCCACCTCGGATACGGAGACATGATCCGGCTGCTGCGTCGGAGCGGGTTCGAGGTGCTCGACCTCATCGAGGTCCAGCCGCCCGAGGGAGCGACGACCAACGACCCGTTCAACGACCCCGAGTGGGCGCGCCGCTGGCCGTCCGAGGAAATCTGGAGGGCTCGGAAGGTCGAGCGGGTCGAGTAGGATCGGCGCATGGATTCGTTCAGCGGTTTCCGTGAGGCGCGCGCCGTCGAGGTCGACCTCCTGACCGACGCGTACCGCGTGTCCGGGACGGTTCTCACGCGCTTCGAGCGCGTCACCGACATCCTCAACCAGCTCATCGGATCGCATCTCACGGTGGCCCAGGCCACGATCAGCGAGCATGCCGACCCGTCCGCCACCCAGGCGGCTCCCACCGCCGTGGTCGACGTGGGGGCCATCCTCGTCTTCGGTGCGGCGGGACTCGGGGCGGCGCCCGCGAGCTCGGAGATGCGGGTACCGAAGCGGCCGGTGCGGGCGCAGCTCGGGCTGCCGCCGGTGCGCTGCACGGGCACCATCCACGTGGCCATGGGCAGCCGTCCGGTCGACGGCCTCCTCAACCTCACCGATCGGTTCCTGGCCATGACCGACGTGACAATCGAATCCGGGGCATATCCCCAGCTCGGACGCACGGCGGGAGTCGTCGCGATCGCCCGGGCTCGCGCCCAGATCATGCTGGTCATGGACGACGAGCGACCGGACGAGCTGCTGGCTGACGTCCTGGATCAGCAGACCGCCGAGAGCTGGCTGCGGTCGGACGATTCGACCGGCTGAAGCGTCCGCCCGAGGCGTCGGTCAGGCGGAGTGGCGCGGCGCGCGGTGCCGGAGACGCGCTTCGTCGGTGAATTCGGAGGCGTCGAGCACCGCGCCGAGCAATGCGGACCCGGTGGCGGGATCGAGCCGTCGGGCGCGGCCGATGACATTCGCCCACCACGGTCCGTTGTCGGTGGTCACGATCTCGTCCGCCGGCTCCTCGAGCACGACGCGCGATCGCGCCAGGGGGAAGGCCACGGCTCCCTCGACGGTGAGGCCAGCCAGCCCGGCGTCCGCGGCCCATCGACCGACTCCCTCGGCGAGCGCGGCTGCGTCACGGCTGGGATTGGTGCGACAGCGGATCCATCCGCGGCGCCTCCCGGCGTCGAACTCCCAGGTACGACCCCGAACGCGGTAGGTTCCCTCCCAGTCGCGGACGGTAAGCGCCCGGACGCCGGCCGGGCCGATGAGCAGGCCGTCGAGGCGCAGCGCATCCCGGATCGGCAGGCGCGGGCCGAGGACCAGCGCGTAGGAATCGTCGAAGACCGGGGCCAGCAGGCGTTCGAGAACGTCGGCGGCCGATCGCGGCCGGCGAAGCGCCGTGATCCGCAGGAGCCACGCGCACCCGATGCCGATCCCGAGCGCGGCGACCACGCCGAGCGTCCCCACGGCGCCCGACCGGGTCTCGCCCGCCACAACGGCCAGTCCCACGGCCACGAAGCCGGTGAGGACCATGCCGAGTCCCAGCACCAGTGATCGACGCGTGTTCCGCTTCACTGCCGGACGGATGACCCTCATCGCACGCGACGCCGCTCGGATAGGCTTGCTTCATGACAATGACCATCAGCGCCTCGGTCGATGGCTCGACGAGCCGCGTCGAGGCGCGCACCGCCCAAGGTGCTGCGATCCGCATGGACAGCGATGCTTCGGAGGGCGCGGGGCGCGCCGCCGAGCCGAAGGAGACGCTGTTGGCTGCCCTGGCCGGATGCACGGGGATGGACGTGGCGAGCATCCTGCGCAAGAAGCGCCAGGCGGTCGAGACGTACGAGATCGTCGTGGAGGGTGCGTCGGGACCTGACCATCCTCGAGTGTTCACGCGCATCGAGGTCGAGCATCGAGTCAGAGGAAACGTGACCGCCGAGGCGCTGCGGCGTTCGATCGAGCTGTCGGCGACGCAGTACTGCCCGGTGAATGCGATGCTGTCGCAGTCGGTCACGATCGAGCATCGCTACCGGCTCGACCTGGGGAACGGGAGGGAAACGAGCGCGGTGGTCGCCGTCACCGGTCCGGACGGCGCCCGCGTCGTCTAGCCTCGGCGCTCCTCGGGTCACGACGCGTTTCGCAGCTCCCGGCCCGTTTCGAGCGCCTGCTCGACGGCGATGCGGAACGTGTCGAGATCGAAAGGCTTCGGCACGACCGGCCCGATCGGACCGAGCTCCGCAATGCGCTCGCGGCTGGCGGCCGACACGATGATTGCCGGGATGCCGGGCCACGCACTGCGGAGGAGCTCCGTGATGTCGCCGCCATCGCCGTCCGGCAGCATGACGTCCACGACGAGCAGGTGGGGGAGGGCAACGTCCATGAGGTCGCCGAGCTCGACGATCCGGGTGCAGGTCACGACGCCGAACCCCATCTCCCGCAGGAGATCGGCTTCGAGCGCGGCGATATCGGGATCGTCCTCGAGGACGTAAGCGCGCAGGGGACCGCTCAGTTCGTTCATCGCTACCAGTCTTACGGACGACCCGGTGCACGGTCCAGTGGACCATCCGCATGGTACCCATGGGGTACCGGCCGATTTGGAGCCCCGGTGTACCATCACCGCCCGCGTTCGCAGACACGCCGGGCACGGCGGCCGCAACGCAGCACAGGAGCACGAGACAGCCATGGCGCGATCGATGTGGCGAGGAGCGATCCAGTTCGGACTGGTGACGATCCCGGTCAAGCTCTACCTGGCCACCGAGCAGGGAAGCATCGGCTTCAACCTGCTCCACGCCAGTTGCCTCAACCGCATCCAGATGAAGGTGTACTGCCCGTACCACGACGAGGTCATTCCGCGGTCGGAGACGGTTCGCGGCTACGAGTGGAGCAAGGGCAAGTACGTCGTCGTCACCGAGGAGGACGTGGACTCCGTCCCCCTGAAGACGATGCGCGCGATCGAGATCGAGATGTTCATCAAGGCTGACCGCGACAACGCCGGGACCGAGTTCGTGAAGCAGGCCTACTACCTCGAGCCGGAGCAGATCGGCGCCAAGGCGTTCTACCTCCTGAAGTCGGTCCTGGCCGAGCAGAACAAGAGCGCCATCTGCAAGATCGTCCTCAAGGATCGGGAGCAGCTCGCGGCGCTGAACCCCTTCAGCAGCACGATGCTGCTCACGACGCTCCACTGGCCCGACGAGGTGCGCGCCATGGACGAGCTGAACCTGCCGGAGGCCGAGATCGAGATCAAGGCCAGCGAGAAGAAGATGGCCGAGCAGCTCGTCGCCAGCATGACCGGCGAGTTCAGCGCCGAGGACTACCACGACGACTATCGGCAGGCGCTGATGGCGGTCATCGAACGCAAGGTTGCGGGCGAAAAGCCGGAGCCCGCGCAGCGCACTGAGCCCACGAACATCACCGACCTCATGGCAGCGCTCGAGGCCTCGGTGGCCGCCGCCCGCCAGGATCGAACGGCCGATGCGCCGGCGGCGAGCTCGAAGCCGAAGGGCCGGGCGAAGTCGAAGGCGAAGGCGAAGACCAAGGTGGCCGCAAAGGTCGCCGCCGCGGAGGATGAGGCGCCGCGGCAGCGTCGGCGCAAGACAGCCTGACGCCGCGGGTCGTGCCCGGAGACCAGCTCGACCTGCCGATCCCGGCCGTCGTGGCCGGGACGCTCCCGGCGCGCGTGTCTCCCATGCAGCCGACCCTCGCGGCCGGCCCGTTCGACGACCCGGCGTACCTGTTCGAGGCATGGTGGCCCGGCATCCGCGCGCAGGCCTGGGTCGAGGGCGCCACCCTGCTTCGACTGCGGGCGGAGGGGATGGCCGACGCGCTCTCGACGTTTCCCGAGCTGGCCGAGGAGCTGCCCGAGCGCCTGGCGGACGACGGCGTCATCCTCGACGGCTGGCTGCTGGCGCTGGACGATGGCGGCTGGCTCGACACCGACCTCCTGCGCCGACGCCTGGCGGGCGACCACCATGCCGGCCGACCGGCCTTCGTCGCCTCCGACCTGCTGTGGAGTGGCGGGGTCGACTGGCAGCGCCGGTCGTTCCTGGTGCGCCGCACTCGGCTCGAAACGGTCCTGCGCGACGGGGATCGCTGCGTCGTGTCGCACGCGCTGCGCGGAGAGGGCACGCTGCTGGCAGAGGCCCTGGCGCGCTTCGGCTTGAGCGCCATCAGCGCTCGTCGTCTCGACGCCCGGTATCGAACCGGTGCCGCCGGCGACGCGTGGCTGCGGCTGCCCCTCGCCCCGGAGCCTGTCACGGAGCGCCCTCGATTGGCCCTCATCCAGCGCCTCCCCTTCCCCGAGGACGGTGTCTAGGGCAGGAGGTTCGCGAGCGTCCACGGGAAGGGCGGACGCGTGGCGAGTCGCACGGCCGACGGCAGAAAGCCGTCGAGAGGAAATGCGCGGAAGCTGCCGATGTCGAACACGACGCGTGGCACCTCGACCACGAGGTCGCGGTCGGGGAAGGGTCGTCCTCGCACGGCGCTGGCAACCCGGACGGCGTCGTGGATCGGCAAGCCCCACGCCGAGCGCAGGACGATGTTGATGTCGTTCGTCCGCACGTCATCGGGTCGTGCCGCAAGGGCGGTGAGCAGCCACTCCTCGGCGCTCCCTCGCTCGCCGACGGCGGCGTGTGCCAGGGCGCGGACCGCCGGATCCTCGAAGTCGGCGGGAACGATCGGCTCGCCGGTGGCGTGGCGCGCCAGCAGCAAGTTGAGCTCCCAGCTCGCGTCGCTGACTTCCGGGATCTTGCCGTCGCCGATAACGATCGGGCGCGGCCACTCGCTCACGAACGAGGTCGCCGGCTGGCTGAGCAGCGACCGCCGATAGGCACGATCGGCTGCGTCGGTCTCCCCCAGGCGGTCGAGCAGCAGCGCGGCGTTGAGTGATTCCGGACCCAGGTAGCGGGCGGTCGCCACGGCTCGGTTGGCGGCGGTCACCGCGCACGGGTCGTACCCCTCGATCTCGCACAGGAGAGCCAAATTCGTCCAGGCGGTGGCGTCCCCCGGGTTGCGCTCGGTCGCCAGCGTGGCCGCCCGCACGGCGACCGAGATCCGGCCATCGGCGGCGGCGGCCACTGCCAGGGCGCGCGGGCCGGAGGGATGCCAAGGGTCGATCTCGAAGGCTCTCGCAAGGCCGTTCGTCGCCCCAGCCCAATCGCCTGCGAGCGCCCGTTGGATGCCCCCGCGATACGCGATGGCGCCGGCATCGGCAGTGACCATGGC
>JAGXHP010000061.1 GCA_024636135.1 Chloroflexota bacterium
GCCGGCGCCACGCTGCCGTCTCGCGATGCGGTCGATCAGCGGGTCATCGCCAACCTGGTCAACCGTGGCGGCACCTTCTTCAATGGTGCTGGCCTGGGCGGCAGCACTCCCTACTGGCCCTACTGAGGAGCGACGCGCCGGGCTGGTCAGGGGTTCAGGGCGGCGGTGAGTGGGCGATGGCCCACTCACCGCTACCCGACCGTACTGCATTCAAATAGGCCGTTCGGGCGGCAGACATCGGGCGCTTCGGCCGACACCCTGTGAAGGACACATTCCAAGCAGGGTCCCCATGCTTCCACGCGTTGCCTCACTTCTCGGCGTTTTCGTTCTGTTGACTTCCCTAGCCCTGGGCCGGCCGGATGACTCGATGGCCGTCGAGCCGCCGACACCATTCCAGGACATTGCCGGCTCGATGTTCGTGAATGACATCGCCTGGCTGTACCAGTCGGGCGTCACTCGGGGATGTTCCCCGACGGCGTACTGTCCGGATGAGTTTGTGACGCGCGGGCAATTCGCCTCCTTCCTCGCGCGGGCGATGGATCTGCCCGTCTCGACGCGCGACTTCTTCAAGGACGATGAGAGCTCCGAGTTTGAGGTCGACATCAACCGAGTTGCGGCAGCTCGCGTGACGCGCGGATGCGGCGATGGCAGATTCTGTCCCGATGAACTCATCACGCGAGATCAGATGGCCGCGTTGATCGTCCGTGCCCGAGACATCAACACATCAGGTCGGATCGACTACTTCTGGGATGATACGGGGTCTGAGCATCACTGGGCGATCAATCGCTTTGCAGCTGCCGGTCTCACCGGTGGATGTGGGGATGGGCAGTACTGTCCTGAGGACGCCGTTACCCGCGGCCAGATGGCGGCCTTCCTGCATCGCGTGGAGCAGCCTGCCCCGCGGGTGACGCCAGCTCCGACCCCGAGCTCATCGCCATCCCAGGCCGCTCCGACCGCCACGGCGCAGCCGACCGAAACGGCTGCCGCCACACCCAAGGCGACGACCGCGCCGACCGTGGCGCCGACGACCGCTCCGACGACCGCGCCGACCGCGGCGCCAACGGTGGCGCCGGCACCACCCAGCGTGCCGCCGGTGTCCGGGGTCGCCGGCTACGGGGCCGGCACCAAGGGCGGTGCCGGTGGCAAGGTCATCGCCGTCACCAACCTGAACGACTCGGGCGCCGGGTCATTGCGAGCGGCGCTCGATGCGAGCGGTCCGCGCACCGTGGTCTTCCAGGTCGGCGGCACGATCCGGCTGCAGAGTGATCTGCGTGTCAAGGATCCGTTCGTGACCGTCGACGGCAGCACGGCTCCGTCGCCGGTGGCGATTCGCGACGGCATGATGCTGGTGGTCACCCACGACGTCGTGCTGCGACACCTGCGCTTCCGTCCCGGAGATCAGGTGGCGGCCCCCAACGAGGTCGATGCCGTCTCGATCAACGGGCTGTCCAACGAGGTCTACAACGTGGTGCTCGATCACGTGACGATGCTGTGGGGACCCGACATCGGCGGACTCTCGATCCTCGGCAACGTCCATGACATCACGGTCCAGTACTCGATCATGGGTGAGGGCCTGTACCTGTCCCGCCATCCCGAGGCGGTGACCAGCCAGGACGGTCACAGCATGGGCGCCAGCATCTTCCAGCTGCGCACCGACGTGACCTGGCCCAAGCGCCTGACGTTCCACCACAACCTGTTCACGACCTCCGACCAGCGCATGCCGGTGGTGCAGGGGGCCGAGTGCGTGGACCTCGTCAACAACGTCATGTACAACTGGGGCAACAAGGGCCTCCACGGCAACCCGAGGGGCATGAACGTGGTCAACAATTGGTTCCGCACAGGGCCCGAGACGACCAGCAAGCTCGTCTACCAGTGGCAGCACCACTCGGCCAACCCGGAGCCCTACGGCAACAGCGTGTACCTGGCCGGCAACACTGCCGACGGCTTCACCGCCGCCTCCGAGGCCCCCAGCGGGGTGCTGCGCTCCAGCGCGGCGTGCGGTGGCATCAGCGTCAACGCCGAGAGCGCTCAGGCCGGGTACAACACGGTGGTCGGCGCAGCCGGCGCCACGCTGCCGTCTCGCGATGCGGTCGATCAGCGGGTCATCGCCAACCTGGTCAACCGTGGCGGCACCTTCTTCAATGGTGCTGGCCTGGGCGGCAGCACTCCCTACTGGCCCTACTGAGGAACAGCAACAGCCGCCTATCCCCGGTACCCGAGCTCGTCGAGCCCGGATCGGCACATCCGCGCGATGCGATTCGCATCACGGGTCGGCAGGTGCTCGCGCCAGCGGTCCACGACGGTCGTGTCGATGCCGGTCGGTGCGCCTCGGTCCAGGAAGCTGGAGTTGTGGACCACCTGGGTGAGCATTGAGGGCGTGTACGGGACGCCGATGAAGGCGGCGATCCGCTCCGCAGTTTCCTGGGGGCTTGCGACAAGGTCCTCGAAGCGAACCATCGTGTATCGGTCAGGGTATCCCTCGGCATAGGCACGGTGCAGCTCCATCACGCGTCTCCACTGCCTGGCGACGTTGAGGGTTGAATAAAGGTCAAACACACGCCCGAGTCTCCTGGCCTGACGTCCGAGGGCCGTCAGCTTCTCGTCTCGCTCCTTGTGACGCAGGGAGGCATACACAGCCCGGGGATCACGAATTGTTTGCAGGACGCGGGCTCGCGGAAACCACTCGAGCAGGGTCGGGACATGGAGGACGTGGTGCGGTGTCTTTTCGCCACGGATCGGCCGCTCGCCCGCGAACACACGCATGGCCACATCGAGCAGGTCTCGACGCTCCCGAGGAGTCTGTCGGAGGAGCGCGGCGAACCCAGCCATGGTCGTTCTTGTGGCCAACCGAGCCCAGAAGGTCTTCCCCTGCATGGCGAAGATGTAGCGGACCACCCGCTCCAGCCCGGATTCGGAACGGATATCGCCAATCTGCTCGAATCGCTCTGCCCATCCCGCGCGGCGGACCAGTCCGAGCCGCGTGGGCTCAGCCAGGTAGCGGGACTCTCCGGCCACCCAGATGAACGGGGATGCGTTGACGATGCCGCGGGTCAAGGTGGATCCGGTGCGTGGAAGCCCGACGATGAACAGGTGCGTCGCCCTGTCCTGGCGCGGCCGTCGTGAGGAAGGGTCCATTGCGCTCCATCGGGTCGTCCGCCGGAGTATAGGGGGCGAGTGCCATGTATCCTTGCCAATATCTTGAATCGAGGTCAGTGACGAGCCCTGCACCCAACCCGGAGTCGTCGATGCGATTATCCTCGGCGCGCGTCCTCTTCAGCGCTCTGGGGATCGGCCTGGCGGCAGGTGTCGCTGTGATGCAGATCCTCTCCTCGGCGGGCGTTACGTCGGTACCGCTCAGGATCTTCGCCGCGTATCTCATCTGCGTGGGGGCCTCACTCGTCGTCATGTCGATCGCACAGCGGAATGCGGCGCCGAAAGAGCGGCGGACCGGGCCGATGGGCGTACGTCCAGGTAACCATCCCCGCGACCTGGCTGACCGGGACCCATAGGATGAGCGCTGTTGATCCGTCGCCGCGAGCGTTCATCACCGGGGGAGCCGGTTTCATCGGTAGCTCTCTCGCCGATCGGCTCCTCGCCGAGGGATGGACCGTCACGGCGTTCGACAACTTCGACCCCTACTACGGTCGCGATCGAAAGATGTTAAACGTCCGAGAGGCGTCCACGTCTGCCAGGTACTCCCTCGTGGAGGGGGATACCCGCGACCCGGGAGGGCTGCGTCGTGCGTTGGAGTCCGCCGCGCCCGAGGTGGTGTTCGACCTTGCCGCTCGAGCGGGGGTGCGCCCGTCGATCGCCGATCCGGCGGGCTATGTCGACGTGAACGTGCGAGGCCTGCAGACGTTGCTCACGGCGATCGAGCCGATCCGCGCTCGCCTGGTCTTCGCCTCGTCGAGCTCGATCTACGGCAACGACGACCGCCGCCCCTTCCACGAGCTCCAGGCTCGCGGGCGGCCGGAGTCGCCGTACGGAGCCACGAAGGTGGCGGGTGAAGCCCTGGTTCATGCCCACCATGCTGTGACCAAGGGGCCGGTGGGTGTCGCGCGGCTCTTCACAGTGTATGGGCCACGCCAGCGACCGGATCTCGCGATCCACAAGTTTGCCGCGGCGATCCTCGACGGGCAGCCCATCGACCTGTTCGACCTCGGCCGTGGCCTGCGGGACTACACCTACGTGGACGATGTCGTAGAGGCACTGATCCTCCTGGCACGGGCAAGGGACCCGTTCCTCTTGGTCAACGTCGGGAGCCACAGGCCGGTCACGACCACGATGGTCGTCGATGAGCTGGAACGCGCGCTCGATCGTCGCTCGGAGCGGCGGCTCGTCGGTGCACAGCTCGGGGACGTCGAGGCGACCTATGCCGATGTGACCCATGCCCGGGATCGCTTGGGCTGGGAGCCCCGAGTGCCGTTTCGCGTGGGCATCAAACGATTCTGCGCATGGCTGCTCGCGGGTCGACCTCAGTAGGGGGACGAAGATCTTGGAGCGTTGGCCAGTCCGCTTCCGACCGATCCATAGCGGAGGGCAGCGGCTTCCACCCGATCACGGTCCAGGGCGTTCCGACCGTCGAAGAGGACATCGCCGCGCATCACGCCGGCCAGGGCCGCGAAATCCGAGGTGACATAGGCGGGCCACTCGGTCGCGAGCACCACCGCGTCAGCGCCACGCGCGGCCTCCAGCGGCGTTCGTGCCAGCTCAATCCATGGCTCCTGCTCCGCGACGCCACTCGCCGCCTCAGGATCGCAACCGACCACCGTTGCGCCGCGGGTCGACAGCGCTCGAGCCAAGGTGATTGATGGCGAGTCGCGGATGTCGTCCGTGTCGGGCTTGAATGCCAGGCCGAGCAGCGCGATTCGAGTTCCATCCAGCGGCCGGTCCATCATGGCAGAGATGCGTTCCGCCGCGAGCGCAGCCTGCCGCAGGTTCACTTCGTCGATGGCGCGAGCAAGGGGCATCGATTCTCCGTGCTGCTCGCCCTGGGCGATGATGGAACGGACGTCCTTCGGAAGGCACGACCCCCCGTAGCCGAGTCCGGGCCGTAGATAATCGCTGCCGATTCTCGGGTCCGCTGCGATCCCATCGAGGACGGCGGTCACCGACGCCCCGGTCGCTTCGCATAGGCTCGCGAGCTCGTTCACGAAGCTGATGCGCATCGCGAGGTACGTGTTCGCCGCATTCTTGACGAGCTCAGCGCTGCGCGCGTTGAGGACGAAGATGGGGGCATCGAGCGGCCGGTAGAGCGCCTCCAGGAGTTGAATCTGCGCATCCGTCGCGAGCTCGGTTCGTCCGAGCACCACCCTGGACGGCCGGAGAAAGTCGTCGAGCGCTCGTCCCGTTCGGAGGAACTCGGGATTTGCGATCACCGGCACGGGCTCCGTCCAGCCTCGGCCGCGTAGCCGCTCGTTGAGCCTCTCTTCGATGAGCTCGGTGGTGCCAACCGGCACCGTGCTCCGCAGCGCCACGACTGTTGCGCTTCGGATGTGGTCGGCCACGGCGTCCGCCACGGCGTTGACGGCGGACAGATCGGCCTCGCCAGTGGGTCGCGACGGCGTCCCGACGCAGATGAGCACGAGTTCAGCACCGTCGAGCGCGGCGGCAGCGTCGGTCGTGAAGGTCAGTCGCTCACTGCCTTCTAGCAGCGCTCCCTGCAACCCCGGCTCGAAGAACGGTGCGCGGCCTTCCCGCAGCGCTGCGACCTTCGAGGGATCCGACTCGAGCCCGCGCACCGTCTGACCGAGTCGCGCCAAACACGCTGCTGTCACAAGGCCGACATATCCCAGCCCGATCACGGCTATCTGCACAGTGCTATTTCCTCATGTCATGGTGAACCGACGCCGAGTGGGGTCGCCCGGCATGCCGAACGTCGGCTGGGTCGGCGCGCATCATAAACATACGTTGCTCAGTCGTGCGCGAGGACGACACCGCGGACAAATCCCCGCGCCGCCAGCTCCCTCGCATCGAGCGCCACGCCGTTCCGCGTGAGCGGTCCCAACCTAAGTCGCCCGCCAGGAACGCCCACAAGCAGGCGGTCGCCTTGGACGTCGAGCACCTGTCCCGGGCGCCCTGGGTGCGGCTCACGGTCCTGATCGACGCAGGTCACGTCGTACTCCTCGGAGGCAAGCACGAGGGTGGGAAACTGGAACGGAGGAAAGATGAAGGCCCGGATCCAGTTCGCTAGGTGTGCAGCGTCCCGGGACCAGTCAATCCGGCGCGCCGAGAAGTCGATGGAGTGGCGATTGTAGTACAGCACGTCGGATGCCGCCTGGGGGTATCGGCCGACATTGCCGGACCGAAGGTCGGACCATGTCTTCGAGAAGAGGGCGATGCCAGCCTCGGTGCACCTGTCATACAGGCTCCGCCCGGTGTCGTCCTTGGCGATGTCGACCTCGGCCGAGACGATGATGTCCCCGCTGTCAATGCCGGGATTGATGTGGTGGATGGTCACGCCGGTCGACCGCTCCCCGTTGATGATGGCCCAGGCGATCGGAGCGACACCCCGGTAGTGGGGCAGGGGTCCGAAATGTAGGTTGATGGTGGCGATCGCCGAGGCCTTGATCAACGGCGGCTTGAGAATCTGTGCGGCTTGAAACGAGAGAATGAAGTCCGGCGCCAACTCGCGAACGCCCGACACGAATGCCTCATCGTTGATGTCCGTCGGTGTCGCCGTCGGGAGCCGGATCCGTCGGCAGGCGGCCAGGAAGGACGGCTGCCAACCGTCGCTTCCGTCATCTGACGGGTCGGTGACGGCAAGGACCACATCGTCTCCGGCATGCACAACTGCCTCGAGACAGCCGACCGCCAATCGATTCTTTCCGATGACCACGACACGCGTCACGGACGGTCACGCGTCGGCAACAGATCGGATCTCAGCGGACCCTGCGGCCGGGTCGGCGAAGGTGGATTGGTGTTCTTCGGCGGTGCCTTGAACTGCTCGTGGCGGGAGGCGAGCACTACGAGGGCCACGGCACCTCCGCAGGCGCCGACGACATCCGCCGCCAGGTCGGGCATGGACGGGGTTCGCCCGGGTACGCTGAGCTGGACGATCTCACACACGATCCCAAACAGGACTACCGTCACGATCGACCACCACGCTGTCCGGTGAATGCCGAACCGGATCAGGGCGTTGCCGACGAGGACAGCAAGCACGCCGAAGTATGCGGCGTGCCCCAAGGACGTCACGTCAAGCCGCAGGCGGCGCCTTCCAATCTCCTCCGCGCCGGGCTGGAGGACGAGCGTGAGGATGATCAGGGCCCAGCACACCACGAGGATGCACGCTCCGACACGAGACGCCGCGACGTTCCTGCGACGCCTCTTGCTCTCCCGTTCCACGCGCTACACCTTACCGTCTCCGCACGACATCGTCTCTCCTCGGGTAGGATGCGTCGTCACACCCGCCACCACGAGGGGCTTACTTGCCAGTCGGCTCGCCAGCACATCGACTCCGACACTGCATGATCGTGGACAACTCCTACCCAGACGTCCGCGTGGAGCGAGAGGCGCGGGCGCTCGTCGCCCGCGGTCATCGCGTCGACGTGATCTGCGCGCGGGGCGGGACCGAGCCCCGGCACGAAGTCATCGACGGGATCCACGTCCATCGGGTGCCGGTGCGGCGAGATCGGGGCGGTGCCCTCGTCCACCAACTGGGCGAGTACGTGGCGTTCACCGCATGGGCGGCGGCCGAGCTCCTGCGGCTGCATTCGAAACGGCGGTTGCACGTCGTGCAGGTGCACAACGTGCCGGACTTCATCGTGCTCGCGGCGCTGCCGGCGAAGCTGACGGGCACGCCGATCATCCTGGACCTGCACGACCTCATGCCCGAGTTCTTCGCGAGCCGTTTCAACGGGCGCATGGACAGCATGGCCGTGCGACTCGTGACCCTGCAGGAGCGCCTCAGCCGATCACTGGCCGACCTCGTGATCACGGTCACGGAACAGTGGCGGAGGACGCTGATCGAGCGGGGCGCGGACCCCAAGATCACCTACGTCATCATGAACGTGCCGGACGAAGATCTGTACGCCCCCCGACCGCCGCGCATGACGGCGAACGATCCGTTGCTTGTCGTCTACCACGGAACGATCACTCACCGGTACGGCCTGGACGTGCTCGTCAACGCATTTGCGATTGCTCGGCGCCGCATACCGCTTCGCCTACTCCTCCACGGACGGGGCGAGCAGCTCCCGGAGATCAAGCGCCTGATCCGGCGGCTCGAGCTCGCAGACGCCGTGACGCTCTCGACGGAACTGATGCCGGCGGTCGATCTGGCCGACATGATCGCGGGAGGTGACATCGGCGTTGTGCCGAACCGCAATGACGTCTTCACCGATGGCATCCTGCCGACGAAGCTCATGGAGTACGTGGCGCTCGGCGTGCCGGCGATCGTTTCGAGAAGCACGGCAACGAGCGCCTACTTCAGCGATGACATGGTCCGGTACGTGGATGCGGGTGACGAGGCCGCCCTGGCGGATGCGATCGTCGACCTCGCACAGGATCCCGCACGCCGCCACCTGCTTGCATCCAACGCTCAGAAATTCACCATCGGACATCCATGGTCGGCCGAGGCGGCGCGCTACGTCAGTCTCGTCGAGAACCTGGCGGCTGCGCACCGATGACGCCGGTCGACATGAGGCGCAGACGCCACCGGTCTCCCCCCATTTCCAACCGGTCGGCGGGACGGCCCATCGTTACCCGCTCGCGGTGACCAGCCGGAGGAAGAACCACATGATTCCAATTGCACGCCCACAGGTGGGCGAAGAGGAGAAGGCTCTCGTCTGGAGTGCCATGGAGTCCGGTCAGCTCGCCCAGGGGGCGCGCGTCCGGGAATTCGAGGAGCAGTTCGCGGACTTCGTCGGCGCGCCACACGCGGTCGCCGTGAGTTCCGGCACCACGGCCCTTCACCTCGCGCTCTTGGGCCTCGACATCGGCCCGGGCGATGAGGTCATCACGGTCGCCTTCACGTTCACGGCGACTGCATCGCCGATTCTCCACGTCGGCGCAACCCCCGTGTTCATCGACATCGAGCCGCGGACGTACACCATGGACGTCGACCAGCTGAAGGCGGCGATCACCCCTCGGACCAAGGCAATCATCCCGGTGAGCCTCTACGGTCTTCCCGCGGACATGACGGCGATCACCGCGCTGGCGGAACGACACGGAATTCCGGTGATCGAAGATGCATGTCAGGCACACGGGGCCGACCGAGACGGTCGGCGCAGTGGGAATTGGGGAATCGGCGCGTTCAGCTTCTATCCCACGAAGAACATGACCACCGGCGAGGGGGGCATCATCACCACTGATGATCAGCAACTCGCCGATCGCACGCGACTCCTCCGCGAGCACGGCATGCGCGAGCGCTACCGGCCGGAGATCCTCGGGTACAACTTCCGGATGACGGATGTGCATGCCAGCATCGGCTTGGGGCAGCTCCCGAAGCTTCCGGATGCCAACGCCCGCCGCCGCGCGATCGCCGCCCGGTACGACGAAGCGCTGGCCAGGGTCGTGACGCCGTTCGTTCCCGCCGGCGTGACGCATGTGTACCACCAGTACACGTTGCGCGTGGGTAAGGCCTCTGAGTTCGGCTCCCGCCTCGAGGCACGTGGCGTGGGCTCGAACGTCTATTATCCCGTCCCGGTGCATCGTCAAGCGCCGTTCCGCGCGCTCGGGCTGGCCGACACCGCGTTGCCGGTGACCGAGCGGATGGTGGAGGAGATCCTTTCGATCCCAGTCCACCCGGCGCTGTCGGACTCGGACGTGGACACAGTGATCGATGCGGTCAACGATGTCGCACGCGAGCTTGGGCCTCCTCCTTCGGACAGCTGAGGTCCGTCCTGGGGCAGTGTTGTTGCGTCAGCGACCCAGTGCGATACTGTCGCCCCCATGTCTGCTCCCGCCGCCGCCATCCCATGCGATCGCTGTGGCCGGGGTCCTCGGCCCGGGAATCAGACGTCGTTCGACTTCTGCACGGGCTGCGGGCTCTTCGTCTGCCGAAGCTGCTGGTCACCGACCGGGAATCGGTGCGTGGGGTGCATGTTTCCGGGCCGCAGTTCGGCCGACACCCCGACCATCCGCGACACCATTGCGCCGCCTCCGGCTGGGTCAGCAACGGGGAGGCTCGTTCCCGTTGGCCCGGGGCGGCGCCAGACCCCGCGCCGGCCAGTCGCGGCTTCGCAGTCACGCCCGGCCGGCCGATCGATGTCCACTCGAGCGCTCCTGTCCTCCGTGGGCGCATCTGTCGTCGACGGGCTCTGGTTTCGCATCGGGCTGGCGACCCTCCTGGCTGTCGGTGCCATCGCCATGTCGGGTGTGCTGGATCTCACCTCGCCGCCGCCCACGGCGCTGCCGTCGACCGGCGCATCGAACGGCGGGGGACCGGTGGCGACCACGGCTCAGACCCCAACGACGTCCGGAGAGCTGCGTCACACGGTGGTGGCCGGTGACACGCTGATCGACCTTGCCGATCACTACTACGGAGACGAGTCTCTGTGGCCGTCGATCCTCGCCGCCAACGCCGATCGCGTCAGCGATCCGGACAACCTCCAGGTCGGGACCATACTGCTCATTCCCGAACGCTGATCATGAAGGCTGCCAGCTGCCACGCGACGACCGTGCTCTAGCTCTTCCTCCGGACGTTGGTCTGCTGGCCCGAGGGGGTGTCCCGGACGTCGACACCGAGCGCGGCGAGCTCGTCGCGAAGGGCATCGGATGCTGCCCAGTCGCGTGCCTCACGGGAGGCCGCGCGGCGCTCGAGTAGCGCGGCGACACCCTCCGGGAGCGGCGCCTTTGCGGCGCCGGGTGCGTCGAGCGACAGCCCCAGCACTCGGTCGAAGTCGAGGAGCAGCGCACGGCACTGCGCATGGGTCAGGCCCGAGTCGGATGCCACGGCCTGGGCGATTGCGATTGCCCGGGGAATTCCGAGGTCGTCGGTGATCGCTTCGGTGAAGCGGGCGCGGTGGGACACCATCGGCTCCGTGACAGCGTCGACCGGATCATCCGGCGCCGTGGCTACCGCTCGGCGGAGGCGCCCCAGGCCAGAGGCGGCCGCGTGCATGGCGGCATCGGTGAAGTTGAGCTTTGATCGGTAGTGCGCCGTCAGCGCGAGATAGCGGAAGGCGAGTGGCTCGAAGCCGTTCGCGGGCAGGTCCGCGATCCGGATGATGTTCCCGGCGCTCTTCGCCATCTTGGCGTCGTCGAGGGTGAGGAACTCGCCGTGAAGCCAGGTGCCGACGACCCGATGGCCGAGCGCTCCCTCCGACTGGGCAATCTCGTCCTCGTGGTGGGGAAACTTCAGGTCGATGCCGCCGGTATGGATGTCGAACTGCTCGCCGAGGTGCTTGATGCTCATGGCCGAGCACTCGATGTGCCATCCGGGGAAGCCATCTCCCCATGGTGACGGCCACTTCATGAGCCGATCCTGGCCCGCGCGCTTCCACAGCGCGAAGTCGGCCGGGTGGCGCTTGTCCGATTCGACCTCGACCCGATGGCCTGCCTGCGTCTCGGAGACCCGCTGGCCCGACAGCTGGCCGTACGCCGGAAAGGCCGAGACGTCGAAGTAGATCGTTCCGTCGACCTCGTACGCCAGTCCGTGGTCGAGCAGGCGCCGAGTGATGTCGATCATCTCGGGAATGTGGTCGCTCGCCTTCGGCATGAGGTCGACCGGCAGGATGTTGAGGAGCGCCTCGTCCTCCAGCCAGGCGTCGGTGTAGAAGGCCGCGATCTCGGCCGGAGTCTTGCCCTCGGTCTCGGCCGCCTGCTCGACCTTGTCCAGGCCCTCCAGGGCGTCAAGCTGGTCGTCGCGCATGTGCCCGACATCGGTGATGTTCTTCACGTAGCGCACCTCGTAGCCGAGGTACTCGAGTGTCCGATGCAGGAGGTCGCCGAACAGGTAGGTGCGCAGGTTGCCGATGTGGGCGTACTTGTAAACGGTGCTGCCGCACGTGTAGACCGAGACCCGTCCCGGCTCCAGTGGCTCCAGCGGCTCGGTACGGCGCGTGAGCGTGTTGTGCAGCCGCACCTCGGGCAGGGGATCACTCATGGCCCGCGCATTGTAGCGACGGTTCCCGGCTGAGTGGCCGGAGGGTCAGTGGACACCCTCGTGGTCGAGCGAGCGCAGCCGATGCGCGACGGTCTCGAGCACCTGGACCCGCACCTCGGGAAACTCGTCCATCAGCGTGTGGAATTCGCGGCGCGCGAGCACGAGCAGTCGGGAGTCGGTAGCCAGCGTGACACTCGCCGTCCGCGGACCTCCGTCAATGAGCGCGATCTCGCCCAATACCGCGCCCGGGCCGCGCTCGCCCAGCGACTCGCCGTCGCGCTCGACGCGGGCGTTCCCGCCTACCATCACGAACATCTCCGCGCCGCGCTCGCCCTGGGTCATGATGCGACGTTCGGCGGGCAGGTCGACGATGTCGGCGAGGGCCCCGATCCGCTCGAGGTCACGCTCACGAAGGCCGCTGAACAGCGGGACGGTGCGCAGGAGATCAATCTTCTCGTCGTGCGCCAAGGTGGAACTCCGATCCTCGATGGTTTCGTGCGCTAGGGTAACGCGCCGTCCACCCGCGCGGAAGAGGGGAGTTGCGCCGCTACCATGCCCGTCATGCCGCAACGCGACGTCAGCGCCGAGTTCCCGCTCACGCTGGGCGAGGATCCGAAGTTCTGCCCGGCCTGCGGCGAGGCAGTAGCGGAGCGCGTTCTCGAAGAGGACCATCGCGCCCGCCTGGTGTGCTCCCTCGGCCACATCACGTGGCGGAACCCGCGCGTCGTGGTCGGCACGCTGCCCATCACCGCGGGAACGGTGCTCCTGGCGCGGCGTGACATCGAGCCCGCACGGCACCGCTGGACCTATCCGGCCGGCTTCCTCGAGGTGGGGGAATCGGTGCAGGAGGGA
>JAGXHP010000062.1 GCA_024636135.1 Chloroflexota bacterium
GAGCACGGGCGCCGCCCGCATGCGGTTCGTGGTGAAGGTGGCGGCGGCCGTGGCGGTTCGGTCGGATGCGATCAGCACGAGGTCGGGGCCACCCGACTCGCGGATGCCCGCCTCGCCGATCCCGACCCGGAACCCGGCGGGTGCGGTGATGCCGCCGCGGATCGCCGACGGGGTCACGGGTGCACCCCCAGGGCGCCGATGCCGGCCCGTTCGTCGAGGCCAGCCGCGACATTCATGTTTTGGATCGCCTGGCCCGCGGCGCCCTTGCCCAGGTTGTCGATGGCGCACAGGACGACGGCCCGCCTGGGTGAAACGCGGCGCGCGTGGACGAACGCATGGTTCGATCCGGTCGCCAGCTTCGTGGCCGGGGGCGCCGCGCTGACGTGGACGAACGGCTCGTGGTCGTAGGCGTCCGCGAGGACCGCGGTGAGGGCGTCGTCGTCGAGGTCACTCCCGAGCTCGATGTAGCACGTGGCCAGCAGGCCACGCGACTGGGGGACGAGGTGTGGCACGAAGGTGACGCCGACCGAGGCTCCCGCAGCGACGACGCCCTGCTCGATCTCCGGCTGGTGCCGGTGCCCGCCGAGACCGTAGGCGCGCGTCGACTCGGTCAGCTCGGTGAACAGGTAGTCCGATCCCGCGCCGCGACCCGCCCCACTGATGCCGGACTTCGCGTCGACGATGACGTCGCCTGCCAGCAGTCCGGCACGCGCGAAGGGCGTGAGTGCCAGGAGCGACGCCGTCGGATAGCAGCCGGGATTGGCGATCAGCCGCGCTCCGCGCAGATCATCGCGTGACCATTCCGTGAGCCCATAGACGGCGGTGGCCAGCAGGTCGGGAGCGGGGTGCGGGCCGCCGTACCAGGTCGCGTAGGCCTGCGGGTCGCGGAGTCGAAAGTCGGCTCCGATGTCGATGACCGTCGTGCCCGCGTCGAGGAGACGGACCGCCATCGCGGCCGATGCGCCGTGCGGCAGCGCCAGGAATGCGACGTCCACGTTCCCCGGCTCACCATCGCTCAGATCGAGGCCGAGCGGGCCGAGATGAGGCTGCGCGCTGCCCAGGGGGGCTCCGCCGCGATCACGGGCATGGATTGACGCGATCGTGACGCCAGGGTGGGCGGCGAGCAGCCGGATCAGCTCGCCCCCGGCATAGCCTGCGCCACCGACGATCGCGACCCGCAACGTTTCGCTCATGCCGGCGCCCGCTCGGCGAGGCGCTGCCGGAAGTCGGCGATGGCGGCTCGCACGCGGTGGGGGGCGGTACCCCCGTGAACGTCGGCTGCTTCGAGAGCGTCGGCGACCGATGGCATTGGGCCGCCCTCGAGCTCGGGAAGGGCTTCGGCGAGCTCGTTCTCACTGATCTCGGCCAGATCCAGCCCGGCGGCTTCGGCCGTGGCAACCAGCTGGCCCACGCGCCGATGCGCCTCGCGGAACGGGACGCCACGCGCCACCAGCCGATCGGCCAGCGTGATCGCTCGGCCGTGGCCGCCCTCTGCCGCGCGGAGCATGCGGTCACGGTCGAACGCGACACTCGACATGACGCCGCGCATCACCTCGACGCACAGCACGGCCGAGTCCATGGCCTCGAACATCGGCCGGCGCGTCTCCTGCAGGTCGCGGTGGTAGGCAAGCGGGAGGCCGCGCGCCACCGACATCAGGACCACCAGATCTCCTTCGACCCGCGCCGCGCGCGCCCGGACCAGCTCCGCGCTGTCGGGGTTCCGCTTGTTCGGCAGCATCGAGCTGCCGCTGGCGTAGCCATCGTCGAGTCGAGCGAACCCGACGTACGGCGTCGACCACAGGACCAGCTCCCCGGCCATGCGCGACATGTGGCCGAGCAGGATCGCGGCGCCGGCGACAACCTCGACGGCGTAGTCACGATCGGCGACGGCATCCATCGAGTTGTCGGTGACGCCACCGAATCCGAGCGCGCTGGCCACGCGGTGCCGGTCCAGTGCCAGGCCCGATCCGGCGACCGCGCCCGATCCCGCAGCAGAGCGGTTGGCGCGACGCGCGGCATCGCCAAGTCGCCCGGCGTCGCGGTCGAGCATCTCGGCGTAGGCGAGCAGGTGATGCGCGAGCAGGACCGGCTGGGCCGGCTGGGTATGGGTGTGCGCCGGGAGGATCGCGTCGCCGTCCGTCTCCGCTCGCTCGACGAGCACCGCCTGCAGCTCGCGGACGGCAGCAACCAGGGCGGGAACGGCGGTGCTGAGCCAGCGGCGCTCGTCGGTGACGATCTCCTCGTTTCGGCTGCGTCCGGCCTGGAGCATTCCGCCGAGCTCGGGACCGACGTCCTCGATCACCGCCGCCTCGACGTTCATGTGGATGTCCTCGTGCTCGGCCTTCCACGCGAACGTCCCGTCGGCCAGCCGGGCAGCGATGCCGGCCAGCGATGCATCCAGCCGGGCCGCTCCCTCCGCGTCGAGCAGGCCGAGGCGCTCGAGCTCGGTGACGTGGACGCGGCTGGCAGCCACGTCATGCTCGGCGAGCGGAAGGTCGATCTCGAGCGAGCCGGACAGCGCCAGGGCGGCGTCGGCAGCCGGAGAGCGGAAGCGGCCGCCCCACAGGGCGGCCTGGCGCGATGCGTTCACTTGAGCATTCATACACTCTGGTGCATGATTATGCAACTCGGCTCGACACGGAGCGCGCGCCGCGGAGGGCCGACGGCAGGAGCGAACCGCTAGACTGCACGACGGTCCTTTAAGACCGGCACCGTGAGGCCGGGAAGGAGCAAACAGGTGCAGACCATCCCCGATCTCGAGCAGCATTCCGAGGCGCCAACCGCAGGCCAGCGGTGGGTGCCTCGTTCGGCGCCCGGACTGGTCGCGCTCGAGGGCGGCCGAGTGCAGCGCGGCGTGCTGCGCGGCCATCTCGGGCCGGCCGAGGGCGACCTGATCTTCACCACGGCCGCCACCGGGTGGGGAGAGATCCTCACCGATCCTTCATATGCCGGACAGATTGTTGTTCTGACCCACCCGATGGCCGGGAACTACCGAATCGCGCCGTCCGAGCTCGAATCATCCCGGGTGCAGGCCCGCGGACTGATCTGCTCTCGACTCGTGACCGCTCCGAACGGCCCCGGCCTGGCACTCGAGGAGCTGACGCGCGACGCGGGAATCCCGATCCTGACCGGGGTCGACACCCGGGCCCTCACGCTCGAGCTGCGGCGCGGAATCGCCCGCCGGGCGGTGGTGCGGGACGGCGAGGCAACGGACGAGGAGGCGGTGGCAGAAGCGGCGGCCACCCGTCCGTGGTCCACCATCGACCACGTCAGCTCGGTGGCCACCCGCGACAGGTACACCGTGCCTCCGGCAGGAATCAGGGTGGCCCGCGCAACGCTCATCGATTACGGGGTGAAACGCTCGCTCCTCGCTGCGCTGGCCGACCGCGGGCTCGAGATCACCGTTCTGCCGCCGGACGCCGACGCGGGTGACGTCTCGGGGACGCAGCCCGATCTCGTGGTGCTGTCTCCCGGCCCCGGTGACCCGTCGCGGATGGCGCACCAGATCGCCGTGGTGGGATCGATCGCCCGTGAGGCGATCGACGGGGGACCGCCCGTGCTCGGAATCTGCCTCGGCCATCAGTTGTTGGCCCTCGCCGCGGGAGCACAGACGGCCCGTCTGGCTGTCGGCCACCACGGTGGCAACCATGCGGTGCTCGAGGACTCGACACAGCGCGTGGACATCGGCGCGCACAACCACGAGGTGGCGGTGGTCGACGGCCCGGCCCTCGGCGCGGCCGGCTACGCGATCAGTCATCGGGATCTCAACGACGGCACCGTGGAGGGCCTGGTGCACGCGGGCGGACGCATCGCGAGCGTTCAGTTCCACCCCGAGGGCGCGCCGGGACCGATCGACGCGGCACGCATCTTCGACGTCGCCGTGGCGGGAGCGCATCGGTGACGTCCCCGAGCCGCGTGCTCGTCATCGGATCTGGGCCGATCCTCATCGGCCAGGCGGCCGAGTTCGACTATGCCGGTGTGCAGGCCTGCCTCGCACTGCGCGGCGAGGGCGTCGAGACGATCTTGGTGAACTCCAATCCGGCGACCGTCATGACCGATCCGGACGTGGGTGGCACCGTGCTCATCGGCCCGCTCACCCTCTCGTACCTCACCGCGGTCATCCGGGAGCACCGGCCCGATGCGTTGCTGCCGACGCTGGGCGGCCAGACGGGCCTCAACCTGGCCGTCGCGCTCGACGACGCGGGCGTCCTGGCCGAGTACGGCGTCCGGGTGCTGGGCACTCCGTTGGCGGCTGTCCGTGCGGCCGAGGATCGCGGCGGCTTCCGCGACCTCGTCACCCGCATCGGCGAGCCGGTCCCGGAGAGTGCGGTGGTGGAATCGCTCGAGGACGGCATGACGTTCTTCGAGCATCTCGCCGCGCCGATCGTCGTACGCCCGGCGTTCACGCTCGGCGGCGGCGGAGGCGGATTCGCGGCGACGGCCGACGAGGCGCGGCAGCGAATTGCCACCGGCCTGGCGGCCAGCCCCATCGGCCAGGTGCTCGTCGAACGCAGCCTCCTCGGCTGGTACGAGATCGAGTTCGAGGTCCTGCGCGACGCGTCGGACACGACGATCGCGATCTGCGGGATGGAGAACATGGATCCGATGGGGGTGCACACCGGCGACAGCATCGTGGTGGCGCCGATCCAGACGCTGCCCGACCCGGTGGTCCAGCGCCTGCGACGCTGCGCCCTGAAGATCGTTCGCGCGCTCGAGCTCGAGGGCGGCTGCAACGTCCAGCTGGCCGTGGCCCCGGACGGTTCCGACTACCGCGTCATCGAGGTCAACCCTCGTGTCTCCCGATCCTCGGCGCTGGCCTCGAAGGCGACCGGCTACCCGATCGCGCGCATTGCCGCCCTGATCGCGCTCGGCCGGCGCCTCCACGAGCTTCCGAACCCGGCCACCGGGGGCAACAGCGCGGCCTTCGAGCCGGCAGTCGACTACGTGGTCGTCAAGCTGCCGCGCTGGGCGTTCGACAAGTTCCCGCTCGCCGATCGATCGCTCGGCGTCCAGATGAAGGCAACCGGCGAGGCGATGGCCATCGACCGCGAGTTCGGGTCGGCGCTGCTCAAGGCGATTCGATCGCTCGAACCCCGAGGCCGGGGATGGCTGTGGGAGGACCCGGCATGGGGACTGAGTGCCGGGCCGCCGGAGGACCTCCACGACTTCCTATCGGCGAGCGACACGAGGTTGTGGCGGATCATCGGGCTGCTGCGGCACGGGTGGTGCGATGCGGCCGGAGTCGCCGCCGCGACCGGCATGGCGCCGTGGTTCATCGAGCGCATCGCCGAGCTCATCGAGGCCGAGCGCAGCCTGGTCGGCTCCCCGCTGGACGAAGCGAAGCGCCAGGGATTCGGCGACGCGGACATCGCGACGTTGTCCGGGGTGCCGTGGGCGGCCATCCGACGCGCCCGGGTGCGTTCCGGGATCCATCCCTCCTACCGGCGGGTGGACACGTGCGCCGGCGAGTTCCCTGCCGAGACTCCCTACTTCTACTCGAGCTACGCCGATGCCGAGGTCGCTCCGCCAGCCGACCGCCAGAGCGTGATCGTCGTTGGCTCCGGGCCGATCCGCATCGGCCAGGGCATCGAGTTCGACTATTGCAGCGTGCGCGCCGCCTGGGCCGTTCGCGAGATGGGCCTGGATGCCGTGGTCGTCAACAACAACCCCGAGACCGTGTCGACCGATTACGACGCCTGCACTCGCCTCTACTTCGAGCCGCTCGACACCGAGAGCGTGCTCGACATCATCGATCACGAGCGGGCGCTGACGGGAACGCCGCCGGTCGTGGTGCTGACCTTCGGTGGACAGACGGCGATCGACCTCGCCCGGGATCTGGCCTATGCCGATGTCCCGCTGGCGGGGCTATCCGCGGAGGCGATCGACATCACCGAGGATCGCGAGCGGTTCGCCGCGCTGCTCGAGGAGCTGGGGGTCGAAGGTCCGCGCGGCGCGTTGGCCAACGATGCAGCCGAACTGGAACGCGCGATCGCCGACCTCGGCGGCCTGCCGGTGATCGTCCGCCCGTCCTGGGTCATCGGCGGACGGGGCATCGCCGTCCTGCGCAGCGCCGACGACGTAAAGCGCTACCTCGCCACTGATGTCGGCTGGCCGCTCCGCGTGGACGAGCTCGTGGCCGGGATCGAGCTCGACGTCGACGCCATCAGTGATGGGGCAGAGTGGGCCGTGCCGGGAATCCTCGAGCAGATCGATCCGCCGGGCGTGCATTCCGGCGACAGCGTGGCCGTGCTCCCGCCGCAGCGGGTCTCGCGCGAGGTGCAGGAGCTCGCCGCCGCCGCCGCCGGGAGGATCGCCATGGCGCTGGGCCTGCGCGGCATCCTCAACGTGCAGATGATCGCGACCGAGGATCGCGTGATCGTGATCGAGGCGAATCCGCGCGCCAGCCGCACGGTGCCGATCGTGGCAAAGGCGACCGGCACGGACATCGTGGCCGCTGCCGTGCGCTGTGCGCTGGGTGCGAGCCTGGCCGAGGTCGGGATGGCGCCGGGACTGGCGCCCGACGGCCGGCGCGTCGTCGTCAAGGCACCGGTCGGGTCGCTGTGGCGGCTGCCAGGGGTGAGCGATGAGCTCGGGCCGGAGATGCGATCGACCGGCGAGGTGCTGGGAGTGGCCGATACCGCGGAGGAGGCTACCGAGCTCGCTCGGCTGGCTGCGGCAGCACACGCCGGCTGACCCTCCTGGCACCGTAATCACGCGTGCGGCCGACGGGCATGAAGAGGGGCCGTCGGGCTCCAGTACGGAGGGTCCTGGAACCCGACGGCCCAAAGACCGGTGAGCGTGGTCCACGCGGGCGAGGAATGCCGCACTGGGTCGCGTCTGGCCCGAGCTTCCGTCGGCGACGGGCATTCACTCGTCGGTTGCGTGTACCGGGTTGCTCCCGTGTCCACACCCGCGTGGTAGCAAGTCCCGTGCCGGATCGGCTGCCCCGATCAGCGCCGGCGCGATTGGGGTTGTCGCTCGCCGCTGAGCTGCGTCTGGCGCCTTCGTAGGTACCCGCCGTACCAGCCTCCCAGGAAGCCGAGTGCCGACTGGTACACCGCCTGGACCAGGAGGTTGAGGATCACGGCCGTCGGCTGGCCGAAGGTCTCGGGGGTCGCCCCCAGGGAGGCGAACGAGTACAGCACGATGGCGGTCGCGATCACGAACCCGACGAGCGCGGCCGCCACGCCGAACAGGGTGGGCCGCTGCCAGCCGAACCAGCCCGCGGCGATCAGCGAGCCGAACAGCAGGAACGTGCCGAAGAGCCCGAGCGGGTCCGTCGCATACGTGAATGAGGCGTAGAAGCCGATGAATGCCAGAACGCCCGTGGCCAACCAGGCCAATGGATTGCGGCGCAACAGGAAGAGCCGCATGGTGAGGGGCCGCAGCGGGCCGCTGCCGCTGAAGCCGGCGAGCGGGTCGGGCCGATTCGGCAGCGGGGGCGCCGGCGGGAAGAGGCGGCCGAGGAAGCCTCCGCGAGCGGGCGCCGGCTCCGGCTCCGACGGCTCCTCGGCCACATCGTCGGGAAGCTCGCCGCGCGCGGCCAGGCGGGCGCGGCGTCGCGCCTCGGAGCGTCGGGTGCGTTCGTCGGTGGACATGGGCGCCGATTGTAGCGGTCGGCGCGCTGCCCGGTAACCGAACGCCAATCGCACGGTAATCGGTCACTCGCCATCCTCCGGCGGCCTGCGCCTCCGAGCTGGAGGTGATCCGTGTCAGTTGTCGCGCGCTTGGCGCTTGTTGTGGTGTTTGCAGCCTCGCTGATCCCTGCCGCGTCCCGCGAGCGCGCGGCCGGGATGACGGAGCACCTGGTGATCAGCGAGGTGGTCACCGGGGGAGCCAGCGCCAGCGACGAGCTGATCGAGATCTACAACCCTGCCGATTCAGCCCTGCCGCTCGAAGGGCTTGAGCTGGTGTACGTGACCGCCAGCGGGGCAACCGTGAGCCGCCGTGCTGCCTGGGAGCTCGCCGCGCCGCTCATGCCGCCCGGATCGCACCTGCTGATCGCCAACGAAGCCGGGGTCTACGCGCCGATCGCCGACGCCACCTACGCGAGCGGGATCGCCGCATCGGGCGGGAGCGTGGCGCTGCGCATCCAGGGCGCGCTCACCGCGGTCGACGCGGTCGGATGGGGCACGGCGACGAGCACCTGGATCGAGGGCTCCGCGGTTCCGGCCCCGGCCGTGGGCGCGAGCATCGAGCGACTTCCCGGTGGTGCCCTCGGATCGACCGTGGACACCAATGACAACGCCGCGGACTTCGTCCAGCGCACGGTCCCGGATCCGCAAAACCGCGGTTCAGCCCCGGTGCCGAACCCGGACGCCAGCCCGACCCCTTCACCCGTCCCGACGCCGATCCCGACCCTCCTCCCGACGCCGGTCCCAACGCCTCCCGCCAGCCCTGCGCCGACGTCCGCACCGACATCGATCGCGACCGCGCGGGCTCTGCCCGACGGCTCGATCGTTACCATCGAGGGCTCGGCCATGACCGGCTCGACCTTCACTGACGGCGGCGGCTACCTCGCCGATGCGACTGGCGGGATCGCCGTCATCGTGGAGGGCGGCGGATTCGAACGCGGCCAGCGGATCCGCGCGACGGGGACTCTCGACCAGCGCTACGCTCAGCGCACCATGCGGGTCAGCGGCGTTGCCCTGGCGGTCGTCGGCATCGGCGCGGATCCGACGATCACCGAGGTGCCCACCGGATCGGTGGGGGAGGCGCTCGAAGCTCGGCTCGTCCGATTGGACGGCCGCATCGTCGGCGGATCGACCGCGCTGAGCGGTGGCCTCGCCTTCGACGTGGACGACGGCAGCGGTGCCGTTCGGGTCGTGGTGGGAACCGAGACCGGCATCACCACCGCAGGCTGGACCAACGGCACCTCGGTCACCCTGGTCGGCGTGGTGGGTCAGCGGGACTCATCGGGCACCGGCAGCGCCGGATACCGCGTGTATCCGCGGGACGCGTCCGATGTGTCCCTCGGATCGGGTCCGGCGCCCACGGTCACGCCATCCGCATCGCCGGGCGGTCCAAGCCCGACGACCAGCGCATCGCCGGGCGCCGATGGCGTGGTCAGCATCGCTCAGGCACGGTCCGCGCCCAAGAACGCCCGGGTGACGGTCCGCGGCGTGGTGACGCTCCCGACCGGCATCGTCGCGGACGAGAGCGCGGTCATCCAGGACGCGAGCGGTGCCATTCTGCTGAGGCTCGGCTCGGAGGCCGGGTCGGTCGCGCAGGGAGAGGTGATCGAGGTTGCCGCAACCCGCTCCACGAAGAGCGGCATGGAGTCGCTCCGAGTGACCGTCGCCCCGCGTCGCATCGGCATGGCCGACCAACCGGACCCCCTCACCCTTCGCACCGCCGACGCGGGCGAGGCGCACGAGGCTCGGCTCGTCACGGTCCGCGGAGCGCTGGTCACATCCGCCAGGAAGTCCTCCAGCGGGTCGGTCTCGTTCGATGTCGACGACGGCAGCGGACCGCTGAAGGTCGTGATCGGTGCGTCGCTCCGCGTTGATCACCAGGCCCTTGAGGCCGGGACGTGGGTCGAGGTCACCGGCGTCCTCGGGCAGGAAACGACCGGCGCGCTGCCACTGCGTGGCTACCGCGTGTGGCCGCGCAGCCACTCCGACCTGCGCGTCACAGCCGTTCCCGGTGGCGAGGATCCCCGGGCACTCGGGAGTGGTGACGCACGGGACGGCGGCGGGGGCGTCGCCGACGATGGCTTGGAGGTGGTGGGGCGCGCGGATCTCGCCGAACTTCGCGTCGGGGCCACGCTCGTTGCGGGTCCGTGGCCTGAGCTCGGGGTGGCGGGATTGCTGTGGGATGGCGACCGGCTGGTCGGCGTGGCTCCGGCGTCCGGCCAACGCCTCGCCGTCGCGCTTGGTGATCAATCGCCCCCCGTCGCGCTCGAGCTCATGGGCCTGAGTCGTGTCGGAGTCGCCCCCGGCAACCGCCTGCCTCTGCTGTCGCTCGGCGCCGAGGCCGGCCACACTACCGTCCGCCGGGGCCCGCTCGCCGTGCCACGAGCGGGCCTCCCGGAGCCTGGCTCTCCGGCCGCCTGGGTCACGGTCGTGGGCCGGCCGAGCATGGCCGGCGGGCACCGGTCCCTCGTCGTCGACGGCGTCGCTGTCCCGCTGGAGGTCCAGTGCGATCGCGACCCGGAAGGCATGCACGGGCTGCTGGCCGCCACGGGCGTGGCGCTCGGCGATCCGGTAACGCTGATCGTCGGCTGTCAGGGATTGCGCTCGGCGCCATCGTTGGCGCTGTCGCTCGCGGCCGGGGGCTCGCGGGCTCATGGGAAGACGCGACCGCTCAGCGCAGCGCTCGAGGCGCCGCGGTCGGCGGGGAGCCCTGCCCTGGCGGTCGGCATGCTCGCGCTGTCCCTGGCAGGCGTTGCCGCGGCGGTCGTGGCCCGACGATCCGCGCGGGCGCAGCGCCCGGATGTCGTCGAGATCGACGTGGTCGATGAGCCATGACCGCCCGGTCGAGCGGGGCGTCGGCTCGGCCCACGCTCGGCTACTCTCGCGCTGAGCACGAAATCGCGAGCGTGGAGCGGCGTATACTCCCGCCGGTTCACGCACGAGGAGGGCCGCTTGGCCCAACCGACCCAGGCCGATGCGCCGCGCACCGGAGAACGTCAGTACCACATCGGACTCGAACGAGGCGAGCTCGCCGAGTACGTGCTGCTGGTCGGCGACCCCGGACGCGTCGCGAAGGTCTCCGCTCGCTGGGACTCGGTCGACCTCGAGCGCAGCAATCGCGAGATCACGACGGCCACCGGCACGTATCGAGGCATGCCGCTCAGCTGCATGTCGACCGGCATGGGCAGCGACAACGTGGAGATCGTCATGGCCGAGGTCATGGAGATCACCGAGCGCCCGACGCTCATCCGCGTCGGCTCATCCGGCGCGCTCCAGCCCGACATCGACCTGGGCGACCTCATCGTGTCCACCGGTGCCGTACGTCTCGAGAACACCACCGACTACTACGTCCACCCCGGCTTCCCGGCGATCGCGCATCGTGACGTGGTCTGGGCCCTCGAGCAGGGCTGCCGGAATCTGGGGATCAGGTATCACGTGGGGCTGACGGCCACAGCTTCTGGCTTCTACGCTCCGCAGGGACGGGCAATGCGCACGCTCCCGGTTCGGTATCCTGAGCTCGCAGACGAGCTTCGCCGCCAGCGGGTGGCGAACCTCGAGATGGAGTCGTCGGCACTCTTCGTGCTGGCACACCTCGCGGGACTGCGGTCCGGCACCGTCTGCGCGGCCTACGCGCAGCGAACGGACGGCACGTTCCTGGAAGGCGCGGCGAAGGAGACCGCGGAGTCGCGCTGCATCGATGCCGGACTGGCCGGCATCCACCTGCTCTGGCAGGTCGACACCGACGGCGGAGAGTTTCTCGCCCGTCGTGGAGCATCGTTCGACCGACAGGCGGGGGAACCTCATCAATCGACCGGTGCGAAGACCGGCGAACAGGGAGGCAACTGAACCGATGGCGACTGAAGCGTATTGCGTCAAGTGCAAGGCAAAGCGCGAGATGCTCAACGAGAACAAGATCACCATGAAGAACGGCAAGCCTGCCACCGAGGGCGTGTGCCCGGTGTGCAGCACGAAGATGTTCAAGATCGGCGGATAATCCGCTTCCACTACCTGGCCGAGAGGCGCGCCGGATCGCCGGCGCGCCTCTCGCCGTTTCCGGCGGCCGGTAGAATGGTTGTCACGTGGAGGAGCGCACCCATCAGCCGATCCTGGCGATCGACTTCGGTGGCACCCAGATTCGCGCAGCCCTGATCACCCCGGACCGAGCGGTTCATGCACGGCGAGCCGTGCCCACGGCCGACGAGGACGGGGTCGACGCGGTCGTGACCCGAATCTGCAGGGTTGCCGCCGAAGTTCGCTCCGAGGCGCGTGCCGCCGGACTTCCCGATCCAGTTGCCGTCGGCATCTCCGCTCCCGGTCCGCTCAATCCGTGGACCGGCGTGGTCAGCGCCCCACCCAACCTGGCCGGATGGCACGACGTGCCGCTGGCCGCACAGATCGCCGATAGCCTCGGGATCGTGACGTACCTCGAGCGCGACACGAATGTCGCCGTGCGGGCGGAATGGCTGCACGGCTCGGCACAGGGCGCCCGGACTGCGATCTACATCACCGTCTCGACCGGCGTCGGTGGCGGGTTGATCGTGGACGGACGGCCGGTCATCGGTGCCGACGGCGTCGCCGGTGAGATCGGCCATCTCGTGGTCGACCTCGATGGACCACGATGCGGATGCGGGCGCCCTGGGCACGTCGAGGGCATCGCATCGGGCACGGCCCTCGCCCGCGATGCGCGCGACCTCATCGAAGCGGACGGCAACGGCCGCCTGGCACAGCTCGCCTCTTCCGGCGCCACGGTGGACGCGGCCCTGCTGGCTCGCGCCGCGGACGAC
>JAGXHP010000006.1 GCA_024636135.1 Chloroflexota bacterium
AAGCTCGGTCATCTCCTCGCCGGTGAGCGCCTCGATGCCGATCGAGGTGAAGGCCCGGTGACCGGCACCCCAGGTCGGGCGACGATCGAGCAGCTCCGGCCGGGCGAGCGTGATGACGTAGATGGGGTGCCCGCGCGACCAGGCCAGCAGGTCCTCGATGAAGTCGATCATGCCCTCGTCGGCCCACTGGAGGTCCTCGAACACGAGCACCACGGGTCCGCGTTCCGCGATGCGCTCGAAGAACGTCCGCCACGCGGTGAACAGCTGCCCGCGCTCCGTGCCGGGCCGGTCCTCGATGCCCAGCAGCTGGAGCAGGGGGCCCTCGAGCGTCCGGCGCTCGTCCGCATCGGGGACGAACTGGTCGAGGATGGCCGTCAGGCTCGTCCGCGCGGTCGCGTCGTCGGTGCCGTCGCCGATCCCGAGTCGCATACGCACCATTTCGCCCAGCGCCCAGAACGTGATGCCCTCGCCATAGGACGGTGAGCGTCCCTGGTGCCAGTACACCGTCTCGGTGACACCGTCGATGTACTTGAGAAACTCCCACGCCAAGCGGCTCTTGCCGATGCCGGCCTGGCCGATGACGCTGACGAGGCGAACCCCGCGGTCACGCGCCGTGCCGTGGTAGAAGTCCTTGATCAGCTGAAGCTCTGCGCTGCGTCCGACGAACGGTGCCTCGAGCTGCTCGCTCCGGCCGACGCCGCCGCGCTGCGCGACGACGCGGACCGCGCGCCAGGCGGCGATCGGCAGCTCCTTGCCCTTGACCATGTGGTCGCCGGCCGACTCGTAGGAGATCGCCTCGGCGGAGGCCCGTCGCGTTGAGTCGCCGACCAGGACAGTCCCCGGTGCGGCCACCGATTGGAGCCGGGAGGCGGTGTTCACGAGGTCTCCCGCGACCATGCCCATGTTGCTTGCGCCGATGGTCACCGCGGCTTCGCCGGTCAGAACTCCCGCGCGCAGCGCCAGGCCGGGGACCTCGGCTCCCTCCCCGATGCGGCGCACGGCCTCCACCAGGTCGAGCGCGGCACGGACCGCGCGCTCGGCGTCGTCTTCCTGGGCCACCGGTGTGCCCCACACCGCCATGACCGCATCGCCGATGAACTTCTCGATCGTGCCGCCGTAGCGTCCGATGATCTCCCGGCACGTCCCGAAATAGCCGTCGAGCAGCTCACGCACGTCCTCGGCGTCGCGCGATTCGGAGATCGTGGTGAAGCCAACGAGGTCGGCGAACAGGACGCTGACCAGACGGCGCTCGGCGACGGGCGCGTCCTGTGCCGGGCCGGCCGCATCGGTCGTGATCGTGGCGGTGCCCTGGGCTGGGGCGCCGAGCGCCGTCCCGCACTCCCCGCAGAACTTGCCGTCGGGCGGGTTGACCGTGCCGCAGCTTGGGCACGCAGCGGCAAGACGCGTCCCACATTCGATGCAGAACTTGCGACCTGCTTCGTTCTCCGTGCCACACGAGGGGCAGTTCATCCGGGCGTCGAGTCCTCAGTGGGGTTCCGAAAGTATCACCGCATGGCAATCTGTGCCGCGCCGCGTCGCGGGCCGCGGAGATTTTGCCGCTTGACGTGGACATGCCCGATGGCGCTCACTGGCGCCATTCAGACACGGGGTGGCCGTCCGTGGATCCACGCACCCATCTCGGCATGCAGATCGCCGGCTTCGCCATGCCTGGATCCGACCTCCGTCGCGAGCTCGTGCGGCTGATCATGGCCGGGGCGAAGCGGGCCACTGCCGGGCTTCTCGTCGAGTACGAGCTCGACGGCGACACGATTCCGTCTCCGGGGCTTCGCGAGGCCGTGATCGATGCCGATGGGCGCATTGCCGGCATCATCGAAACCACCGAGTGCCGCACGCTCCGCATGGCCGACGTGGACGACCAGTTCGCCTGGGACGAGGGCGAAGGATTCGCCGATGCCGCTCACTGGCGCAGCGCCCACGAGACGTACTTCCGCTCGTACCTTGGCGAGCTTCGGGAGCAACTCGGCGATCCGTCGTGGGACCTGGACGACGACACCCAGGTTGTCTGCCAGCGGTTCCGGCTGGCGGAGACGTATCCCCGGCCGGTCACCCCTGAGCCGTAACCACGGGGCTTCCGTGAGAGGCACAATGCGCCGGTGACCTTCTCCGAAGAACGCCGCCTCGTGACGGTGCTGTTCGTCGACCTCGTCGGGTTCACGACGCGCTCCGAATCGACCGACCCCGAAGAGGTGCGCGACATCCAGCGCACGTACTTCGGTGCCGTCGCCGCCGAGGTCGAGCGCTACGGCGGCACGGTGGAGAAGTACATCGGTGACGCCGTGATGGCGATCTACGGTGCCCCCCAGGCCCACGACGACGACGCGGCCCGGGCACTCCATGCGGCCCTCGCTATCCGGCGGGCGGTGGCGGACAGCGGCCACGAGCTCCAGGTGCGCATCGGCGTGAACACCGGCGAGGTGGTGGGAGGCGCCGGATCGGGCCCGCAGCAGCACGAGTACACCGTCACCGGCGACGCGGTGAACGTCGCCGCGCGGCTCCAGCAGGCGGCAGAGCCGGGCGAGATCTACGTCGGATCCACCACCCGCCGGCTCGCCGACGAAGCCTTCGAGTTCGCGGCGCTGCCGCTCATGGAGCTCAAGGGCAAGGCGGCGCCCCTGGAGGTGTGGCGGCTCGTCGGCGAGGTCTCCGAGCCCCGGCTCGCGCGCGGCGGTGAGGCGCCCCTGGTCGGACGGAGCCGCGAGCTGCGCCTGCTGACGGGGGCCCTGGACGAGGCCGTCGAGGGTCACGGCCTGCTCGTCGGCCTGTCTGGTGAGGCCGGCATCGGCAAGTCCAGGCTGGCGCTCGAGATGCGCGCCCGTGCCGAGGCCGATGGATTCCAGACCGCGTGGGCCGGCGCACCGTCGTACGCAAGCTCGTTCCCGTACCACCTCGTCGGTGCGTTGGCCGTCCAACTGGATGCCGCGGCCGTCGGCCGTGACTCCGGGATGGACCCGCTCTGGGCGGCCGCACTCGCCGACTTGACCGGGGACGCGACCGACGCCCAGATCGATCTCCTGCGAGAGGCCACTCCCGCCCGCCGTCAGCGGCTGCTCGTGCAGGCGCTGGGCGAGCTCCTCAGCACCCGTGCGGCCGTGCGGCCGCAGCTCGTCGTGCTCGATGATCTCCACTGGGCCGATGCCTCGAGCATCGCGGTCCTGGATCAGCTGATCGCGCTCATTCCGGACCATGCGATCGCCGTCCTGGCCCTGTACCGGCCCGGCTGGGAGAACCCATGGGCCGGGCGTGGCTATTACCAGCAGGTCAACCTGGCCGCCCTGCGCGACAGCGATGCTCAGGAACTGGTGCGAGCCCTGTCACCGACTGTGCCGATCAGCGACACCCAGACCGCGGAGCTGCTCCACCGGTCCGGCGGGAATCCGTACTTCCTCGAGGAGCTGCTCCGCAGCAGGGCAGCGGGTCAGAACGGCGCCGGCAGCGGGCTGCCCGAGACCGTGCACGAGCTGCTGCTGGCCAGGATCGACTCCCTGGGACCCGAGGCGCGCAGCGTGCTGCAGACCGCGGCGGTGGCCGGTGTCGCCTTCAGCGAGCGACTGCTCCACGCGATCGATCCGGACGCCGACGTGGAGGCGGCGCTCGGAGCGCTCCAGCGAGCTGACCTGGTCATCGCGTCGGGCGGCAGTGCCGAGGACCGGACCTTCGCCATGCGACATCCCCTCGTCCACGAGGTCGCGTACCGCAGCCTGCTCATCGCCCGTCGCCGAGAGCTGCATCGGCGCATCGGCGCATGGCTGGAGGAGCACGTCGGTGACGAGGCCCTCGCCGCCATCGCCGCGCATTACCGGGACGGCGATGAGCTCGAGCGAGCGCGAGAGCTTCTGCCGCGCGCCGCTGAGCGGGCTGCGCGACTGAATGCGCAGCACGAGGCGGTCGACGCCTACGTCCAGGCCGCCGACCTCTTCGCCGATGACCCGGCGCGTCGGGCGTTCATGCTCGAGCGGGCATCGGCGCACACGTTCCTCGCTGCCCGAATCGCGCGTGCACTCGAGCTGGTGAAGGAAGCCATCGCGCTCTACGAACAGGCGGGGGATCGGCTTCGTGCCCTCAACGGCCGAAGGCTCCTCGGCCGCTACTCGTGGCTCGACGGGCGCCGCGACGACGCGGAGCGCGAGATCGGTGCGGCGGTGGAGGGGCTCGAGCAGCTGCCCCCGGGTCCCGAGCTCGCCTTGGCCTATTCCTACCAGTCCCAGCTCGCGTTCCTGCAGCCGGACTACATCCGCGGGGCCAGCCTGGCGGACCGGGCGATACAGATCGCCGAGCAGGTCGGCTCCGTGGAGGCATTGGCCCACGCCGTCAACAACCGCGGGATGTGCCGGGCGGGTCTCGGGGACCCGGCGGGACTCGACGACGTGCGGCGAAGCCTCCGCATAGCCTTGGACAACAACCTGGTCGACGATGCGAGCCGCGCCTACACGAACCTCAGCGGCCAGGGCGCCGCCATCGGGTTCTTCACCGCGGAGGACCATGAAGCCCTGTACGACGAGATGATGGAGTTCGACCAGCGCACTGCCCCCGGTGGCAACTACGAGCAGTGGCACCGCGCCGGGCGTGCGGAGCTCTGGCTCGCCACCGGACGCTGGGACGATGCCGAGCGCGGCCTGCGCGAGATGGTGGCGTACTCGGGCGCCAATCGCTACGTCCTGCTGGACGTCGCGTCGTTCCTGGGACTGCTGCTGGCGTTCCGGGGCAGGTACGAGGAGGCGGCGAGCCTGGTTCGGCCGCACGTCGAGGTCGGGATCAGCATCGGCGACCTCCAGGCATACGGGCCGGTGTTCGTGGCGTTGGCTCATGCGTCGCGTGGTGCGGGCGATGCGGCCGGCGCTGTCGAGAACATTCGCCGGGCAATCGAAGTCCGCGGTGACATGCACGAGCAGAACATGAGCACGTGGTGTCTCTTCGAATGGACCGACGTGGCAGGGTGGCTGGCAAGATCCGGAGATGACCGTGGAGCCGTTGCCGCGCTGCGCGCGATGGCCGCTCAGTTCGAGGCCGATGTCGCGCGAGGCGGCACGGAGCCGGAGCTGAGAGTGCGCCACGCCCTGTATCGAGCCGCCGTCACACAGCTCAGGGTGCTTGCAGACGAAGCCCCGCAGGACGCGCGCGCCGTCCTGTCCGCCGCCGCAACCGATCTGCGAAGCGAGCGACGGATCTTCGAGGCGGCCCGCATCGAGCTCTGGATGGCCGAGGCGGGCGACCGCGATGCCCTGGATTCCGCGACGGCAGCATTCGACGAGCTGCGGGCCGGACCGTACCTCGAGCGCGCACGCCGTCTGGGCTGATCTGCAGCAGACACCTCGGTCTACCCCAGCCAGGCCATCGTCACCAGCTCCGCGTAGAGCGCCTCCACGTCCACCTCCACGCCCCGCCGCCCGAACCACTCGCCGACGTTCGCGACGTCCCGGTGCAGGAGGTCGAACGCATCGGTGTTCGTGGTGAACTCCACCGCCTGCGGCAGGTCGATGACCACCAGCCGCGCCTTCCACCACAGCAGGTTGTAGGCGGACATATCGGCGTGGACCAGCCCGGCTGACGTCAGCGCTCGGAGCGCCTCACCCATCTGCTCCCAGGCCGATGCCAGCTCATCGGCCGACAATCGCGCCTGCGCCAGCTTCGGCGCGGCCTGCTCCTCATCGCCGATGAACTCCATCATCAGCCCGTCTTCCGACCGCTCGACCGGGTAGGGGACGGCGACGCCGGCCTCCCAGGCTCGGCGCAGCATCTCCCACTCCTGCATCGGCCACAGTTGCGCGGCCAGCTCGTGCCCGTATCGGCTGCGATTGCCGGCCTCGATCGCTCGACGATCGCGCGAACGCAGGTTCCAGCCTGCCTTGTACTTCGCGTCACCGCGGTAGAGGGTCGAGTTCGAGAATCCCTTCTCGCGCAGCTCGTCCTTGCCGGGGTAGCGCGGGCGATATCGCTTGTGGGCAAGGAGTCGAGGTCCGCTTGTCGCGAATCGGCGTTCGAGCAGGAAGATCTCGGCCTCTTTGCCGGATTTCAGGGTGCCGCGCGGGTGGTCCTCGTAGGGCTCACCATCGGGCCAGGCCATGGACGGCCCGCGCAGCGGTTTCGTGAAGGACACGAAAAAGCGCTCCCAAAACATGGGTTGGAACGGAAACGTCGTCCCGACCGGTCAGGAGCGCTGCGATCGCCTCGGGCTAGGCCGAAGGGTTCAGGCGCACTCCGCGCGGTCGGGAGGAACGGCAACGGTGCTCTGCACGGCGGGTCCTCCTCGATGGTGTTGGTGTGTTCGCGGACGATCATGCGCCGATGCGACCGGCCGCGCAAGAAAAACGAGCGACGCGCGATACTGCAGCGCATGACCTTCAATGTCGCCGCCGATGCCTACGACCGTTTCATGGGCCGATACTCCACGCTCCTCGCGCCGCAGATGGCCGATTTCGCGGGCGTCGCCGCCGGCCAACGGGTGGTTGACGTGGGATGTGGGCCGGGCGCGCTCATCGGCGAGCTCGTCAGCCGAGTGGGGGAGGCGTCGGTGAGCGCCGCCGACCCGTCGCCGCCCTTCGTCGAGACGGCCCGCCGGCGATTTCCCGGCGTAACGGTGGAGGAGGCGCCGGCCGAGGCACTCCCCTTCGCGGACGATGCCTTCGACGCGGCACTCGCCCAGCTCGTCGTCCACTTCATGACCGATCCGATTGCCGGTCTGCGCGAGATGATGCGGGTCACGCGCCCCGATGGCGTGGTCGTCGCCTGCGTGTGGGACCTCGCCGGCGGCCGGGCGCCGCTCAGCCTGTTCTGGGACGCGGCCCGTGAGCAGGATCCGGGAGTCGTCGACGAGTCGACGTTTGCCGGTGCGCGCCAGGGCCATCTTCGTGAGCTGTTCGAGGCGGCCGGTCTGCACTCGGTCACGCAGACGGACCTGTCGATCGATCGCCAGCACGCGAGCTTTGACGAGTGGTGGGAGCCGTACACCGGTGGCGTCGGACCGGCGGGGGCGTACCTCGCGGGCCTCGACCCGGAGCGCCAGGCCGAGCTCCGCGAACGATGCCGTGCACGCCTGCCGGAGGGCGCGTTCACGGTGACCGCCAGCGCCTGGGCCGTCCGCGGGGTGGTCTGACCCCGAGGATCCCCGATACTGCCCCGATGCGCCGCAATGCCAAGCTCCAGATCAAGCTGACGACCACCGGCGCCCGCAGCGGTACCCCGCGAATGGTCACGCTCTACGCCTGGGCCGATCACGAGGACCCGCGGGCCGACGGCAGCCTGATCCTGGTCGGCTCGAGCGGCGGGCAGGCGCGACATCCGGCCTGGGTCCACAACCTTCGGGCGCAGCCGATGGCCACCGTGAAGCGTGGCCTCGAGACGATCGAGATGGAGGCCCGCGAGGTCACCGATCCCGCCGAGTACATCGAGCTGTGGGCGTTCTGCGCCGAGCGCTTCCCGCAGTACGACACCTACCAGCGCCGCACGGAGCGCCTCATCCCGATCTTCGTGCTGGCGCCACGGGCTTAGTGTGCTAGTGTTGCACACAACATGGCACACTCGGACCCGCCCCTGACCCGGACGAACGTGACGCTCCCGGCGTCGCTGCTTGACGAGGTCGACCGCTACGCCGGTCCGCGGGGCCGGAGCCGGTACGTTGCCGAGGCCGTCGCGCAGCGGGTGCGGCGGGACGCACTGGGTGCCGCGATCCGCGACACAGCTGGCGCCATGGTCGGACGGCCGGGATGGATGGGGCCCGACGAGGTCGCGCACTGGGTCGACGAGCTGCGCTCGGAGGAGACCACGTAGCCGATGCGCTACCTGCTCGACACCATGCTCCTCATCGATCACGCCAACGGCTACGAGCCCGCGACGACGCTGCTCCAGCGCCTGTACGAGGAGGGCGGCGAGCTGTGCACCTGCGACGTCGTGGTGTGCGAGGCGCTGTCGGGTGGCTCGGACGAACAGCGCGACGTCATCGGCCGGCTGCTCAGCCCGCTGGACTTCGTCGCGACCGATCCCGATGCGTCACGCTTGGCAGGCCACGCCCGCCTGGAGCGTCGCAGGGCGGGCGGGAAGCTCGGGCTCGGCGATGCCCTCATTGCGGCCGTCGCCCGCGGGCTGGATGCCACCATCGTCACGCGTAACCGCCCCGACTTCGTTCGCCAGGGAGCATCGGTCCTCGAGTACTGAGGTGGAGCCGGGGCGCGCTCCCCGCGCCCGCTGGATCACGCTACGTCAAACGTCGCATGGCCGCCGTCTCCACCCGGTCCTACGATCCGCGTCGACCAGCGTTGGCGCACATGGTGAGCGTGGACCGATGACGAGCCCTCCATCCGCAGCGGCCGCGAGCGTCCCGACACCTCGGGACGGTGAACTGGGATCGCCCGCCGTTCGTGCCATCTTGCCGCTGGTGGGGGCCGGCCTCCGCCTCGCCGGCCTGAGCTACGGCGCGCTGCGCTGGACGCTGGAGACGGTGCCGCCATCGGTCACCGATCGCCTCTCGCGCGAGCGCGCGATCGTCACCGCAAGGCACGCCGCGCATCACGTTCCCGCCTATCTCGGCCATCTCGTGGAGCGCGGCACCGATCCGCGGCGGATCGGTGCGTTCAGCAGCCTCCCGGAGACGGACAAGGCAAGCTACGTCGATCGCTGGTCGATCGCCGAGCGTTGCGTGGATGGCCGCATTCCGCTCCGTGGCACGACGATCGACGAGTCATCGGGCAGCACCGGGACGCCGTACAACTGGGTCCGATCCGCCGAGGAGCGCCGGCACGTGCGGCGGATGATCGGCTTCTTCGCGCGTTACACGTTCGGCGGCGCACCGCTCGTCATCCTCAACGCGTTCAGCATGGGCGCCTGGGCCACCGGCATGACGACGGCCATCGCCCTGGAGGCGAACGGCTTGGTCAAGGCAACCGGTCCTCACGTGGACAAGATCCTGGGCACCATGCGCGAGCTCGGCACCGCCTATCGCTACCTCATCGTGGGTTACCCACCCTTCGTGAAGCTTCTCCTCGACGAGGCCGAAGCCGCCGGCTTTCCGTGGGATCAGTACGAAACGCACGCGTTGCTGGGCGGCGAGGGCAATTCGGAGGCGCTGCGCGACTACCTGCTCCGTCGCTTCCGATCCGTGTTCTCGGGCTACGGCGCAACCGACATCGAGATCGGGCTGGCGGCGGAGACGCCGGCGTCCATCGCCCTGCGACGGCTGGCGGCGGAGACACCGGAGATCGCGCAGGCGCTGTTCGGCGAGACCGGACGGAGTCCGATGGTCTTCCAGTACAACCCACTCCTTCATCATGTCGAGACCAACGCCGCGGGCGAGCTGCTGTTCACCGTGACTCGCCACGCGACGCTCGCACCCAAGGTCCGCTACAACGTGCACGACGAGGGTGGAGTGATCCGCGACGACGACGTGCGCCAACGGCTCGGCCGCTCCGGCGTCACGCTCGAGTCGCTCGTCCCCGGGGTTCGCCGCCTGGTCCGCATGCCGTTTCTCTATGTCTTCGGGCGCAAGGACTCGACCGTCTCCGTCATGGGAGCCAACATCTATCCCGCCGATGTCGAGGCCGGCATCTATGCCGATCCCGCGCTGGCCGAACAGGTCCTCTCCTACCGGCTGGCGGTCCGGGAGGCGCGGCCCGGTGAGACACGACCGTTGATCTCCATTCAGCTCGCTCGCGGCGAGCCGTCCACCTCTCTTGCCGATGCGCTGGCCTCCGCCATCGAAGGCCAGCTCGCAGCCCAGAATGCGGACTACCAGGAGGCGATGCGCGAGTATCCCGACCTCCTCGTGCCGATCGTGGAGCTCCACGCGCGCGGGACCGGGCCGTTCGCCGGTGACGGGGACCGGATCAAGCATCGTTATATCGGTGAAGCGAGCTGACGGCTGGCC
>JAGXHP010000007.1 GCA_024636135.1 Chloroflexota bacterium
CAGTCGCGAGCGCACTGCACGCGCGATGAGCGGCGTCGACCTGGTGGTGCACGCAGCGGCGATGAAGCATGTGCCGGCATGCGAGTTCAACCCCTTCGAGGCGACGGAAACGAATGTGCGCGGCACGCAGAACGTGGTGGAGGCCGCCATCGATGCGGGAGTCGAGCGGGTCCTGACTGTCAGCACGGACAAAGCGGTCGATCCGACGAACGTCATGGGAGCGACGAAGCTTCTCGCCGAGCGGCTCACGTCGAGCGCGGAACTCTACAAGGGCCCGGCGCGGACCCGCTTTGCGTCCGTGCGGTTTGGCAACGTGATCGGCTCGCGCGGTTCCATCGTCCCGCTCGTACACCGACAGGTCGCCCACGGCGGGCCGGTCACCATCACGAACCCCGAGATGACACGCTACATGATGCCGCGGCGAACGGCCGTCGGGCTCTGCCTCACCGCCATCGAGCGGATGGAGGGAGGAGAGGTGTTCATCCTCAAGATGCCTCGCGTTCGCATCGGTGACCTTGTGGAGGTTCTGATCGAGGCGTCTGCCGGTCGGTTCGGATATCGCCCGGACGAGATCGCCATCGAACGCATCGGCGGACGTGCAGGTGAGAAGCTTCACGAGGCGCTGATGACCGAGGACGAGTCCAGCCGGGCGACCGAGCTCGGAGACATGTGGGTCGTCCCCCGAGCTGCAGCAAGCGATTCTCCCGGGGCGGTCCGGGCGCCGGAGGCGGTCGGGCTCCTCGACCGCGGCGCCATCCGCGAGCTGCTCGACAGTGCCGGATGGCTCACGCCGGAGTCAATCCCGACACTGTCATGACCTTCGCCATCGGGTCGCGAGCCATCGGGCGTGATGAGCCGCCGTTCGTCATTGCTGAAGCCGGTGTCAACCACAACGGAGACCCGAGTCTGGCCATCCGTCTGATCGACGCTGCCTCGGATGCCGGCGCCGATGCCGTCAAGTTCCAGACCTTCGATGCGAGATCGCTGGCGACGGCGCAGGCTGAGCGCGCGGCCTATCAGCGTGGGTCCGGGGACGGATCGTCGCAGCGGGCGATGCTCGAGTCCATCCAGCTTCCCGACGACCTGTGGGCCGACCTCGCACGACACGCGGAAGATCGGCGGATCGCATTCCTGTCGACACCGTTCGACGAGCACAGTGTGTCGGTTCTGGCGCGCCTCAGGTTAGGAGCTTTCAAGGTCGGCTCGGGTGATCTGACGAATGCCCTTCTGTTGCGCGCCGTCGGCCGGCTGGGGGTCGGTGTCATTCTGTCGACCGGGATGGGAACGATCGAAGAGGTGGATGACGCGCTTCGAGAGCTACGCGGCGCGGGGGCTGCTTCGGTGGCCTTGCTCCATTGCGCATCGATCTACCCGGCGGCCATCGAGGACGTTAACCTGCGCGCGATCGACACGCTGCGTGATCGCTTCGGCGTCCTGGTCGGCTTCTCGGATCACACCGAGGGTTCCCTCGCGTCGATCCTGGCGGTCGCGAGGGGCGCGGTCATCATCGAGAAGCACCTGACCCTCGACCGATCGCTCCCCGGCCCGGACCATGCGGCATCGCTCGAACCCGCAGAGTTCACGGGCCTCGTCACCGCCATTCACGATGCATGGCGGGCCCTCGGCGACGGACGGAAGCGGCCGCGTCCGGGGGAGCGAGAAATCATGCGCGTGGCGCGACGCTCACTGGTAGCACGCCGGGCCCTTCCCGCCGGACATGTCGTGCAGACCGGGGACCTCGACGCGAAGCGGCCAGGGACCGGGATCTCGCCGATGCGGGTCGATGCGGTGGTCGGGCGACGGCTGGTCGTCGCCGTCGAGATCGAGCACGTGCTGGTCCCCGAAGATCTGGATCCCCCACTGGAACGACAAGTTTGACCTGCCGCGGATGACCACGTCCGGGGCATCGGAACGCGACCTGGCCGCGTCCATGATGGGCGATCTTCGGGCCGCGCCCCGTTCCGCGCTCGAGATGCGCGGCATCGACCTCGGCCCGGCAGTCGAGCAGGTCCTCTTCAGCTCGCTGCGCGCCGGCCATGCCGGCGAGATCGGGCTGCGACCCCGAGTGCGGCAACTTGCCCGCCGGCCGGTTGCCGCACTCGGGGCGCTGCGCGCCCCGCAGCGCCTGCCCCGGGCCGACGTGATGGTCATCGCACTCGCCGACGTTCATCGGCGCCTGTTTGCACCGGTCGGAGCCGAGCTCGGACGAATCGACGCGGGCATCTCCGTGATCCAGGTCGCCGCCGGTCGGGCTGCCATGGATCCTCGTCTGGCCGACCTGCCGGGGGTGCCCCGGCAGCTGACCCGCCGTTCGGCGCTGGCGCTCATGCGCCACCGCGTCGACCATCGGGTGCTTGCCGCTGCCACGGCGGCGTGGGACGGAAAGGTGGGCGCCGAGGTCGCCTCATCGCTCCGGCCGCGCATGATCGATACGATCGGGCGCCTGGCGCTGGAGGCGGCGCGGATCGACGACACCATGGCAGCGGTCCGCCCGCGCGCCATCGTGATGTACGACGAGATCGACGCGTGGAGCCGGCTCGTGACCACCGTTGCCCACCGTCGCGGCGTGACTGTCGTCGATCTTCCGCATGCCGAGGCGGTCGATGCCGACGCGATCCGCGGTGCGGGATACGACCTGATGGGCGTGTATGGCCCCCGCTCGGCCGCGGTTGTTGCCGCGGCGGGCGTCCCGGATCATCGCATCGTGATCGTGGGCCCCGCGGGGTTTGACACGCTCGTGCGCTCGGCACGCGACGACATCGACGTGCCGCGGCGCGTCGTTCTCGCGGCGCAATATCGTGGTGGTCGGATGACCGATGCCGTCCGGCGCGGCGTCCTGGCGAGCGCGGTGGTCGCAGCGCGGGAGATCGACGCCGCCGTCGAGCTCGTTCCGCATCCGACCGAGCCCGTCTCGGCCTGGGACTCCATCCTTTCCGAGCGGAGCCACGTGTCCGGCGTCGATGTGCTGGTCGCCAGCCGTGACGCGCTCCACGACCTGCTGCCCGGAGCCGCCCTGCTCGTGACCGGGTGGTCGAACAGCGTATACGAGGCGGTTTTGGCGCGGGTGCCGGCCATCACCGTCCATCTTCTCGAGGGACCGCCACCGATGCCGTTCGCGGCGGAGGGAATCGCCCGTGAGGCGCGGGACGCCACCACGGCGGCCCAGCACGCTCGGGCCCTGATGGTCCCCGAAGCGCGTCGGTTGGCGCTGAGCACGGCCCGGGCCGCGCTGGCGGAGCACCTCGGACCCCTGGATGGAGCTGCCACGCAGCGCACCGCCGCCCTCGTCGTGCGCGCGGCGCAGGTCTAGGGAGCCGGCGCAGCCTCATCCCGCACGACGGCGCGGGTCAGCGCCCGCAGGGAGCGGAACGGGGTCAGTGCCAGCGCACCGGTTATGGCGACGACCACGAGGCTGAGGGCCAGGCCCAGCGCGGTTCCGAGAATCGTCGGCTCTGGCGAGCGCGTCGACGCGAATACCGCCGAGGCGATCGGCATCGCGAGGAGGATGACAAGGCGTGGCCAATCGAGCTCGATAGGGTAGGCGCGGCGCGCTGCGAGATAGGTCGCCACGGCCATGACGGTGAAGGCGACGAGCGTTGCCCATGCGGCGCCGAAGATACCGATCAGCGGGATCAGTGCAAGGTTGGTGACGATGTTGGCTGCCGCAGATCCCGCGGTGATGACCGGCAGGATGCCCGTTCGCCGCTCGTGGAAGAGGACCGTCACGATGGCGATGTAGAACACGTGGGCGACGAACGCCACTGAGAGGAGAGGAATGAGGTCCGCGGCACCCGCGAACTCGGGGGCTGCGATTGCGGCCACGAGGGATGTGGCATTCAGGGCCAGGACGGCTGCGAGTGCGGCGAACCCGGCCACAACCAGCGACGTCATCTCCCTGTGGATCCCCGGTCCCTGACGAGTCGATCCGTACCGGTAGAAGAAGGGCACCCAGGCAGCATTGAACGACTGGGCAAGCAGGTCGATCCCGTAGGCGAGCTGGTACCCGAGGGAGTAGACCCCGATCGATGACCGAGCGGCCACGGCCGATATCGGTAGAAGGAGACTCAGAAGCCACCGGTCGGAGACGTTGAGCACCCACCCCGAAATCGTGTGGGGGACGAGCGGCAGGCCGAAGCGCAGCGCATCGCGAGCGAGCCTGCGGTCGATCAGTGGCCCTCCAGCGCGAATGAGCGTGATCACGCTCACGATGACCACGAACACACCGCCAGCGACCTGGCCGAAGAGGGCTCCGATCACGCCGATCTTGAAGACGAGCAGGAGGACGAGCGTCGCGATCGCCGTGGTGAGGAAGGCTCCCCCGGTGAAAGCAAGGAACCGGCTCGGGCGCTCACGGGCGCGATACACCGTCGCAGGCAGGTACTGGAAGGTGACCGTGAAACTCAGGACCGCCGCGATCGCCCCGAATGGCAGGAAGGCGAGACCCGCGAAGAGGACGGCAAAGAAGGCGTATGCGAGCGCGGCCGTGGTGAGCGCACCAACCGCGGCGACGACGCCGGTCATCGTCGCCACGGTTGCGATCAGGCGATTCTGTCGAAGCCGATCGGTCGAGTCGAAGTGCATCCGCATGAGCGCGCCATCCATGCCCATCCGAAAGACGTTGGCGGACAGCTGCGCAACTGATGTAACGAGCGCGATCGCCCCGAAATCCTCGGGCGACAGGACGGTGACGTAGATCGGCAGCAGGAGAAATGAGCCGATGCGTGGCAGGACGAAACCAATGGAATAGAGGATCGAACCGCGCGCGAGGCCGCGGAGGGTCATCGGGTACGCGAATCGACGATCACGCGGCCGATCATAAGGCGGCCGGCGGCGACCCGACGGATGCAGAGTCGCTGCCGTATCCTTGCTGGCCCATGCCCTCGCCCGCCGCCGCTCCGATCGCGGTGCTTCTTGGAACCCGACCGGAGGCCATCAAGCTCGCGCCGGTCATCCTCGCGCTGCGGCGCGCGGGCCGTCCGCTACTCGTGGTGACAACGGGCCAGCACGCCACGATGGTGCGCGAGGCGCTGGGGATCTTCGGAATCGAGCCAGACATCGATCTGCGCCTGATGCGGGATCGGCAGACGCTGGACTATCTCCTCGCGGCGTCCGTGCGCGAGGTCGGCGAGCTCCTCGACGTGCACCGACCATCTGCCGTCCTCGTCCAAGGCGACACGACCAGCATGCTGGGCTCGGCGTTGGCCGCATTCCACCACGCCGTCCCGCTGGGCCACGTGGAGGCAGGCCTTCGTTCCGGCGATTTCGCCCATCCGTTTCCCGAGGAGATGAACCGGCGGGCCGCGTCGGTGGTTGCCCGCTGGCACTTCGCACCGACCAGGCGGTCGGCAGCCAATCTCGCGGCGGAGGGCTTCACGCGCAATGTGCACGTTACCGGCAACACCGTCGTCGACGCCCTCCAGAGGATGGTGGATTCGGGGCTCGTCGCGCTCCCCGACGACCTGGCCACCTTCATCGGGGACGCGCCGTACGTGCTCGCGACGGCGCACCGGCGCGAGTCGTGGGACGGCGGCATCGCCCGGATCGCCACCGCACTGCGTGACACGATCCAGGCGATGCCCGATCTGCGGCTGGTCTTCGTGACACATCCGAACCCGCTGGCGCGCGGCCCGGTGGAGGAGCTGCTCGGGGCCGAAGAGCGGGCGCGGGTCGTGGATGCAGTCGACTACGGCGCGTTCCTCGGGCTCATGCGCGGTGCGCGCGTGGTGGTATCCGATTCGGGTGGGGTGCAGGAGGAGGCTGCCACGTTCGGGGTGCCGGTGTTTGTTACGCGCGCGACGACCGAACGGCCCGAGGGCCTGGACGCTGGGGCAGCTCGGCTCGTGGGAACCGACGCCGCGCACATCCGGACGGCGCTCGGCGCCCTCCTTGGCGACGCGGTCGCGGAGACAGAGATGCGCGCGGCGGCCAGGGATCTGTATGGCGACGGCCGGGCAGGCGAACGCATCGTCGAGATCCTGACGCGCGACCTCGGTACGTGAGCGACACTCAGCACCGCGTGCGCCCTCGGCGCGTCGTGGCTCTCGGCTATCAGGGGTTTGCGAACGTCGGGGACGAGGCGATCCTCACCGGCATCGAAACCCTCCTCGGCGATCAGCCGGTGACAGTGATCGCCATCGTCTGTGGGCCAACGCCGCAGACAGTGGTCGCATTTCCTGCGGCTCGCCGTATCAGCTCACCGCGGCTGCTGCCGACGGCCGCGGCCCTTCGTGCCCTGTGGAAGGCGGATGGACTGATCCTGAGCGGCGGCGGCCTGATCCAGGACTACTGGATGAGCGTGATGCTCCGCTATCTGGCATGGATCGTCCTGGCGCGTGCACTTGGCAAGCACGTCGTTTGGGTCGGGGTGGGCGTCGGACCGCTGCGGCGTCGATCGGCACGGGTCATCGCGCGGCTGAGCGCTCGGCTTTCGACGCTGGCGCTCGTGCGTGATCCGCTCAGCTTGGACCTCATCGGGGGCGCGCGCGCCGGCGTCGGCGTTGTCCCGGATCCCGCGTTGTTCAACTCATCTCCGAGTCATGTGGAGGATCGCGGGAATGAGCTGCCGATCATCGTGCGGGGTCCCGCACCGTCTGCCACCGGCGAGGCCGGATCCCTGGCGGACATCGTCGTGGACCTGTGCGTTGCTGCCCGGCAGCGGGGGTGGCACCCCGTCCTCCTGACGATGGCCGCGCACATGGACGCTGCATTCGTGGCTGAGATCCGCGTCGCCGCAGCCCGCCGGGAGGAGGATGTCGAGATCAAAGAGCTCGGACCAAGCCCGGCAGCCGCCATCGAGCGCCTGGCCGGAAGCCACGGGTCTGTCGCGGTGCGGCTCCACGGGCTGCTCCTCTCCGCCGTGGCCGGCGTCCCCTGCGTCCCGGTCGCGTACGATGCCAAGGTGCGCTCCGCTGCGGTCGAGCTCGGCATCGGCGACCTCGTCGTCGATCCGACCGCGATGACGGCCGAGGGCGTGCTCGACCGACTTGAGATGGCCACCACCGACGCTCGACGCGCGTGGCTCGAAGACGGCGTCCAGAACCTCCGCGATCGAATGCCGGAGGTCGCCGCCATGGTGCTCGCGGCGCTGGGGGGCGCCCGATGAGCGAAGCGGGCGATGGCCGGGCGCGCGTCGACATCCTCCTCGCAAAGTCGTATGACCCCGACCCGCGCGTTCGACGAACGGCAGCAGCGCTGATCGAGGCCGGGTACGACGTGCGGGTCCTGGCATGGGATCGGAGCGGGAAACGGCCCATCAACGAGCTGGACGGCCCGATCGCGATCCGGCGTATTCACGTCCGGAGTCGCGCCTCGCGCGGATGGACGCAGGTCTTCTTCCTTCTCGTCGTCGCGCTGCGGCTCCTGCCCGTGATCCGCCGCCGCCGCCCGGAGGTGCTGCACGCGGTCAATCTCCCGATGCTCGCCGTGGCGCTGGCGCTCGTGCCGTTCGTTGGCGGGCGGCCAAGAGTTGTGTACGACGCGTTCGAGATCCACTCCCTCATGGGCGCGCACCGCTATCCCGGCTGGCTCGTCGCCCTTATCGGCATCATTGAGCGCTACCTCCCGCGCCTGGCGGACCTGGTCATCACCCCCGGCGAAGATCGGCGGCGGTACTTCGCGGGACTGGGGATCGCCTCGGTCGCGATCCCGAACTGGATCGCCCCGCCCGCGATGATTCCCGACCGCGCGGCGGCGCGCCGGCGCCTCGGGATCGCCCACGATCGGTTCGTGGTCCTGTATGCGGGCGGCATCATCGGGTCGCGCGACCTGCAGCCGATCATCGACCACGCCGCCAGGCGCCCCGACGACCTGGTGCTCATTGCCGGCCGCGGCGACAGCGAGAAGCAGGTGACCGCCGCGGCTGCGCACGTGCCGAATGTCCGGATGCTCGGGTGGGTGGCCGAACCGGACGATCTCCTGGCCGCATCGGACGTGCTGTACTACGCGCTGAAACCGGACCATCCCTACGCCGCGCACGCGGCGCCCAACAACCTGTACCAGGCCGTGGCATATGCCATCCCGCTCGTGTATCGCGAGCATGGCGAGATCGCGGTGGCCGCGGCCGACCACGAGATCGGGAGGAGCTTCTCGGACACCCGATCTCTGGAGATCGCGCTGGAGGAGATGCGGGATCCGGCGCGCAATGCGGCGGTGCGCGACGAGCTTCGAATGCTTCAGCCCACGTACCAGTGGAGTCGAGCGGCAGAGATCCTCATCGACGCGTACCGGGCCGGCACGGCCGCGCCGCGCGAGGCCGTCGTCACGCCGGCGCAGGAGGCCTCGACGTCCCTGGTCGTGCTCACGAGGATCTGGCCGACGCCGGATCGACCGAGCGTGGGGAGCTTTGTGCGCGCCCGCGTGACGGGCCTGCCCGGGATCAGAGTCGTACGGCCACGGATCCCGCGCCTCCCGCGCCTCCCGCTGTACCTCCTTCTGCTCGTCGACTTGCTGCGGGTCCGGGGCCCGATCTCCGGGATCGAGGCGCACATGCTCATTCCGACCGGGTTCGTCGGGCTCATCGCCGCGCGGCTGCGTCGCGTGCCGCTGGTCGTCTACTCACACGGAGGCGACGTTCGCGAATGGCGACGCTTGGCTGCTCCGCTGCGACTCGCCTCTCGACTCGTGGCAACGCGGGCGGATGCCATTGTGACCAACTCGAAAGACACCGCCGAGCACCTGCGGGAGCTTGGGCGGGATCCGATCGTCATCCCTCCGGGCGTCGACCTCCGTCGGTTCTCGCCCACTCCGCGGCCCCCCGAACGGCGTGTTCTCTACCTGGGCGGGCTGAATCCCGGCAAGGGATACGACATCGCCGCCCAGCTCGCCGATACCCTCGTTGGCCCGTGGCTGCGCGATGTCGATCCCGGTGGGGTGCCTGCGCTGATGGCCGCCCACGACGTGGTGCTCATGCCGTCCACCGCCGAGGCCTTCGGCCTGGTCGCCGTCGAAGCGATCGCCAGCGGCCGCTGGGTCGTGGCGAGCGACGTCGGTGGACTGCGCGACATCATCGAGGACGGGCTGAACGGCTTTCTCGTTGCCGATGGCGACTTTGCCGGCGCGATCGCGCGCGTCCCCGACTATGACCCGGAGGTCATCGCCCGAAGCGTTGAGCGGTTCAGCCTGGAGCGCTGGCAGTCGGAGATGGCGGCCGTATGGGACGGACTGCGACGGTCGAATGGGACGAATGGCGGTCACGGGTAGCGCGGCTTTGGCCCGCGTGGCCGGCGCGGCTGCGTGACAATGCGCGGCAGATATCGCACGAGGGGAAGGTTCGGACATGACGATGCGATCGCTCACGCTGGCGATGGTCCTTGGATACGTGGTGAGCGCGATGGCGTCGCCTGCGCTCGCGCGCTCGATCCCGGCAGAGCCGGATCCTCAGCCGATGCCGGCAGCCATATCGGCGGGCCAGATCGACATCCAGCTCGTGGTCACCGGGCTGATCAAGCCGGTCGGCGTGGTGAATGCGGGAGATGGGACGCAGCGACTGTTCGTGATCGAGCAGGGTGGGACGGTGCGTGTGGTCGCGAACGGCAAGCTCCAGTCAGGGATCTTCCTCGACATCCGGAGCGTGTCAGGCGGGTTCACGTCCGGCGGCGAGCGCGGACTTCTCGGACTCGCATTCCATCCGAACTTCGAGAGCAACCGCAAGCTGTTCGCCTACTTCACGAACGGTGGCGGCGACATCGTGATCGCCGAGTTCACGGCGAATGCCGCTCGGACGAGCGCCAGTGCGAGCACGTACGACCCGATCCTGTCGATCGAGCACAGCGCGCGAACGAACCACAACGGCGGACAGCTGCTGTTCGGGCCGGATGGCTACCTCTACATCTTCACCGGTGACGGCGGTGGCGGAGGAGATCCGGACGAGAACGGCCAGAACCAGGCGACGCTACTCGGAAAGGTGCTGCGCATCGCGCCGAACCTGTCCGGCGCCGGCTACACAACGCCATCCAATCCCTACCCGGGCGCCGTGTGGGACATCGGCCTCAGGAACCCGTGGAGAGCCAGCTTCGATCGAGGCACAGGATCCCTGTGGATCGCCGATGTCGGCCAGGGCACGTACGAGGAGATCAACCGGGAGCCCGCCGCGAGCGGCGGCCGGAACTACGGTTGGGACTGCCGGGAGGGCAAGCATCCCTTCGAATCGTCCGGTTGCGACACGACGCCCCCGTGGCCCTACACGGACCCGATCGCCGAGTACACGCACGTGAACGGCAACTGCTCAGTGACTGGCGGATACGTGTACCGCGGATCCATCCAGCAGGACTTCGTGGGCCAGTACGTCCTGGGCGACTACTGCAGCGGACGGATCTGGACCATCTCCGCGAACGGCAGCAGCCTGCTGTTCCATCGCGACACGAACGCCCTCATCACATCGTTCGGAGAAGCCGAGAACGGCGAGATCTACATGACCGACCATGGCGGCAGCCTGTACCGGGTGGTCGCGTCGCCATTCAGCGATATCACGAACTCCGGGTTCTACAACGAGATCCTCTGGCTCTACTACGAGGGCATCACCGGCGGGTGCGGTGGCGGCAGGTTCTGTCCCACCGGATCCGTGACGAGGGAGCAGATGGCGAGCTTCCTCGCGCGGGCGCTGCGTCTGCCGGTAGCAACCCGCGACTATTTCACCGATGACGAAACGTCGATCCACGAAGGCGACATCAATCGTGTCGCCCAGGCCGGGATCACCGGCGGCTGCGATGCGAATCGTTACTGCCCGCGCTCGCCCGTGACCCGGGCACAGATGGCGAGCTTCCTGGCTCGTGCTCTGAAGCTCGCGCCCACGAGCACCGACTACTTCGACGACGATGACGGCAACATCCACGAGAACCAGATCAATGCCCTGGCGCGCTCGGGGATCACCGGTGGATGTGGAACCCGCGCCTACTGCCCGAACGCCAACGTGACACGGGGGCAGATGGCAGCGTTCCTCAAGCGCGCGCTGGATTGATCGACGGGGTGCGCTTCCGCCCGCCGCGCATCGCGCGCATCGCGCTCGGGATTGCCGTTGCCAGTGCCGGCCTGTGGGTCGTGCCGGCCGAGCGCGTGCAGGCCGGCGACGAGCTCGTTCCGGACCTTGCGATGGCGCCCTTGAGCGAGTTCCGGATCGAACGGGTGAACGGGCGACGCCTGCTTCGCTTCACGGCCATGATGGTGAACGTTGGCACCGGGCACTTCGAGCTGCGGGGCAGTCGTGCGACGACGTCTGATCCGATGCGGATGTCCCAGGTCTTCTTCGACACCACGGCTCGTAACGCCATGCCGGTTCGCCAGTCGCCGACCGTGGCCGTTGCCTCGTATGCGGGGGATGGCCACGATCACTGGCACGTGAACGAGATGATGCGGTACGACATGTGGGGCGCCGGTGGCACGTTCCGCGGCGCGAAGGTCGGGTTCTGCTTCCTCGATTCAGATCCGTGGGCCACGTCGCTGCCCGGATACAACGGACCGTTCTACCGCAGCTCCATGTGCAGCACGAACCGGGCGATCCTCAGCAACAGGATGGGGATCAGCGTCGGGTGGGGGGATGAGTACAAGCAGTACCTGGCCTGGCAGTGGGTCGACATCACGGAGGTGCCCCCCGGCACCTACTACGTCCGCGCCAGCGTCGATCCGTACGGATGGTTCACCGAGAGCAACGAATCGAACCAGTGCGCGTGGGCGCGCGTCCGGTTCGGCTCGAGCGGATCGGTGGTGGTGGAGAGCAGCGGTCGTACGTGCATCAACGACATCAGCGGATCGACCTTCGCCAATGACATCGCGTGGGCGTACGAGGCCGGCATCACGGTTGGATGCGCCCCGAACCTGTTCTGCACCAGCAACGCGGTGACGCGCGAGCAGATGGCCAGCTTCCTTGCTCGGTCGCTCGCGCTGCCGCCCGCCGCTGCCGATCACTTTGCCGACGATGCCGGCTCGATCCACGAGGCCGATATCAACCGTCTCTTCGAAGCGGGCATCACCGGCGGTTGCGCGGAGGGCCGCTTCTGCGGGCGCGCTGCGGTGACGCGCGAGCAGATGGCGAGCTTCCTGGTACGCGCCTACGGCTACCCGGCGGCCGATCGCGACGCGTTCGTCGACGACGGGGCTTCAATCCACGAGGCAGCCATCAACGCAGTCGCCGCGGCCGGGATCACTGCCGGCTGCACGTCGTCGACGTTCTGCCCCCGCGATCCGGTCACCCGCGGCCAGATGGCGGCCTTCCTGCACCGAGCCGACAACTGAGGCTCAGCGCCAGGTCCCCGGCTCGGCCCCGGTTGCGCTGGCGCCGGAGCGCATTGCCTCGTCGATGATCCGCCACGCATCGTCCACTCCCAACCACCCGCGCACGTCGGTCGGGCGATGCTCGAGCTCCTTGTAGGTCCGAAAGAACGTCTCGATCTCGAGCAGCCGATGCGGGGAGAGGTCTTCCAGCTTGTGCATGGCGTCCCATCGTGGGTCGTCGGCGGCGACGGCCAGGATCTTGAAGTCGTGCCCCTTCTCGTCGGCCATGTCGAGGACGCCGATGGGCCGGACGCGTACCACACATCCCGGGAACGTCGGCTCGGCGAGGACCACGAGGACATCGAGCGGGTCGCCATCATCGGCCATGCTGCCCTCGATGAACCCGTAGTCGCATGGGTAGTGGACGCTCGAGTACAGCGTTCGATCCAGCACGAACCGGTGCCGCACATGGTCGTACTCGTACTTGTTGCGGCTGCCGGATGGAATCTCGACTGTCACTTCAACCGGAGATCGGGAAATCGGCGAGTCCATGGCCACAGTATGCCGGATGCTGCCGGAAGGCCCCGATGCGCGCCACGGCGCTTCGCGAGACCCTAGGATAGGCGTCCGATGACCAACGAACCAATTCACCTGAGCGGCGGCGCCGGCACGGAGCCCGCGCGGGATTCGACCGGTTTCACGATCTGGTTCACCGGCATGTCAGGGTCGGGCAAGAGCACGGTGACCGCGATCCTCGAGCGTGATCTGCGTGCCCGAGGACTGAAGGTCGAGGTCCTGGATGGTGACGTCGTCCGCACGCACCTGACCCAGGGGCTCGGGTTCAGCCGCGAGGACCGCGACACGAACATCCGCCGCATCGGCTGGGTGTGTGAGCTGCTGTCTCGGAACGACGTCATCGCCATTGCCGCCGTCATCAGCCCGTACCGGGCGACACGTGACGAGGTTCGGCAGCGGATCGGCCGGTTCGTGGAGGTCTACATGGAGGCCGACGTCGACGTGCTGGCGAAGCGCGACGTGAAAGGGCTCTATCGCAAGGCGGCCGCGGGGGAGATCCCTCATTTCACCGGCGTATCCGACGCGTACGAGCCACCGCTGCAGCCCGACGTGACGTGCTTCTCCGACGGCCGGGAGACTCCTGCGCGGAGCGCGGCGCGGGTGCTGGCCCGGCTCGAAGAGCTCGGGTATATCAGCGCCGAGTGACTCGGCGGTCAGTCGGGGCTGACCGCCATGCCGGCAGCGACAGTTCGGTTCGTCGACTCGTCGATGAGGATGAAGCCTCCGGTCGTACGACTGCGCCGATACGCATCCAGGAACAGCGGCGTGGTCGTTCGGAGCCGCACGCGGCCGATGTCGTTGAGGCCGAGCTGCGTCGCCTCTTCATCACGATGCAGCGTGTTGACATCCAGCCGGTACTGGAGCTCCTTGACGAGGGCCCTGGTCGTGCGAGTCGTGTGCTTCACGGCCAGCTTCTGGCCAGGCACGAGCGGCATGTCCGACATCCAGGAGACCATCGCATCGAGGTCCTGGGTGGGCACCGGGGCGTTGTTCGGGCGGCAGATCATGTCGCCGCGCGACACGTCGAGGTCATCCTCGAGGCGGATCGTCACGGCCATCGGCGGGTATGCCTCAGCGACCGGACCGTCGATTGTCTCGATCGCCGCAATCCGGCTCTCGAATCCGCTCGGCAGCACGACGACATCGTCTCCGGCCTTGAAGACCCCGCCGGCGACCGTGCCGGCGTAGCCCCGATAGTCGCGGTGCTGGTTGGACTGCGGCCGCAGCACGTACTGAACGGGGAATCGCGCGTCGATGAGGTTGCGATCGCTGGCGACGTGAACGTTCTCCAGGTGGTGAAGCAGCGAGGGGCCGTCGTACCAGGGCATCTGCTCGGACCGGCTGACGATGTTGTCCCCGCGCAGCGCCGAGATCGGAATCACCGTCAGGTCCGGCGCCTCGAGCTTCGTGGCGAACGCGGTGAACTCCTGGCGAATGCCCTCGAACACGTCCTGGGCGTAGTCGACGAGGTCCATCTTGTTGACCGCTACCACGAGATGCGGGACGCGGAGGAGAGTCACCAGGAACGCGTGCCGTCGGCTCTGCTCCAGCATGCCCTTGCGGGCATCGACGAGGACGATGGCGAGGTCGGCGGTCGACGCGCCCGTGACCATGTTGCGGGTGTACTGAATGTGGCCGGGCGTGTCGGCGATGATGAACTTGCGGCGCGGCGTCGCGAAGTAGCGGTACGCGACATCGATCGTGATTCCCTGCTCGCGCTCGGCCCGCAGTCCGTCCGTGAGCAGCGCGAGGTTCGTGTACTCGTCACCCATCAGGCGGCTCGTGCGCTCAACGGCCTCCAGCTGATCCTCGAAGATCTGCTTCGAGTCATACAGCAGCCGTCCAATGAGCGTGCTCTTCCCGTCATCCACCGAGCCGGCGGTGGCGAACCTGAGGAGGTCCATCAGAAGTACCCCTCCTTCTTCCGATCTTCCATGGCGGCTTCGCTCACCTTGTCGTCGCCTCGCGTTGCACCGCGCTCGGTGAGGCGCGTGGCGGCGATCTCCACGATGACCTTATCGATGGTGTCTGCCGTCGATCGGACGGCCGCGGTGAGATTCGCATCGCCCATGGTTCGGTAGCGGACGGATTCCTCGAAGACCGTTTCACCGTCGCGGGGTGGACAGAGATCGTTGGCCGCATAGAGCATGGCCTGCCGCTCGAACACGTCCCGCTTCCGAGCGTAGTAGAGGTCGGGGATCTCCAGCTCCTCGCTGCCGATGTAGTACCACACGTCGAGCTCGGTCCAGTTCGACAGCGGGAAGACCCGGATCGACTCACCCACGTGGATGCGACCGTTGTAGAGGTTCCACAGCTCCGGCCGCTGGTTCTTCGGGTCCCACTGACCGAATTCGTCACGGAACGAGAACACCCGTTCCTTGGCGCGAGCCTTTTCCTCGTCGCGCCGTGCGCCGCCGAACAGTGCGGTGAACCCGTGCTCCTGTACGGCTTCGAGGAGCACGGGCGTCTGGATCCGGTTCCGGCTTCCGTTCGGCTCGGGCTGAACGAGCCCGCGCTCGATGGCGTCGGGAACTGATGCCACGATCAAGCGGACGCCCAGCTCCTCGACGCGGCGGTCGCGGAACTTGATGACCTCCGGAAAGTTGAGCCCGGTGTCCACGTGGAGCACGGGGAATGGAATGCGTGCCGGCCAGAATGCCTTCTCGGCCAGCCGAAGCATGACGATCGAGTCGTTGCCCCCCGAGAACATGA
>JAGXHP010000063.1 GCA_024636135.1 Chloroflexota bacterium
ACACGCCGGACGAGAACAGCTCCGGCACATCGGACAGGAAGATCGGAACGTAGTCCGCGCGCCCCGCGTTCACCGCCTCGCGCGCATTGGCGCCGATGAACAGCGCGCGGTGGCGGAAGCTGCCCGCCATCTCCGGGGCCATGTGCGGGGCCGGTCCCTCGGTGTGGAAATGGATGACCCCGACGTCACGGAGCTCCGACGACCTGCCGGTGAGGGCATCAAGGAGCGCCGACGGGGTGGCAGCACCGCCCTGCACGAAGACCTGGTCGCCGGACTGGATGGCGGCGGCCGCTTCGACGGCCGTGATGATCTGCACCCGTTGTCATTCCTCCATGTTGCGTCCCGACTTCACACCCACCGTACAGGCCCGGACGCGACACCGAGAGGGCGATGCGGCCCCCGGCATGGGTCCGAATGGCACTGCGGCCAGCGGGCTCGACCGAGCGACGATGCAGCCGAAGGAGAGGCAGAACCATGGACGTCGTCGTTGCAGCCCGCAAGCAGTCTGCGCCACCAGTGGTGCGCATCGACCGCGACACACGGGTATCGATCCGCCCGATCGAACGATCCGATGCATCCGGCCTCTCCGACTTCTATGCCGCATTGTCGCCTGAGTCGAAGCGCCGCCGCTTCCTCGGTCAGGTGGGCCGTTCTGACCGTGCTTTGGCGGAGGCATTCACCGAGCGCGTCGGCGAAGGGCTCGTCGCCATTCTTGGCGAGGCAGGGCCGGATGACGGTGCAGTCGTCGGGCACGCCACGATCCATCCGGATGGCGATGGTTCCGCAGAAGTTGCCGTCGCTGTCGCCGATGGCTTCCAGCACCGTGGCATCGGCTCCGCACTCGTGGGCGCGGCCGTCAGCCAACTCCACGGAGACGGGCTGACACGGCTGACCGCGTCACTCTTCGCCGATAACGCGCCGATGCGCCGCCTGCTGATGGCTGTCGGCCGCATCCAATCGGACCAGATCCACGCTGGGACCGAGGAGATCACGATTCAGCTCTGAGCGGCCGGGCCCTCCGCCGCCAGTGCGACATAGTCCATCGCCGCCAGCACGCCGACCGGCCGGCCGGATGAATCGACGGTCACCAGCCGATGCAGGCGCTCCTCGTGCATGACTCGGGCGGCCCTTCGGAGCGTGGCGGTGCTGTCGATCGTCACGGGCGGCGTGCTCATGATCTCGCCGACCCGAATGCCGCGCTCATGGTGGCGAATCAGCGCCTGCACGCTCGGCGTGGCCAGGTAGAGCAGGTCCGTCTGGCTGACCACGCCGACCAGGTGCCCGTCCGCGTCGATCACCGGGAGGCCGGTGATGCGATGTTCCCGCATCAGATCCTCGGCATCCTCGATCGAGGCGTCGATCCGCACGGTGATCGGGTCGATCGTCATCAGGTCACCTACCCGAATGTCGGAGTCAGTGGATCCCACGGCAGTTCTCCCCTCGGCCTCGGCCTCCATCCGCTCCAGGCGGTCGTAGTAGTCGGGAAACTCGCGCAGGTGAGCGAGGGCGATCTTCGCGGTCACCAGCGGGTCGTCGTCGGTGACATCGGTCAACGGGTCGCGTCGGCCGTGCTCGAGTTCCACGGTCATGCCACGCCGCAGCTGGTCGAGGTCGACTTCGCGCTGTACGCCGAGAACCGTCGCGATCAGCTTGACCTCGGCGGGCGCATGGGTTGGTTGCATGATGATCAGGCCTCCTTGTTCGTGAGTGGCGGAACTACAGGCTCGGCCGGCGTTTCCGCCGGCCGAGCCGCCAAGGCTGGCGTTCGGCGTCAGCCGAGCACGTATCGCAGGACCGGGGTTCGCTTCACGATCGGCTGCTGGTCGACGATCGCGTCCAGCCCGTAGACCTCGCCGGCGCGAATGACACCAAGGAATAGGGTCACGAGGGCCAGGAAGGAGGTCGAGTTGATCAGGCCGTGGGCGAAGTCCCAGGCTGCAATGGTGATGAAAGCCATCATCAGGAAGCCCATGACCGCCGCGAACCGGGTCGCGAGGCCGAGGATGAGCGCCAGGCCGATCGCAACCTGCCCGAATGGGATGAGGATATCGACCACGGCGAGCAGGGACGTGTTCGCCCCCAGGTCCGCCCAGAACGGCGCAGTGGGATTGACCACGGTGCCCTCGGCGACTGCTGCCGACGTTGAGCCGGCGGTGCCAAAGGTCAGGAAGCCGGCGGCACTGAATGGCTCACTGCCCCCGATGAAGCTGAAGACCTTGTCAAGCCCTGCGTACAGGAAATAGAAGCCGGCAACGAGGCGAAGGGCAAGAATTCCGATCGCCCTGGATCCCGTGACTGGGGTCATTCTGTGTATCCACCTTTCCGATTCGGGTTCCGCTGTGTGCGCCCGACATGCGTTGCGAATGGTTTGTGTGCCATGACCGTATGCCCCGCGCGGCCTCGTTCCACGGGCCGCGCGGACCATTCCCGCGGGACCCTCGGCTCCCCGCCATGGGCCATTCGGCCCTGATCGGCGGCGCCCCCAGGCGGCTGAATGACCTATACGCGGCCAACGCGCTGCCGTGCCAACCGCCACCTCATGGGGAAGACCGATGAATCGCACCTTCATGTACTTCGCCGCGTTCACCGGCATGGGCTCGCTGTTCGTGGGCATGCTGTTGCTGGCGGCACTCGTTCTCGGGAACGGCCGACCCGTCGTCGCCACACCTGGTTCGAGTGCCACCGAGCAACCAGCTGCGCCCGCGTCTGGGCCTCTGGGTGAGATCACGATCACCGCCTTCGACCTCGGTTTCGAGCCGGCCGCGATCAATGTGGACGAACCTGGCACTTACACGGTCGTCTTCGTGAACGATGGTGGGATCTACCACGACGTCACCTTCGCCGACGGCACGGTGATCGGGGCCGAGGGCCATGAGACCGCCACCGGCGAGGTCGCCATTCCCTCCGAGGGCATGACCTTCCTGTGCTCGGTCCCCGGTCACGCCGACGGCGGCATGACCGGAGGGGTCGTGATCGCGGCGTCGGGCGCGTCGGGCCCGCCAGCTCATGAGGAGGAGCGAAGCGCCGAGGAGCTGCGGGACATCGACGCCGCGACCACCTCCCAGTTCCCGGCCGAAACGGCTGGACGCGGAAACCAGATCCTGGAGCCGGAGGTTCAGTCGGACGGGACGCTGCAGTGGGAGCTGACCGCGTCGGTCATCGAGTGGGAGACAGAGCCCGGCAAGGTCCTCGAGGCCTACGCCTACAACGGCATGGTGCCCGGCCCACAGCTTCGCGCCGAGGTCGGCGATCGGATCCGGATCATCCTCAACAACGAGCTGCCGGTGCCGACCACGATCCACTCGCATGGGCTGTTCGTGCCGCCGGATATGGACGGCGTGCCGGTGATCAGCCAGCCGGCGGTCATGCCGGGCGAGTCATTCACGTACGAGTACACCCTGCGCAACGCCGGCTCGCACATGTACCACAGCCACTTCATGGCCGAGAAGCAGGTGCCGATGGGCCTGTTGGGCGCCTTCGTGGTGACCGATCCGGACGCCGTCGACGAGCCGGTTGCGGACATCGACACCACGATGATCCTCAATGACGGGCCCCTGGGCTTCACGATCAACGGCAAGGGGTTCCCGGCCACCGAACCGATTGTCGCCCAGCGGGGCCAGATGATCCGCGTGCGCTACATGAACGAGGGGCTTCAGATCCATCCGATGCACCTGCACGGCATGCCGCAGTTGGTGGTCGCCAAGGACGGGTGGACGTTGCCGACGCCGCACTACGAGGACACCGTCCTCGTGGCGCCGGGCGAGCGGATCGATGTGATCATCGATGCGTCAGAAGTCGGCGCATGGGCCTTCCACTGTCACGTCCTGACCCACGCCGACGGGCCGGACGGCATGTTCGGCATGGTGACCGCCCTGATCGTGGAGGAGTGATGGTCGCGGCGACGAGGGACAACCCGGAGGCGGACGATTTCGTCCGCCTCGCCGCCTCACATCGCGCCCGGAGCGGCCCGGATCGCATCGCCCTGGTCCTGAACGAGGGACGGCCGTGGCGATCCGACTTCACCGAACTCGAGCCCGAGAGGGGATTTCGGCGTTTTGCCATCGACCTCCGGCTCCGGGTGGGCACCGATGCCCACGCCATCACGACCTTCGGCAAGGCGGCTCGACTCGATCTCGGACCCTGCCTCCCGACCTCGACGGGCTGGGAGGCACAGATCAGCTGGCGGGCTGCGTCGGCGGCTCCGCTCTTCCCCGTGTTCGCCGGCCATCTGGCCGTCGACCAATCTGAGCTGCGGATCGACGGCCTCTACGCGCCGCCGGCCGGCGCCGTGGGGCGCGTTGCGGACCGCGTTCTCCTCCACGCAGCGGCGAACTGGACCGCCCACTGGGTGCTCGTGGAGATCGATGCCGCGGCGTCCGCCGATCTGGGCTAGCTGCCGGCCGGCGGGTCACCGAGGCGATGTCGAGCGACGAACGCCGCCGCCTGGGTGCGGCGCTGGAGATTGAGCTTTGACAGGATGCTGCTGACGTAGTTCTTCACCGTCTTGTCAGAGAGGAAGATCTCGCCGGCGATCTCCTTGTTCGTCTTTCCCTCGGCGACGAGCAGAAGGATGCGACGCTCCTGCGCCGTGAGGTCCGCGAGCTCGTCGCGGGCTCCACCGTTTGCCGCGGCGCGAACCCGGGCCAGCACCTTCTCGGTGACGGCCGGGTCGAGCAGCGAGTCGCCACGTCCGACTGATTCGATGGCGCTCACCAGGTCCCGGCCCCGGATCTGCTTCAGGAGGTAGCCAGCGGCTCCGGCGATGATCGCGGACAGGACGGCCTCCTCGTCCGGGTAGCTCGTCAACATCACCACGCGCGTTTCAGGGCGCGCAGCGCGGATCTCGCGACAGGCTTCGATTCCGGATCCGTCGGGCAGCCTGACATCCATGATCACCACGTCCGGCTCGAAGCGCGTGGATTGGGCGATCGCCTCCGCCATCGAGCCCGCCTGGGCGACGACCTCGAACCCGGATCGGCGATCCAGCATCGCAACCAGGCCCTGTCGAACGACCTCGTGATCGTCGACGACCAGGAGCCGCAGAGGTCGCTCGTCCGCAGGTTCCGTCATGAGTGCTGGTCCTCGTCCGGGCGCATCCGTAGCGGAATTGCGAAGATGATACGGGTCCCCGACTCCGGTGTGCTGAGCGTGGTGAACGTGCCCTTGAGAGCCGCGATGCGTGCCGCCATGTTCGCGAGGCCATGATGGCCGCTGGAAGCCTGCGCCGCGACGTCGAAGCCGCGCCCGTCGTCCGCCAGCTCGAGTCGCAGGCTGCGGTCATCCAGGCTCAGTGTGATCGTCACGCGTGACGCCATCGCGTGCCGAGCGACATTGCTGAGCGCCTCGCGCGTGACAGCCAGGAGCTCGGCAACGAGCTCGAGCGGCAGGCGGTCGACTCCATTGTCGGGATCGTCAACCGAGACCGCGACGTCAACCGCCCCGTTACGGTGCAGCTCGGTGCCAAGGTGCTCGAGGCCGTCTGTCAGGCTCCCCGCCTCGACGAGGACTGGTCGGAGCCCGAAGATGAAGTTGCGAATGTCACGTATAACGGCGTGCAGCGCGTCGATCGCCGTGTCCACCCGGCGCGACGCCTCGTCCGGCTCCTCGCCCATCAGGTCGGGAACATCCTCGAGCGCCAACGTCTGCGCGTAGATGGCCTGGATCACGCTGTCGTGAAGATCGCGACTGATCCGATCCCGTTCATCGACGATGGCCAATCGCCTGACCTGGTCATGCAGACGGGCGTTCTCGATGGCGATGCCGGCGTGCAGGGCGAACATCTCGACGAGGGCCTGATCGTCCTCGTTGAATTCCGACGCGTCCCGCTTGTTCGTCAGGTACAGGCGGCCAACGACCGCTCCCGAGGTCGTGATCGGCATTCCAAGGAAGGATCCCATCGGTGGATGGTGCGGTGGGAACCCAAATCGCTCGGGATGCGCGTTGATGTCCGGGACCCGATAGCTTCGGTTCTCGCGGATGATCAGGCCAAGGAGGCCGTGACCTCGCGGAAGGTCGCCGATTCGCTCGCGCAGCGCGCTCGACATGCCGCTCGTGATGAATCGCTCGATGACGCCATCCCGATCCACGATCCCGATGGCGGCATACTCGGCTCCCACCAGCTCGCGAACTCGGTCCGCGATGAGCTGGAGCACTCGATCGACGTCAAGAACGGCACTGATGCCCCGGACCGCCTGGTCGAGCGCGGCAAGCTGCCCGGTGGCTCGATCCGCGATGGCTCGCGCCTGGGTCGCCATGAGCCCGAGTTCTACCCCTCGCGCCAATGCCTCGCCAGCCTCGGCCGTACCGACGAAGGCGAACCTGCCGCGGACCGTACTGCGGTCCGATCCCGCGAGATCCGCGGAGGCGGTGGCGTTCTGCGCACCGAGGTCCATGCGAAGGTCCGCGATAGGCGGAGCGGAGGCCTCGAAGGCGCCGATCTCGAGGCCGAGCTCGCGGGCGGCCCGAACGATCGCGCCCGCAAGCCGATCGCGTGTCTTTACGCCGGGGCGTTCGTGCCAGGCGGCGATTGCCGAGAAGACCGGCGGGAGAGGGAGCGGCCGATGGCGGCGCTGGGCGCGCTTGCGACCCCCAGGTGGATCCATGCTGAGAGGCTAGCGTGCAGCGGGCCCAAAGACTCGGCATGTCGACGCCGCCCGCGCGCGGGCGGCGTCGCTGGATGGCCGTGCCGGTCAGGCAGGCATCGGCTCGAGCCGGGGGTCGTCCACGGCGACGTCCGGGCTGCCCGACAGCAGCCACCGGCGCACCGCGGGCGCCACCGATTCCCCGAGGGAGCGGTCCAGTCCGAGGTAGTTGCCGGCACCGATGAAGCCCAGGAACGCGGTTACCAGGGCGTAGGTCAGGTGCTGGTTGACGATTCCGAACTCGAAGTCCCAGGCCGCGAGGAAGAAGAAGAGCATCATCAAGGTGCCCATCGCGGCGCTGAACCGCGTCAATACGCCGAGGATCAGCCCGACGCCGATGGCGACCTGGCCGTACGGCACGAGGAAATTGATGATCGACATCGCACCCTCGTTGGTCGCCAGGCCGGTCCAGATGCCGTGCGTGGGATTGAAGATGGTGCCTTCGGCGATCTCGCCGCTCACGAACGGCCAGCCGAGTGAGCCGCCGGTCGCGAACTGCAGAAACCCGGCCGCTGACCAGGGTTCGGGCGCGAAGACCTTCTCGAGGCCGGCCCACAGGAAGATGATACCGACGCCGATGCGGAGTACGGCAATGGCGGTCTGATGCGACCGCTCGACGATGCGCATGCTCTGATTGCCTCCGTGTGATCCGCATTCGAACGTCGAAGCGGCTGGATCCACAGTATGGAGACCGACTGCGGGGCGGATGGGCCGCATGGCACAGCCTGGCGTGACCCATGGCCCTGCGGTGCCGAGAATTACTCGATGTCGATCTTCTCGTGCGATCGGTCGGGCCCGGCCTCGTCCGATGAGTCGAGCCGCGCGATCCAGCGATCGATGTACACCCGTGCGGCGAGCAGCTGCTCCCGTCCGGCCTTCTTCAAGTGACCTCGTGCCTCGTCCGGAAAGACGGTGTGCATCACCGCCCAGAAGGCGGTCTCCAGCCCGGATCGGCTCTCCTCCACCATGCGTCGAGGAGAGCGTCGCTCGAGCTCGGCGATGCGGGCCTCGAGCTCGGCAGTTCGATCCTGAGGTTCCGTGGGTTGATCGTTCATGAGCGGCTCTCCTGTGCGCTGGGCAGGGCGAATCGAATCTTGAGCGTCCCTTCCTCGAATGTCGCACCATCCGTCGGGACGTCCACCAGGATGCGAGGCAGGACGACGGTCCTGCGCCAAGTTCCGAGGTCGATCACGAGCTCGTCTCCGTGGCGCGACAAGTCGATCCCCTCCTTCTCGGTAAAGGGCAGGTCCACGGACACCGTATACGTCCCATTCTCGCGGTGGACCGAGTAGGGGCGGCCCCGATAGAAGAACTCGGTCGGATCACTGACGTCGTAGAGCGAGCGCCCGAGCTGTCGGAGTCGCTCGACACCGACCATCTCGCGATCGAAGTAGGGCACGGATCGAACCGGGACGGGATGAAAGGTCTTCTCGACGATCGGCCCGTACCGCTGCTGTGCCTCGTACCAGCCTCGGAAGTACGGCCCGACAGCGTCGGGCAGCACGCGGTTCGCGATGACGAGATCGGTGGGGTAGCCGTAGAGATGGAAGTACGTGAACGAGCGTTGGGCCTCCTTGATCACCACCTGCTCGAGCGTCAACACTACCCGGACCGAGGTCTTCGAGTGGTCCGCAAGCAGGCCGCGCATGTGCTCGAGACGGCCGAACAGCTCCTCACCAGCTTTGAACACGTCGTCGCTGGGCATGGGCATGCCGACCACGCGCTGGATGAGCGGCCCGGTCAGCTTCGTGATCCGGCGACCAATCGGCTCGACCTTCTCCATCCACCACTTCGCGGCTTCGGGCAGCGACAGGAGCCGCAGCGTCTCCCCGGTCGGCGCGGCATCCACGACGACGACGTCGTAATCCCCCGAGTCGTGATGGTCGGCAATCCACAGCAGCGAACCGACCTCGTCCATTCCGGGGAGGACCGTCATCTCCTCCGCCATCACCTCGTCGAGCCCGCGCCAGCGCAGGACCGATGCGGCATAGCGCTGGATCCGGCCCCAGTAGCGCGCGACGTTGAAGAAGACGTCGGATTCCTGCGCCCAGAGGTTCGGCACCACTTCGACCGGGGTTGGCCCGAGCTCGAGCTCGAAGGCGTCGCCGAGGCTGTGCGCGATGTCGGTCGACATCACGATCGTCCGATACCCGCGGTCGGCACAGGCAAGCGCCGTAGCGGCGGCGATGCTCGTCTTGCCGACGCCGCCCTTGCCCGTGTAGACGAGAATCCGTGTCAACGCTCCTGAACCCCGTGGGCAGGAGCCGATTCTACTCGCGGCCCGCGCCGATCTCGCCAGGGATACCACCCTCATTGCCGGGACTGTGCCGCCGCCGGGGAGTCGATACACTTCGAGATGCCGTGACCGCCGCTCTCCCGACTGACCATCCCCTCGCGCCATTCAGCGAGGCCACGCGCACCTGGTTCACCGAAGCCTTCGCCGATCCGACCCGTGCCCAGACACTCGGGTGGCCCGCGATCACTGGTGGCCGCCACACGCTGATCCATGCCCCGACGGGGAGCGGCAAGACCCTCGCCGCCTTCCTGTGGTGTATCGATCGCCTGATGACCGAGCCACGTCCGGCGTTGAAGACGGTGCGTGTCCTCTACGTCAGCCCGCTCAAGGCCCTGACCTATGACGTGGAGCGCAACCTGCGCGCGCCGCTGGCTGGCATCCGTCGGACCGCGGACCAGCTCGGGGTCACGGTTCCGGAGATCGAGGTCGGCAGTCGCACCGGTGACACGCCCGCAGATGCGCGGCGCCAGCTGACGAAGACACCGCCGGACATCCTCGTCACGACGCCCGAGTCGCTCTACCTGCTGCTCACCAGCCAGGCCCGCGAGATCCTGCGCGGCGTCGAGCACGTGATCATCGACGAGGTTCATGCCATCGCCGCCACGAAACGCGGCTCGCACCTGGCCCTCAGCCTGGAGCGCCTGAGTCACCTGGCCGACGCCGAACCCCAGCGCATCGGCCTGTCGGCCACCCAGCGGCCGCTGGAGGCAATCGGCGCATTCCTGGGAGGCGTTGGGCGCGAGGTCGAGATCGTCGACGCCGGCGCCCGCAAGGAGCTCGACCTCGAGGTCATCGTTCCGGTGGAGGACATGGCCCGCATGGGCGAGGTCATGGACGTCGACGAGGCGCCCGGCGGCCCGGCCGCAGGGCCCGAGGCGCGGCACTCGATCTGGCCGTCGATCCACCCGAAGCTCCTCGAGCTCATCCGGGCGCATCGGTCGACGCTGATCTTCGTGAACTCGCGCCGCCTGGCGGAACGGCTTGCCGCCCGTCTCAACGAGCTCGCGGGGGCGGAGCTCGTCCGTGCCCACCACGGCAGCGTGGCGCGCGAGCAGCGGCTCCAGATCGAGGAGGACCTCAAGCAGGGGCGGTTGCCGGCGCTGGTGGCGACATCGAGCCTCGAGCTCGGGATCGATATGGGCGCCATCGACCTCGTGGTGCAGATCGCGGCACCGCCGTCCGTCGCATCGGGCATGCAGCGCATCGGCCGCGCCGGTCACCAGGTCGGCGAGCCGAGCGTCGGCAAGATCTTCCCGAAGTATCGCGGCGACCTCGTGGAGGCGGCGGTGGTTGTGGAGCGCATGAAGGCGGCCCAGATCGAGGAGACGCGGATCCCGCGCAATCCGCTCGATGTGCTCGCCCAGCAACTTGTCGCCATCTGCGTCGACGGCCGCTGGACGGTGGACGAGCTCCATCGGCTTGTGACCCGGGCGGAGAGCTTCCGTGACCTGTCGCGCGAGCAGCTCACCGGGGTCCTCGACATGCTCTCCGGCCGCTACCCGTCAGACGAGTTCGCCGATCTCAAGCCGCGCCTCGTCTGGGATCGCCAGACCGACGAGGTGGTGTCCCGCAATGACGCGCGCGTCGTCGCCATCACGAGCGGGGGCACGATCCCGGACCGCGGCCTGTATGGCGTGTTCCTCCCCGGAGATGACGCCGGCCGGGGCGGGCGCCGGGTCGGTGAGCTCGACGAGGAGATGGTCTATGAGTCGCGAGTGGGTGAGACGTTCCTGCTTGGCGCGTCGACATGGCGCATCGAGGACATCAAGCCGGACCGCGTGATCGTGACGCCGGCGCCGGGAGAGCCGGGAAAGATGCCGTTCTGGCACGGCGACGCGGTCGGCAGGCCGATCGAGCTCGGGCGCGGCATCGGCGCATTCCTGCGCGAGCTCGAGCCGATGAAGCCGGCGGCGGCCGTCGCTCGCCTCCGCGAGTCGCACGCGCTCGACGAGCTGGCGGCGCGCAATCTCGTCGCCTACCTGGGCGACCAACGCGAGGTGACCGGGGCCCTGCCAACGGATCGCACGATCGTCATCGAGCGCTTTCGCGACGAGCTCGGCGACTGGCGTGTCGTGCTGCTCTCCCCGTTCGGCGGCCGTGTCCATGCCCCGTGGTCGATGGCCATCGAGTCACGGCTGCGCGAGGAGCACGGGCTCGACGTCCAGACGATCTGGTCCGATGACGGCATCGCGGTCCGGCTGCCGGAAGGAATCGAGGCCGATGGCGCGAACATCGACGCCACGCTGCTGCTCGACCCCGATGCCATCGAGGAGCTGCTCATGGCCGAGCTGGGCGGCTCGGCGATCTTCGCCGCCCGCTTCCGGGAGAACGCGGCCCGCGCCCTGCTCCTGCCACGTCGGCGGCCCGGGCAACGCACGCCCCTGTGGATGCAGCGGCAGAAGTCGGCCGACCTGCTCGCCGTCGCCAGCCGATACGGATCGTTCCCGATCATCCTCGAGACATACCGCGAGATCCTGCGCGACGTCTTCGACATGCCGGCGTTGGTCGGGTTGCTCCGCGACATCCAGGCGCGACGGATCCGCACCGTCAGCGTCGAGACCCGCTCGGCCTCCCCGTTCGCTTCATCCCTCCTGTTCGACTACGTCGGCTCGTTCATGTACGAAGGGGACGCTCCGCTTGCCGAGCGTCGCGCCCAGGCCCTGGCCCTGGATCGCGAGCTGCTGGCCGAGCTCCTCGGCTCCGAGGAGCTGCGCGAGCTGCTCGACGCCGATGCCGTGGCCGATCTCGAGCTCGATCTCCAGTCGCTGTCCGATGGCCGCCGGGTGCGGACCGTCGATGGCGTGAGCGACCTGCTGCGGCGACTGGGCGATCTGCGATCCGACGAGGTGGCCGCCCGGGTGGATTCCGAGCTGGCCGCCGCCGCCCTCGACGAGCTCGAGCGTTCGCGACGGGCGATTCGCGTCCGCATCGCGGGAGAGGAGCGATGGATCGCTGTCGAGGACGCCGGCCGCTATCGCGACGCCGTCGGTGCGAGCCCGCCGTCCGGGGTCGCCGAGACGTACCTCGAGCCGGTCGATGCTCCGTTGGACCTCCTGCTCGCCCGCTGGGCGCGGACCCACGTGCCCTTCGTGGCGGACGCCCCCGCGGCCCGCTGGGGCCTGGCGACCGCGACCGTCGAGGAGCGGTTGCGGGCGCTGTCCGCCGCGGGCGGGCTGCTCGAGGGTGCCTTCCGGCCGGGCGGGGTCACCCACGAGTTCACGGACCCCGACGTGCTTCGACAGCTGCGGCGCCGGTCGCTGGCGCGATTGCGACGAGAGGTCGAACCCGTCGAGCCTTCGGTCCTGGCGCGCTTCCTCCCAGCGTGGCACGGCATCGGGTCGAGTGCTGGCGGGCTCGGGCGCCTGGTGGAGGTCGTCGCGCAGCTCGAGGGCGTCCCCATCCCGGCCTCCGTCCTGGAGCGCGACGTGCTCTCGGCGCGCGTGGCCGGTTACACGCCACGGCTGCTCGACGAGCTGGGCGCGGCAGGTGAGGTCGTGTGGATCGGGCGTGGGACCCTCGGTCGCGACGATGGGCGCATCGCGCTCTACCGTAGAGACCAGGTGGATCTGCTGGCGAGCGCGGGGACGGGCGACGACCGCCCGTCGGAGCCGGTCCACGACGCCATCCGTGCGCATCTCCACCGGCGCGGAGCATCCTTCTATCCGCAGCTGCGCGCCGCCATCCCCGAGGCGTCGAGCGAAGCCGAGCTGCTCGACGCGATCTGGGACCTCGTGTGGGCCGGAGAGGTGACGAACGACACCTTCGCGGCGCTCCGCGCATTGGGATTGCCGAAGTCACGGTCGAAAGCGCAGCCGCGACCGGGGCGGCTGATGGCGCTCGGCCCGCCCCGCGCCGCCGGCCGCTGGTCGCTGGTGGCGGATCTCGTCGGCGAGGAGCGCACTCCCACCGAGCGCGGCCACGCGCTCGCCACCACGCTGCTCGATCGCCACGGGGTCGTGACTCGCGAGGGGGTCGCGTCGGAGGGGATCGCCGGTGGGTACGCGGCGGTCTATCCGGTCCTCAAGGCAATGGAGGAGTCGGGCCGCGCCCGCCGCGGGTACTTCGTATCCGGGCTTGGCGCAGCTCAGTTCTCCCTGCCCGGGGCCGTCGACCGGCTGCGTGCGGCGCGCGACAACGAGGAGCCATCGGTCCAGATCCTGGCCGCGACCGACCCGGCCCAGCCCTACGGGGCCGCGCTCGCCTGGCCACGCTCCGCTGACGACGAGCGGCTCCCACTTCAGCGCGCCGCCGGCGCATACCTCGTCCTGGTGGATGGCGAGGCGGTGCTCTACCTGGAGCGTGGTGGCCGAGGCATCCTGCGGCTGCCCGCGGCCGCGGATCCCACCGTCACACGGCAGGCGGTGGCCGCTCTCCCCTCACTCGTTGCGCCGGGTGGACCGGTGCGCGAACTGCGTCTCGATCGAGTCGACCGCGGGCCCGTCGCCGAATCCGCGCTGGCCGACGCGCTGCGCGACGTCGGGTTCCACACGAGTTATCGCGGTTACGTCCTGCGCCGGCCCTGAGGCGGCAGGCGCACCGACTCA
>JAGXHP010000064.1 GCA_024636135.1 Chloroflexota bacterium
GCCATGACCCGTGCCACGCGGCGAGGCTCCGCGGCCTCGACCTGCAGCTCGACCCCGTCGCGGAAGGCCAGCTGCGCCCCGGGCAGCGGGATGCGACCGACGCGGTGCACCACGAATCCCCCGACGGTGTCGTACGCGTCCTCGTCCGGCTCGTCGTCGTCGCCGAGGTCGAACAGGTCGCGCAGGTCGTCCATGCTCACGCGCCCGTCGAGGCGGAAGGCCTCGGTGTCGTCGCTTGAGGCGTTCTCCACCATCGGCTCCTCGGAGTCGTACTCGTCCTGGATCTCGCCGACGATCTCCTCGACGACATCCTCCATGGTCACGAGTCCTGCTGTGCCGCCGTACTCGTCGACGACGATCGCGATGTGGCGCTTCGCGACCTGCATCTCGTGCAGCAGGTCGTCGACCGGCTTCGATTCCGGGACGTAGACCGGCGCCCGGACGAGAGACCGGATGTCGATCGGACCGTTCCCGCGTCCGTTGCCCTTCAGGTACGGCAGGAGGTCCTTGGCGTACAGGATGCCGACGATGTTGTCGAGGCTCTCGTCGAAGACCGGCAGGCGCGAGTGGCCGGCCGCGACGATCATGTCGAGCACCTCGTCGAGCGTGTCGTCGACGTTGATGGCGCGGATGCCGATGCGCGGGACCATGACCTCGTGGACGCGCTTGTCCCCGAGCTCGATGACCCCGTGGATCATCTCCTTTTCCTCTTCCTCGATCTCGCCCTGCTCCGAGCCAGTTTCGACGAGCAGCTTCAGCTCCTCGGTCGAGAGATAGCCGCCCTGCGGCTTCTCGGTGCCACCCAGAAGCCGGACGAGGAGGGCGCTGGTGCGCGACACGACCCACACGACGGGTGAGAGCAGGCGCTGAATCAGGCCCACTGGCCGCGCCACGGCCAGTGCCAGCCGCTCGGGGAAGTTCAGGGCCAAGGTCTTGGGCACCAGCTCGCCGATGATGATCGAGACGAGCGCAATGACCAGCGTCATGACCACGAAGGCGATGGTGTCGGCCGCGTCCTGCACGATGTCGATCGGCAGCAGCCGGATGATGTCGGCCAGCCCGGCGCTGAATGCCACGGCGCCGACCGCCCCGGACAGGAAGCCCAGGAACGTGATCGCGATCTGGATCGTGGCCAGGAAGCGGCTCGGATCTTCGGTCAGCCGCCGGGCCGCCCGCGCCGAGCGGTTGCCGCCGTCGGCGAGCTGGCCGAGGCGATGCCGCTTGACCGTGATGAGGGCCATTTCGCTGGCGGCGAAGAAGCCGCCGACGAGGATGAGGATGACGACAACCGCGAGGTCAAAGACCGGGTTGCCGGAGGTACTGCTACCGTCCATTGGGCGGTGTTCTATCCGCCTCCCTGCGAGTTCCGATCCGTCCCCGATGGAACGGGCGCCGCGTCGGCGTCAGGTTGTGCCTCGGCATCGGCGGTCACGCCGCTGCGTCGGCGAAGTTCGATCGGCCGCGCCGGCATGCCGACCACGGTCTTGCCCGGGGCCACGTCACGCGTGATCACCGAGCCCGCGCCGGTCGTCGCGTTCGGGCCGATGGTAACGGGCGCCACCATCATGGTATCGACGCCGATCTTCGCACCGTCTCCGATTTCGGTCCGGTGCTTGGTCGTGCCATCGAAGTTGGCCGTGACCGATCCCGCGCCGATGTTGACGTTCTCGCCGACCTCGGCATCGCCGAGGTAGCTGAAATGGTGCTGCTGGGTCCCGGCCCCGAGGCGGCTCTTCTTGATCTCCGCGAAGTTGCCGATCCGGCATCGCGCGCCGACCTCCGCCCCAGGGCGCAGGTGCGCATACGGGCCGATCTGCGCGTCCTCGGCCACGGTTGCCTCCTCCACGGCCGACGCCCAGACGCGTGTCCGCGGGCCGATGCGGCTGTCGCGCAGATGAGCATGTGGCCCGATGATGGCGTCCTGCGCGATCACCGTGCTCCCTTCGAGAATCGTCCACGGTTCGATGCGCGCATCCTGGCCGATCTCGACCGCGGCGTCGATTCGCGTCGTGGCCGGGTCGACGATCGTCACCCCGGCGCGCATGTGACGCTCCGCGATGCGCCGCCGCATCAGCTCCTCGGCGACGGCGAGCGCCACGCGGTCGTTGATCCCCATGCACTCGATGGCGTCCGAGGCCTCGACCACGCCGACGCGGCGACCATCGGCCAGCGCCAACGCAACGAGATCGGTGAGATAGAGCTCGCCCGAGTCGGATGCCGTCACGCGGCCGATGGCATCGCGCAGCCAGATCGCGTCGAACGCGTACGTCCCGACGTTGATCTCGGTGACCGCCCGGATCTCATCGTCCGCGTCCCGCTCCTCGACGATGGCCGAGACGTCCCCGGCGCCGTTGCGCACGACGCGTCCATAGCCGGTGGGGTCGGGGTGCCGCGCCGAGGCCAGGGTGATCGCCGCGTTCGAACGGCGCCGCTCGACGAGGAGGTCGCCGAAGAGGGCGGCCGGCTGGAGCGGCGCGTCGCCCATCGTGACGAGGAGGTCGGCCGTGGCGTCGTCAACGGCCGCCAGGCCGACGCGCACGGCATCGGCGGTCCCGAGCTGCGGCTCCTGGCGTATGGTGGCGGCGCGTCCGGCCAATATGGGCTCGACGGCTTCCGAGCCATGCCCGGTCACCACGACCGGGTGGGAGACGCCGGCTTCGGTCAGCGCATCAAGCACGTGCTCGATCATCGGCCGACCGGCAAGCGGATGCAGCACCTTGGGGATGCGGGAACGCATGCGAGTGCCCTGGCCCGCGGCCAGGACGATGGCCGAGGTGGCGGTCAGTTGTGCAGACACGTCGGCCGATGGTAGGGGCCGTCCGAGCGGAGCGTCAACCGGACGTCACGCTGGCGACGGCCTCGATCTCGACGAGGGCGCCCTTGGGCAGGTCGCGGACCGCGAAGGCGCTCCGCGCCGGGAAGGGCTCGGGCACCAGCCGAGCGTAGACGTCGTTCACGGTGGGCCAGTCGCCGATGTCCGCGAGATAGACGGTCACCTTCACGAGCCGATCGAGCCCGCTGTCCGCGGCGCGCAGGATGGCGTCGAGATTCTGGAGCGCCCGTTCGGCCTGCCCGGCCACATCGTTCGCCACGAACTCACCGCTCACCGGGTCGAGACCCAACTGGCCCGCGGTGAATACGAGGTCTCCGGTGCGGATGGCCTGGCTGTACGGACCGGCGGCAGCCGGAGCGGCGTCGGTGCTGATCGCTTGGCGCATGCGTGTTCCTTCAACCCTCTTCGCTGATGCGCTCGATGCTAGCGGCTGCGTCGCGGGTCCGCGTGACCGAGACGCGGAGTCCTTCCGCATCGAGCCGCCGCGCGAGCACGTCGGCGGCGGCGGCCGTCTCGCACAACGAGAAGATCGTTGGCCCGGAACCGGTGAGTCGTGGCTCACCGCCGGCCGCGGCCACGCGGGCGAACAGGGCATCGAGCTCAGGCCGCAGGCGCCGCGCCGGGGCGAAGAGGTCATTCTCGAGCCGGCCCCACTCGTCCGGTCGCAGCTCGCCGAAGACCGCACTCGTGGAGAGCCCGAATGGCGGGTGGACCAGCACGACGGGCGCGGTCGTGGCGGGTACGGCCTCGACCTGCTCGCCGATGCCGGTGACGCGCGCCGCGGGGTGGCCCGCCGCGAAGAATGGCACGTCGGCGCCGATGCGGCCGAGCTGCGCGAGATCATCCGGCTTTGTGCCCGGAACGGTGTCGAGCCAGGCATGACCCAGACGCCAGGCCGCGGCTGCGTCGGACGATCCGCCGCCCAGGCCGGCAGCCAACGGGATTCGTTTTCGCAGCTCGAGCCTGACGTCCCCGGCCCGATCACCCAGTGCCGCATGCAGGCCACGCCACGCCAGGTTGTCGCGATCGGTCGTGAGGCCCGCCGCCTCGGGCCCCATGCACTCGAGCTCTCCCGCGCCAGCCGTCAGCTCGAGCTCGTCGTCCAGGTCCACCAGGACGAACGTGCTGTCGAGGAGGTGGAAGCCGTCATCCCGGCGCCCGATCACCGACAGGCGCAGGTTGAGCTTGGCCGGCGCCGCGAGTCGCAGGCGCGGGGTCACGGCAGCGGGCCGAGCTGCCCGGTCAGGCAGGCCCACTCGTCCACGCTGAGGGTCTGGGGTCGCCGCTCCGGATCGACCGCGCACGCGGCCAGGGCCTCCTCCACCTGCTCGCGCTCGAGGGGCAGCTCGCGGGTCAGGCCGTTGTGGACCTGCTTGCGTCGCTGCCGGAAGCCGGCCTGGACGACGCGGTAGAAGGGCTCGCGACCATCACCGACGGCGACCGCCGGCGCGTCCCGACGTCGCAGTCGGAGGATCGCCGAGTCCACGGCCGGGGCCGGTTCGAAGGCAGCCGCGGGCACCGTCGCCACGACCTCTGCCGTGGCGACGTTCTGGACGAAAACCGACAGATAGCTCATCCGGCCCGGTGGCGCGGCCACGCGCTGGGCGACCTCCAGCTGAACGAGCACCACCGTGACCTCGGGTGGCCGGTCGCCCTCGAGCAGGGCGTGCAGCAACGGGCTGGTGATGTGATACGGGATGTTGGCCACGACCTTGAACGGCCGGCCGGGAAAGAGCTCGCGCGCGTGGAGCGAGAGGGCGTCGGCCTCGATCAGCTCGAAGCGCTGGACCGCGTACAGCTCGCGCCGCAGGTACTCCGCGAGGCGCGGATCGAGCTCGACGGCCAGGACCGATGCGCCCGCCGCAAGCAGGCGCCGCGTCAGGACCCCGAGGCCCGGACCCACTTCGACCACGTTGTCGCCCGGTTCGAGCTCGGCGGCCGCGACGATCGCGTCGAGCGCCTCGGGATCGGTGAGGAAGTTCTGGCTCAGGCTCTTCCGGGGTCGCAGACGCTCGGCGGCCATGAGTCGCCGGAGCTGGCCGGGCGTCGGCGGGACGAGTCGATCGGCCGCGAGCGGGTCGCTCATCCCTCGATCCAGGGCAGGGCGAGGTTCGGAATCGCCTCCAGCGCGGCGTCGGCGCGGTCCCCCGCCTGGTAGCGAAAGCCGGCAGCCGCGCCGATCATCGCGCCGTTGTCCGTGCACCACGCGGGCCGCGGCACGCGGAGCGTCAAGCCATCCTCGCGCAGGCGTTCGGCGAGCGTTGCCCGCAGGGCCCTGTTGGCCGCCACACCCCCGCCGAGCGCGACCTCGGCCACCCCATGGTCGCGCGCCGCGGCGACGGTCTTGGTGGCGAGTGCGTCGACCACCGCCTCCTCGAACGCGGCCGCGATGCCGTCGACGGGGATCGGCTCCGCTCGCTCGCGATAGCCCTCGACCTCGCGCAGGACGGCCGTCTTCAGGCCCGAGAAGCTGAAGTCATACGGCCCGGACGTCCGGGCACGGGGGAAGCGGGTCGCAGGCGAAGCGTGCTCGGCCGCGGCGCTGATGGCCGGCCCTCCGGGATACGGCAGCCCGAGCAGCCGGCCGACCTTGTCGAACGCCTCCCCCGCCGCGTCGTCGACGGTCTGGCCCAGCAGCCGGTATCGGCCGTGCGCCGTCATCAGGACGAGCTGCGTGTGGCCACCGCTGACGACCAGGCACAGCAGCGGGAATTCCGGCTCGGCGGACAGAACGTCCGTGGCGTCACCATCGAGGAGCCAGTTGGCGTAGATGTGGCCCTCGATGTGGTTGACCCCGATGAGCGGAAGGTCGTGGGTCACAGCCAGCGCCTTGGCCACGTTAACCCCCACCAGCAGCGAGCCGATGAGGCCGGGGCCATAGGTGACTGCAACGGCGTCAATATCCCCCCAGTCCGCGCCGCCCTCTGCCAGCGCTGCCTCGAGCGTCGGCACGATCCACCGAAGCTGCTGGCGGGCTGCCACCTCGGGCACGATGCCGCCGGTTTCCGCGTGAAGCGCCACCTGGGTCGCCACCTGGTTCGCCTCGATGCGCCGGCCGCCGACCACCACGGCGACGCCCGTCTCATCGCACGACGATTCGATGGCGAGGATCCGCGGGCCGCTCATGTTCCGCTGCGCTCGCGCTCGCTGGCGAGAACGGCCTGCATCCGCGGATCCTCGAGATCGGGCGTCGTCATCACGAGGGCGTCCTCGCCGTCATCGGTGTAGTAGCCGGCGCGCCGCCCCACGATGTCGAAGCCGAAGCTGCGATACAGGGCCTGGGCCTGCTCGTTCGACTCGCGGACCTCGAGCGTCAATCGGCGCGCGCCGATCGTGCTCGCCAGCTCCGCGAGGTTGAGAAGCAGCTGCCGGCCGATCGACTGGCGCCGCCAGTCGGGGTGGACGCTGAACGTCGTGACGTGCGCCTCGTCAACCATCATCCAGATCCCGGCGAACCCGACGATCTGCTCCCCCGCCCGCGCAACGACGTAGCGCGCGAGCCGATTCGAGCGCAGCTCCTGCTCGAAGGCATGGGCAGGCCAGGGCGTCCGGAAGCTGAGCCGCTCGATCTCGTGGACCGCCGCCACGTCGTCCAATCGCATCGCCTTCACGACGACCCGGGCCCTCAGAGCCATCGGACGGACCCCGCGCCTTCGGTGGCAAGGCCGCGGGGGGCGCGCAGGTAGATCGGCTCGAGGGTGCCGGGGTCATCCCCCGCGCCCTCTGCAGCCAGCCGGTCCGCGGCCATGCGGGCGATGCTGCCGGCGGCGCGGGGTGGACGGCTGTCGGCAAGCCCGAAGGCGGCCGCAAGCTCGGCGGGCGTCACCACGCCTCGGAGCGCGGTGAGTGCGTCGCGATCGACGATCGCAACGGTGGGATCGTCCCGCGTGGCCACGTAGGCGTCACGCGCTCCAGCACGCGCCACGGCCGCGGTCGCCTCCGCGTCGGACGCCAGCCAGGCGACCAGGCTTGGGACCCCAACGATCGGCAGGCCGAGGCCCAACGCCAGCCCCTTGCCGAGAGCGACGGCCACCCGCAGCCCGGTGAAGGACCCGGGACCGAGACCGACGGCGATTGCCGTCGCATCGGCCAGGGTGCGGTTCGACGACTCGACCGCCGCCAGGAGACGAGGGAGCAGCTCGGCAGACTGGCGATGGCCGCTGCTCCACGCCTCTTCCGCGATCAGCGTTCCGTCGCCGTCCAGCAGGGCGACGGACAGATCGGTCGATGCAGCGTCGAACGCGATGATCACGATCGGGCCAGGGCCTCGTTTGCCAGGCGCAGGTGCTCGTCCCCGATCGCTGTCCAGCGCAGGTGCCGCCGATCCGGCTCGCCGGGGAGTGACGCGAGGTGGATCTCGAGGCGCTCGGCCGGCAGCCAGCCGGCGAGCCGATCGGCCCACTCGATCACGGTGACGCCGTCCGCCTGGCGATCGTCGAGGAGGCCGGCCGCCAGCGCGTCCTCGGGGTCGTCAAGCCGATACGAGTCAATGTGATACATCCGCAGCCGGCCATGGTGCTCGTTCATCAGGACGAAGGTGGGGCTGTTGAGCACGCCACCGATGCCGAGGCCGGCGGCCACGCCCTTGGCCAGCTGGGTCTTCCCGGCGCCGAGCGGTCCGACCAGAGCCAGGACGCAGGCCGGTGACGCGGCCTCACCGATTCGGCGGCCGATCTCCTGGGTCTCTCCGGCGCTGGACGTGAACCGTTCGCCCTGGATCGGGGCCCGCAGCGGGGATGGATGCATGCCGGCCAGTATAGGAATCCCACGCTCAACCGACGGGGAACGCCTCGGTGGCCTCGAGGTTGGCCAGCGGAACAATCGCGGTGCGTCCGTCATCGAAGCGGACCACCGCGGCTCGTCCGACGATCCCCGATCCGAACGCGTGAAGCCGGTCGAGGACCCGGATGACCTCGCCGGCCTGCCCGGCGTGCGGGCGCCGATGGGCGATCACCCGGTCACCGGAGCGGGCGAGCATGCGCCGCGCGGGCGCGGGCTCGGCGTCGTAGACGTACAGGCGCGCATCGGCGCCGAACAGGCTGGCCAGGCGGCCGTCGTGGCGCTGGAACCAGGCGAAGAGCCCGGGGTCGAACCCGACCTTGCCGTAGCCCTCGAGCAGGATCACGGCGAAGTCGCCGCGAACGCCGCCGATCTCGCGGCGTCGAGCCTGCGTCGCCTCGAAGTCGCGCAGCTCCTTGTCGAGGATTCCGCCGAGCACGATCCCGGCGACGCCCATCGCCCGTGCGCGCGTCAACGTCTCCGCCGAAGCTCGCGATCCTCCTACCAGGATGCGGCCCGTTGCCCCGACGTCGATGGCGCCCGCCCGCAGCTCTGCGGCGGGGTCATGCACGGCCACGCGGAGCTCGCCGTGCACGGCGTTCCCCGTCCCGCCCACTCCGCCGACGAGCGCGCCGCCGACGCGGACCTCGATGGCATCCGGATCCATGCTCACGACCACGCCGCGGACGTGACCCACCACCGGCTCGCTGCCGCTGAGGGGAGCGATCAGCGCCGTGCCGTCGTCGCGATCGTATCCGAGCAGGATGCACGCCTCCGGGACCCGCACCACGCGCCCTGTTCCGTTCTCGGCGAGCGTGGCGCCGGCATCCAGGAACGCCCCGGGCTGGACGATGAGACAGGCCGCGGCATCACCCGCGGAGCGCCTCAGCGGCGCCGCCACCGGGATCGCCTGCCCGCCGCGGGGCGTCCGCCGCGTGGCGAGCACCTCGGACGGCTCCACCTCGTGCCCGACCTCGACCATGGGTGTCGCCCCGACCGGCAGCGGAATCCGGTGCACCACGCTCATGCGACGCGCTCCGCCCCGCTGGCCACGTCACGGGTCAGCGCGTCGCGCCACGTGGCCAGCACCTCGCGTCGATCATCGCCGCGTCGGGGGAGGCCGATCGGCACCCCGCGAGCGTCGAGGATCAGGCCGACGGCGCCTCCCGAGACCATGGCCTGGATGCGGGGCGAGCGCCGCGCGGCGCCGAGGCTGGCCGACCCGAGCATCTCGATCGTCACCTCCGCCACCTGCCCTCGCGGCAGCGCCAGCACCTGGAGCTGGCCGGTGCGCATCTCGATCGGACCCACGGCCGGCCACCCGGCCCGATGCAGCGTGACGCGCATGGCGGGCCGACCGGCGTCACCGCCGCGGCACACGATCGCGGTGCCCAGGGGCATGAGGAGGTCCTCCCCGAGCAGCGAGACGCCCTCGCGCACCTGGTCGTCCGGAAGCGAACCCAGCGGGCCGAGCACGGCGCCGGCGTCGACGGCCAGCTGCGTCACTCCCAGCGGGCGAACGCCGTCGAGCAGCATTCGCGCAGCCTGGCCGGGGTGGGGAGCGGCCGCAAGCGTGCGACCCGAACCGATCAGGAGATCCACGGGTCCGTCGATCCCCTCGTCGAGCATCGCCGCCAACTGGACTCGCGCCGCCGACTGCATGGCGGACAGCTCCTCGAGCGTCTGCGGCAGTGTCGTCGGCCGCGCCCTGAGGGTCTGCAGCACATCGGCAACGGCCGATTCGTCACCCGCGTCCCCGGCAAGGCGAGCAACGCGGGCGGCGGCGCCGGGCACGAGCATCGCGCCGGCCAGCCCGCCGCGAGCGCGAACCCGTGTCGCAACGCTGCCGTCGGGCTCGGCCAGCACGCGAACGGCCGATCTCGCCCCGAGGTCGACGCCGAGGATGCGCAGGCCGCTGAGGCCGGCCAGGGCGCCCACCGCCCTCCCGAAGGTCGTCGACGCGAGGTGGGTCTCCTCCCCGACCGCGACCTCGTCCCTCAGCAGCGCAACGAGGTGGTCGCGGAGCGGACCGAGCTCGTCGCGACGCGCGTCTGGACGCGGGTTCGCGACCGTCGACACGATCCCCGCCTCGAAGAGCTCGGTCACCTCCGACGCGAGATCCGCCGAGCCAGCCCAGACCACGTGTCCTGCGCCGGTTCGGCGCGCCGCTGCCACGAGCGCGGCCGCCTCGAGCGCTCGTGGGCTGCGCGTGCCGTCGAAGCCCCCGGCGACGAGCCAGGCGTTCACCTCCGCCGCCTGCAGGGTCGCCAGCCGATCGGCGAGGTCCCTGCCATCGTCAAGGGTCACGAACTCGACCACGTGCCACC
>JAGXHP010000065.1 GCA_024636135.1 Chloroflexota bacterium
GAGCAGCACATCGGTCGATCGCGCGGCCTCGTTTGCGGCATGCGGGCCATTGCGGCCGGTGGCCCCCAGACTGAGCGGCGAATCGTCGTCCAGGGCGCCCTTCCCCAGAGGTGACGTGATCACGGGAATCCCGAGCACCTCGGCCAGGCGACGGAGGGTGGGACCGCCCTCGGCAAGGTGGATCCCGTTGCCGGCGACGATGAGCGGGCGCTCGGCACCAAGCAACAGCGCGGCGGCGCGTGCCACCGCCGACGGGTCGCCCTGACCGCGGGACGCGATCCCGAGCCGCCAGTCCTCTGGCTCGGGGATCTCCGTTTCGGCCCGCTCGACGAACACGTTGAGCGGCACGTCGATGTGGACGGGCCCCGGCCTTCCGGAGAGCATCAGGGCATAGGCCTGACGCACGGTCAGCGCGATCATGTCGGCCCGCGGCGTGTGATAGGTCCGCTTGACGTAGGGCCGCATGACGTTGTTGAAGTCGCCCTGGAAGTGGCGCCCCGTCTCCTGGAACGGCCCCCGATTGAACTGCTGCGTGGGAACGTTGCCGGTCACCGCGAGGAAAGCGGACGAGTCGTAGAACGCGTTCGCCACGGCCATCGCGAGGTTCAGAGATCCCGGACCGCACGACGAGTACGTCACGGCAGGCCGATGGGCCACCCGATAGTAGGCATCGGCCATGAACCCGGCGGCCTGCTCGTCGTGGGTGGTGATCGTCTGGATCGCGTCGCGACGGTCGTACAAGGCATCGAGAAAGCCGAGGATGCCGTGCCCGCAGACGCCGAAGGCGTAGGAGACCTTCTCCTTGACCAGGTACTCGGCGAGGATCTCGGCACCCTTGTAGTCAGCCATGCGAAATAGTCTCCCATCGCGTGTCGTCCTGGTCGCCTCGCGAGCGTGCCGGCTCCATCGTGTACCGCACACTGCAACAGTCCCGTAGATCGTATGGTCCGAGACGGCCGGTGTCAAAGGTATCGGGCTGGTCGAAAGCGCCGATCTGGTACTGTCGCGTACGGGAGTAGTGTTCAGATGACCAAGACCGCCACCGTCTCCACCGCCTCCAGCCCGACGGCTCGCCGAAAGGGCGACGCCAATTCGGTCTTCGCCCTCCGCCGTGGGCTGAGCGTGCTCGACCAATTCTCCGGGCGCCAGCGCGAGCTTGGCGTCAACGAGCTCGCCCGACTCGTCGGGATGCACAAGAGCACCGTCTCTCGCCTGTGTGCGACGCTCGAGGACGCCGGCTATCTCGAGCGTGACGCGGCGAATGGACGGTTCCGCCTCGGAGCTCGGATCTACCAGCTCGCTGGATCCTCCACAGCCACCACCGATGTCCGGATCGTTGCTCGACCGGTGATGCTCGAGCTGGTCGATAGCTCCAGCGAGACCGCCACGCTCGGCGTCCGCGAGGGGAAGGACATCGTCACGATCGACGTCGTCGACGGGCTCAACTACATGCGCATGGCGACGCGCGTCGGCATGCGGACGCAGCTCCACGCCAGCGCGGTGGCCAAGGCCATCCTGGCCTGGATGCCCGAGGCTGATCTCGACGAGCTGCTGGCGGACTGGCCGATGGCGTCGCTCACGCCGAACACCGTAACCGACGCGGCCGGGCTCAAGAGTCGTCTTGCCGAGGTCCGCGATCGGGGGTTTGCTTTCGACGAGGAGGAGCTCGAGGTCGGTCTCCGATGTGTCGCGGCGCCGATCCGCGATCCCGTCGGTCGGGTGGTCGCCGGGCTGAGCATCTCAGGTCCGATCCACCGCATGACCGACGAGGCGATGCTCCGCTTCGGCATCCAGGTTCGCGAGGCTGCGGCAAAGATCTCCGCGCGACTCGGCGCGCCACCGCAAATGATGGAGGTCCCCGGGGATCTCGCGGCCGTCGATGGCGTTACCATTACCGGGTGAGACAGTCGCATTCGATGGAACAAGCGACACTGCGCAACGCTGGGGCATACGTCGGTGGCCAAGCTCTCGCCGTCAGGGACAGCGTTGAGCTTCATGACCCATATCGCGGCGAGCTCGTCACCCGCGTAGCGGTCTCGGATGCCGGCGACGTTCGTGCCGCCGTCGACGCAGCCGTCGAGGCACAACCGGTCGTTGCGGCCATGCCCGTCCACGAGCGCGCTGCTGTGCTCCGGCGCGCCGCCAGCCTGATCGAAGCGCGCACCGAGGACTACGCGGCGACGATCACCAGGCAGACCGGGAAGGCGCTCAAGAACACTCTGCGGGAGGTCGGCCGTGCTGCATGGACGATGCGCGCGGCGGCGACTGCCGCGGAGACACACTTCGGCCGGGTCATGGTCCCGGATGTCGCCCCCGAGGGGGAGGGAATCCTGGCGATGACGATCTGGCAGCCGGTCGGCGTGGTCGGAGCCGTCACGCCGTTCAACGCCCCATTCAACCTGGTCCTGCACAAGGTGGCGCCGGCTTTTGCCGCCGGCAACGCGATCGTGGTCAAGCCGGCCACGCAGGCACCGCTGGCCGCCCTTGATGTCGCCGAGGTGCTCGAGGAGGCGGGAGCGCCGGCCGGGGCCATCAACGTCGTGCCCGGCAACCGCGAGACGGTGGCGGCCCTCGTGGCGGACGAGCGGGTCGCGATGTTCACGCTCACGGGGAGCAGGTCCGCCGGCGAGGCCGTGGCTCGTGGGTCAGGCCTCCGGCGCGTCGTGCTCGAGCTCGGTGGCAACTCGCCGAACATCATCCACCGCGACGCCGCCATCGACCGCGCGGCCGAGGCATGCGTCCGTGGCGGCTTCGCGAACACAGGGCAGAGCTGCAATTCAGTCCAGCGCATCATCGTCCACCGCGGCGTGCTCGATGCCGTCACTGATCGGATCGTCGACCTCGTTGGTCAACTCGTGGTGGGCGATCCGCTGGACCGATCCACCGACGTCGGCACCCTCGTCCACGAGGATGAGGCGATCCGGATCGAGGGGTGGCTGGAGGAGGCGGTCCGGCGCGGCGCGCGCGTCCTCGCCGGGGGGTCGCGAACGGGTGCGCAGCTTGAGCCCACGATCGTGGTCGACGCGCCCGTCGACACGCCCCTCGTTTGCGAGGAAGTGTTCGGCCCGGTGGTCGTGCTCCTCGCTTACGACGATCTCGACGAGGCGATCAGGCAGGCCAACGCCACGCCGTACGGTCTCCAGGCCGCCGTCTTCACCGACTCATTGAATGTCGCGATGCGGGTGGCACGCGAGGTTCGCGCGGGTGGCGTGCTCGTCAACCGATCGACGAACTTCCGCATGGACCACCTTCCGTACGGCGGGATGAAGGAGAGCGGGATAGGTCGCGAAGGCCCGATCAACGCGATCCAGGAGATGAGCGAGCAGAAGCTCGTTGTTCTCGCGGCGAGTAGCGACACGCGCTGAGCGCGGCCGTGGCCGTCAGTCGGCCGGGTCTGCGTCCCGGCGATAGACGTCGCGGTCCGCGCCCGCCGGAACGTGCTTGACGCGAGCCCACCACGGCGTGTCACGGATCTGCTCCCATGCCTCGCCGTTCACGATCGCCGGATCGTCGACGCTCCACACGTTGAGGAAGGAGTGGTGGGGTCCCTCTTCCTCGTACCCACGGAACCAATTGACGCCCGGCAGCGAGACCTGGAGGCGGCAGTGCTCCTCGTCCAGCCAGCGCCGGAACTCGTCACGATCCGCGCCCTCGGCCACGACGCGCACGACCAGGAGGTACGGCGCGTCCGCAATCCGCGTGGCCTCGGGTCCCGGATAGACCATACGCAGCGAGAACGGAATCCAGCCGTCCCGACGCCCGGCTGGCGCGGGGTCGTCGGCGGCATCGGCAGCGAACGCCAACCAGCGGTCTCCAGCGGTGGACGAGAAGCTGGCGACAGACGGCGCAGGGCCGATGGAGCGCTCCGACCAACGGACCAGCACATGGGCCACGTCAGCTTCGGAGTGATGCGTCGATTCTTCGTGGGTGTTCCGCGTCAAGCAACCGTTCCTCCAGGTGGGACTGACGATACGATAGGGATGAATTCCGAAGGAGGTCAACAATGAGCGATGTTGCTCCCGGTCCGACCGGGACGCTGGCTCAGTGGGTGAGTTCGGTGTCCGCGGACGCGATTCCCCCGCGCGTTCGAGAACGCACGGCGCACCTGCTGGTCGACGGAGTCGCCAGCGCGCTGGCCGGCCGGCATGGCGACGAGACGCTCCTTGTCGAGACCGTGGCGCAGGAAGTCGCTCCGGGTAGCGAGGCATCGGTGATCGGCGGGGGAACCCTCTCGCGGCTGGGCGCCGCCTTCCTGAACGGATACCAGGTCACCGCGGTGACGGTGTGCGATGTATATCGCCCCGCCCTCTTCCATGTCACCCCGGAGGTCATCCCGCCCGCGCTCGCCACCGCCGAGGGTCGTGCAGTCACGGGGCGCGACCTGATCACGGCGGTGGCGATCGGCCTTGAGACGGCGGTACGCATAGCTCGCGGCATCAACTACCCGGCGTTCCGCGAACGCGGATGGCACTCGCCGGGCGTCATGGGACCCTTCGGGGGCGCCGCCGCAGCGGGTCGGCTCATGAACCTCGACGGCGACCGGATGCGGTGGGCGCTCGGCCTCGCGGGCAGCCAGGCCGCCGGTACGTTCGCCCACTGGGGGACGCCGACCATCAAGTTCCACCAGGCGCGTGGATCGGTGTCCGGACTCCTGGCGGCCACACTCGCCCGAGAGGACTTCCGGGCGTCGGACGAGGTGCTGGCGCACCCCGACGGCGGAATCTTCGGTGCCTATTCGGACGGCGGTGACCCGTCGGCCGTGGTCGCGGACCTCGGCGACGACTGGGAGCTCGAGCGAATCTCCATGCGACTTTGGCCGGCGGCGAGCTCGATTCAGAGCGCGATCAGCGCAATCTTCGATCTCATCGAGGCCCACGACCTGCGACCCGCCGACGTCGAGCGCCTGACGATCGCGCTCTCGGATGCTACATACCGCATGCACGGCGAGATGGGCTGGGATACCCGCTTCAAGGCTCTGCTGTCGACGAGGTATGCCGCTGCCGTGGTGCTCCATGACCGTGAGTGCTGGCTCGAACAGTTCGGGCAGGATCGCATCGGAGACCCGGTGCTCGACGCGTTCGCACGTGATCGCATCGTCGTCGTCTCGGATCCCGCCATCGCCGTGACCGGTGCCGCCGCGACGGTCCTGACGATCGATGGTCGCGAGCTCACCGTTCGTCGTGACGTACCCAAGGGGGACGCCGCGGAACCGCTCTCGTCCGATGAGATCGGCGCCAAGTTCGCGAAGGCAGCCGATGGCATCCTGCCGGCCGCCACGAGCGATCGCACGCTCCAGCGCCTGTTCGAGATCGAGTCGATCGACAATGTCGAGGAGGTTCTCCCGCTCCTCCGCGCTGACCGGTGAGGAATATGAAGCTGCTGATCCTTGGTGGTGGGTGATCAGGGGGATTCGCGGTAGGGAGCGCGCCATTCGGGGGCGGGGAAATCTTGAGCGAAGTAGGCGCGGGAGCGGCTGATCCGGCCGTCGCGAACCTGGAAGATGTTGAGCACCCACCACAAGCTGCCGTCCGGGTAGCGCGAACGGATGACCGCGGTGCCCCGCGTCCCCGTGCCCTCGACGCGAATCACCGTGTATGACGGCGTGAGCGCGTAGGCCTCGTCGCCGAAGACCTCCGCCAGCTGCGAGCCGCCCGGATCCATGTCGGGGTA
>JAGXHP010000008.1 GCA_024636135.1 Chloroflexota bacterium
AGATCGCCGGAATCGCGCCGAAACGGGCCGCGCGGCTCCGGATCGACGATGTATCGGTCCTGAAGTGGCCCGAACCCGCCGTGAAGCCCAAACCGGGCCAGGATTGAGCTGATACATCGTCGGGACGCCGCCGGAGGCAGGGGTTGGGCGCTAATGCGCCGATAGATCGACGGCCGGGCTGTCACGAACAACGGGGGCGCAACGGTTGAACCCGCGCGCCCGCCCCGAGGGTCCCCGCGATAGATCGCCGGAATCGCGCCGAAACGGGCCGCGCGGCTCCGGATCGACGATGTATCGGTCCTGAAGTGGCCCGAACCCGCCGTGAAGCCCAAACCGGGCCAGGATTGAGCCGATACATCGTCGGGACGCCGCCGGACGCAGCGGTTAGGCGCTAATGCGCCGATAGATCGACGGCCGGGCTGCCCAGAACCCGGGGCGCCACGCACGCAACGGAACTCACGCCACGGCGCGCGACACAGGACCTGTCGCGACATCGCGTGGTAATCGGGCGATACGACGCACCCGAGTACCGTCCACATGATGTCCACACGCGGGCAGACCCTTATCCCCAGATCTGGGGACAAGTCCATTGAGCGGGCTGCGACCATGGGGGTGCGCCCGGTGGTCAGCGGTCCCATGAGTGGACCGCCCGGGCGCGATCCATGTCCGCCCCATCCAACGCGAGAACCCGAGCCGTGAGCATCGACAAGCTGGCACCCCAGGCGGTCGAGGCCGAGCAGAGCGTGCTCGGTTCGATCCTCATCGATGCCGATGCCGTCCTGAAGGTCGGCGACTTTCTCAAGCCCGCCGACTTCTACCGCGCCCAGCACGCCGACATCTACGAGGCGATGTTGGCTCTGCATGGCCAGCGAGAGCCGATCGACCTCGTCACGCTCGGGGACGAGCTTCGGCGCCGGGATCGGCTCGAGACGATCGGCGGCCCCGCCTACCTGACCTCGCTCATGAACGCGGTTCCCACGGCGGTCCACGCCGAGCACTACGGACGGATCGTCGAGCGCAAGGCCGTGCTGCGCAACCTCATCGGTGCCGCCGGCAAGATCGCGGCGGTCGGCTATGAGGAGTCGAACGACGCCGAGGTGGCGATCGATCGAGCGGAGTCGATCCTGTTCGAGATCAGCCAGCGACGGACCGATGGCGGATTCGAATCGCTCTCGATCCTCCTCGGCCAGGCGTACGACCGACTCGAATTCCTCCACGAGCACCGCGGCCAGATCCTCGGCGTTCCGACCGGCCTCAGCCAGCTCGACGCGCTGCTCGGCGGCTTCCAGCCATCCGACCTCATCATCCTGGCCGCTCGTCCCTCCGTCGGGAAGACGTCGCTGGCGCTCAACGTCGCGCAGCACGCCGCCGTCAGGGAAGGGAAGAAGGTCGCGGTCTTCAGTCTCGAGATGAGCAAGGAGCAGCTCGCCCTGCGCCTGCTCTCGGCGGAGAGCGGGATCAACCCGCGTCCACTGCAGACCGGCTTCGTGGACGAAACGGACTGGACGAAGATCGCCACGGTCATGAACGACATGGCCAGCGCCACGATGTGGATCGACGACTCGCCGGCGCTTTCGGTGATGGAGCTGCGCACCAAGGCGCGGCGCCTGGAGGCCGAGCAGCGGGGGCTCGACCTCGTGATCGTCGACTATCTCCAGCTGATGCAGGCGTCGAGTCCCAGCAAGGATGCGAATCGCGTGCAGGAGGTCTCCGAGATCAGCCGTGGACTGAAGCAGCTGGCTCGCGAGCTCAAGGTGCCGGTCGTCGCCCTGTCCCAGCTGTCACGTGGCGTCGAGCAGCGAGGTACTGCCGAGCCCCGGCTGTCCGACCTCCGGGAGTCCGGGAGCATCGAGCAGGACGCCGATGTCGTGATCTTCCTGTATCGCGATGGCGAGCAGAACCCCGACGCCGAGGTGGAGATTGTCAAGGCCAAGGTCGCGAAGCATCGCAACGGGCCGATCGGGGAGGTTCCGCTGCAGTTCCGGAAGGCGAACACGCGCTTCTACACCGTGGCCGCCCGCGAGGAGATCGCTGCCTACTGATCGTGATCAGCGGGCAAGCGGTCGGGCGTATGCCGAAGAGGCTTGAAATCGGGGTGTACACTCGGGCGCTGTAACGACCGGCCTTATCAACGTCTGACCCGAGTTCGCTCCGATCCGCGCCCGATGCACACCGCAGATCCCGGCCCGCTCCGCAGACCGCGACCGTCCAAGTTCGGGCCGAGAGTGCGATAACAGGAGGCACTGGAGAGGGTGTACGCCGACAAGACCATCCGCTGTCGCGACTGCGGCATGGACTTCGTGTTCTCAGCGGGCGAGCAGGAGTTCTACGCCAGCAAGGGGCTGGTGAACGAACCTCAGCGCTGCCAGAGCTGCCGAGCCATCGCGAAGCAGAATCGTGCTCTCGGCATCGCAGGAGGAGGGGGAAACGGGAACGGAGGTCAGCGAGAGATGCACGCGGCGGTCTGCGCCGAGTGTGGAGGGCAGGCGCTCGTGCCGTTCCTTCCCCGCAATGACCGTCCCGTCTACTGCTCCAACTGCTTCGACAAGGTGCGCGCGCGAGCCTGACCGACAGTCACCGCACCTGACATGAGCGCCGCCCAATGGCGGCGCTTCGTCGTAGGCAGCAATGCATCGGATGTCGGCGACCGGATCGGGCGGCTGACCCGCCCGGCGCGTCGGACCGGAGAGCGGTAGCATTGCGCCGTCCCGCACGCTGAGGTTGCTGCCACCCCATGTCCGTCATCGCTGTCGTCGGTGCCCAGTGGGGCGATGAGGGCAAGGGCCGTGTCGTCGACTATCTGGCCGAGGACGCGGAGCTCGTCATCCGCTACGGGGGCGGCAACAACGCCGGCCACACGGTGGTCAACCCGCACGGCCACTTCAAGCTCCACCTGATTCCGTCGGGCATCTTCCATCCCGGGACGCGCAACCTCCTCGGCAACGGCGTCGTGATCAACCCGCCCGCGCTCGTCGCCGAGCTGGACGGACTGCGTGGCGCCGGATTCGACGGCGACAACCTGTTCATCAGCGACCGCGCGCACCTCGTCATGCCGTACCACGTCCTCCTCGATCAGCTCGAGGAGCGGGAGCGTGGCGCCGGCAAGCTCGGCACCACCTCACGCGGGATCGGGCCGGCATATGTCGACAAGGTCGCTCGTCGTGGCCTGCGCGTCATCGACCTCGTCGAGCCGGAGACGTTCCGGGCTCGGCTCGCCGCCGCGCTGCCCCGCATTCGACGAGTCGTCGCGGGCTATCCCGGCGCCGCGGACGAGATGGCCGATGAGATTGACGCGGCCACCGACGAGGCCCGCATCGCCGATGCCTACCTCGCGGCGGGCACGCGACTGGCACGTCACGTTGTCGACGGCCAGGGTCTCGTGGACGAGTCGCTGGAGCGCGGCGAGCGGATCCTTCTGGAGGGACAGCTCGGCACGATGCGGGACCTCGATTGGGGGATCTATCCATACGTCACCAGCTCGTCGCCGATTCCCGGCGGCGCCTCGCTCGGCGCGGGTCTTCCGGCCGTGGCGATCGACCAGGTCCTCGGCGTGGCGAAGGCCTACACCACGGCCGTGGGAGCGGGACCCCTGCCGACTGAGCTGGAGGATGCCGACGGGGAGCTGCTGCGTGACCGCGGCCAGGAATACGGGACGTCAACCGGGCGAGCGCGCCGATGCGGCTGGTACGACGCGGTGGCGGTGCGCTTCAGCGTGCGGCTGGCCGGGTACTCGAGCATCGCGCTCACCAAGGTCGACGTGCTCGACGCGTTTGATCGCATTCTCGTCGCGCGCGCTTACCGTGACCCCGCTGATGGCCGGGAGTGGACGACCGTCCCGGCGTCGACATCGGTCTACGAGCGCCTCGAGCCCGTGTACGAGGAGCTCCCCGGCTGGCAGGCCGATACGACCGCCTGCCGCACCTGGGCGGAGCTGCCCGCGGCCGCTCGCGCATACGTCGAGCGGCTGGAGGAACTGGCTTCGGTGCCGATCAGCCACGTGAGCGTTGGCCCCGAACGTGCCCAGATGATCGTTCGATAGAACAGCAACCCACGTGCGCGAAGGAGGAAGGGCGTGAAACTCGGCGTGATCGTGCCGCAGGGATGGACCGGGGAGTACGACGGTTGGGAGGCGGACCGGGCCTGGAGCCGCACGAGCCAGCTGGCACAGGAGGCCGATCGGCTGGGGGTCGAGTCGATCTGGCTGTTCGACCATTTCCACACTGTCCCGCGGCCGACCGACGAGATCACATTCGAGTCGTTCACCTCGCTGAGCGCGCTGGCGGCCCTCACGACGCGCGTGCAGCTCGGCCACATCGTGATCTGTAACGGGTTCCGCAACCCGGCGCTCACCGCGAAGATGGCCGCCACCCTCGACACGATCTCCGGCGGACGATTCGAGCTCGGCATCGGCGCCGGCTGGAAGAAGGACGAGTGGCTGGCCTACGGATATGGGTTTCCCGAGACCCGCGACAGATTGGCGATGCTCCACGACGCGCTGGAGGTGATCACCCGGATGCTCGAGCCCGGTCGCTCCACGCACGCCACGTACGACGGCGAGCACCACCGCGTGGCGGACGCCCGCAACATCCCGAAGCCGATCGGTCAGACCGGGATGCCGATCATGGTCGGCGGCAATGGACCGCAGGTCACCTGGCGGCTGGCCGTCCGCTATGCCGATGAGCTGAACCTGGACGGCATGTCGCCCGATGAGGTGCGCGACGCGCTGCCCACCATCCGGTCCCGCTGCGAGGAGATCGGGCGGGATCCGGACTCGCTCTCGGTCTCGGCGCACATCTTCTGGAACGCCGATGGCTGGCGAGAGGGTGGCGCGGCTCGACAGAAGCTCCTTGCCGCCTACGCGGAGCTGGGGCTGTCACGCGTGATGGGTCTCCTCCGGTCGACCGCTGACGAGGACGGCGCACTCGAGGCCCTCGTCAGCGACGCGCGAGCAGCGGGCATCGAGCTCTCCGCCGACTGAACTGCGCGCCGGGCGCCGCGCATGCATGGCGCTGTCGGGGCCCGTACCAGGGAGCATGACTGCAACGCCCCGGCGAACCATCGCCTGGTTCCGGCGTGACCTGCGCCTGGCCGACAACCGCATGCTCGAAGTCGCCACCCGGGCAGAGCGTGCATGGCCGGTGTTCGTGGCCGATCCCGATCTGTTGGGCGCCAATTCGTCGGCGACGGGCCGCGTCGCATGGTTCGATGCGAACCTCCGTGCGCTCGACGACCGGCTTCGGGAGCATGGATCCGGTCTGACGATCCTCCGTGGACGCCCTGAGGAGGCGCTCCGCCGGTTCGCGGAGTCGGTCGACGCCGACTCCGTCATCGCGGCGGCCGACGAGGACCCCCGGGCCATCGAGCGCGACACTCACGTCGCCGCTGCGGTCGACCTCACCTTGGTGAACGACCAGCGCATCGTGCCGCCGGATGTGCTGCGGACCGCGGCGGGCCAGCCGTACACGGTCTACACGCCGTTCCGGCGTGCGCTCGATGCGTGGGTCGCGGCCGACCCGGACGCCGCCACGGCCAGCGCGGACTTCGATCCAGGGAGGCTTGCGCCGCCGACGGAGGTCGGGGGTGGGTTGCTCCCAGACGCGGGCGACCGTCCTGAGCTGCCTCCGCCCGGTGAGCTGGCTGCGAACGATCGGCTGCGCACGTTCCTGCGTTCCGACATCTCCGGGTATCGGGACGAACGCGATCGTCCCGACCTCGACGCCACCTCCCGCCTGTCTCCGTACCTCCGGGTGGGCGCCATCGGCATCCGGGCCTGCTGGCGCGCGGCGCTGAACGCGCGGCAGCGAGCCACCGAGCGGGACGACGTCGTGCTGGCTCGCGGATCGGCCACCTGGCAGGGGGAGCTCGGATGGCGCGAGTTCTTCGCCCACGTGCTCCTGGCGCATCCGCGGCTTGCCACCGAGAGCTTCCGCACCGATTACGACACGATTGCGTGGGTTGACGGACCGGACGGTGACGACCTCTACGACGCATGGCGCGCCGGCCGCACCGGGTATCCATTCGTCGACGCCGGCATGCGGCAGCTGGCGGCCACGGGATGGATGCACAACCGGGCACGCCTCGTCACGGCCAGCTTCCTGGTGAAGGACCTGGGGCTCGATTGGCGGCGCGGCGAATCGGCGTTTGCCGAGCTCCTGCTCGACGCTGATGTCCAGCAGAACAACGGAAACTGGCAGTGGATCGCCGGGGTCGGCACGGACGCGGCACCGTATTTCCGAATCTTCAACGCCACGCTACAGGGCCGAAAGTTCGATCCTGCCGGGGCCTACGTTCGCAGGTGGATCCCCGAGCTTGCCGACCTCCCCGCTGACGTCGTGCACGAACCATGGCGTGCGGCCGACACGCCTGGCGACTACCCGCCCCCGATCGTCGACCACGCCGAGGCACGCGAACGAACCCTTGCCCGCTATCGAGCGGTCTCTGGCTGACCGGACGTGACCCGGGGCCGATCCCACGGCCTCGCGCTGGCGCGCCACATGACGGCCGCCGAGGCAAGCCCGATGACCGCGACCAGTCCCGAAGCGGCGCTGGGCAGTTATACTTCGCCAAAGCCGCAGCGACCATCCTGTGCACCCGATCCGAGCCGTCCTCATCCTCAGCGCCGACCGAAGCCCGCGCCGCCATGCCGCGCGGGTTTGTCATTCCCCGAGGAGGTCGCGTTGATCGACCAGCCGCCCGTCCTTGACGCAACCGAGGCTCGGCTGCGGCGAGCGTACGGCTTCGAGGAGGTCGCCCTCGTTCCCGGTGCCGTGACGGCCGATCCGGCCGAGGTGGAGCTGGGCATCGAGATCGGCGGCTTCCGCCTCGCCATTCCCTTCCTGGCGGCAGCCATGGACGCCGTCGCCGATGCGGACTTCGCCGTCCGCATGAGCCGTCATGGCGGGGCCGCCTTCATCAACCTCGAGGGTCTCTACACCCGCTACGAGGATGCGAGCCCGATCATCGACCGAGTGATCGCCGCCGAGGACGGTCGTGAGGCGGCCCACATCCTGGCCGAGGCGTACCACCAGCCGATCCGCGACGAGCTGATCACCGCGCTGATCACGCGCATCAAGGCGCAGGGCGGCATCGCCGCGGTGGCGACCACGCCGGCTTCCGCCTGGAGCCATGCGGAGATCGCGGCGGAGGCGGGCGCCGATCTGCTGCTCGTGCAATCACAGGTCTCATCGGCCCGTCACATCTCGACGTCGACACGGGTTCTGTCGCTGGCCGACCTGACCGGCGGCCTGAAGATCCCGGTCCTCGTCGGCAACACGGTGAGCGGGGAGGCCGCCTACCAGCTCATGCACCAGGGCGCGGCGGGCATCTTCGTGGGCGTCGGTCCGGGTGCCGCCTGCACGACTCGCGAGGTGCTCGGCATCGGCGTTCCCCAGGTGAGCGCCACCCTGGAGGTGGCCGCCGCTCGCGACCGATTCGAGCGCGAGACCGGCCGCTACATCCCGATCGTGACCGATGGCGGCATGAAGACCGGCGGCGACGTTGCCAAGGCCATTGCCTCGGGGGCGGACGCCGTCATGCTCGGCTCACCGTTCGCCGGCGCCGTCGAGGCCCCGGGTCGTGGCTTCAACTGGGGCATGGCGGCGCCGTCGCCGACCCTGCCGCGCGGCACCCGCATCAAGATCGGCCAGCGGCTGCCACTCGAGCAGATCCTGTTCGGTCCGGCCGAGACGACCCATGGAACCCAGAATCTTGTCGGCGCACTTCGTCAGTCGATGGCCGCGCTCGGCGTCCGGACGATCCGCGAGATGCACGAGGTCGAAATGGTGATCGCCCCGTCGATCGCCACGGAGGGCAAGTCCTGGCAGCTGGCCGGCCGCGAGTAGCCGCGCCGGTTCCGTCGTCGAAGCCGGTGCACCTCTCCTGACCGAGCAGCTGTCGACCCGCCGGCTGAACCGCGCACTCCTGGCGCGGCAGCTGCTGCTCGAGCGCCACGATCTGCCGATCCCGGAGGCGCTGAAACGGATGGGCGGCATCCAGAACCAGTACGCGCCGAATGCCTACCTGCGCCTGTGGTCGTGCCTCACCGACTTCCGGGCCGCGGACCTGACCGCGGCCTACGAACAGAACGCGGTGGTGCAGGGCACCCTGATGCGTGGGACGATCCACGCCGTCGCAGCGGGCGACTACCACCCGATGGCGGCGGGGCTTCGCGGCATGCGGCGAGCGTGGGCGCGCCGAGTGCACCGCGGAACTGATGCGGACCGGGACGCCACCGTTGCCGCCGTCGTCCGCTCTCTGTCCGGCCGCGAGGTTCCGCGAGCCGCGTTGCAGGCGCTGCTCGAGGGCGCGGCGCCGTCGATCACCGCCACGATCGACACCGATGCCGAGCTGCTTCGCGTTCCGCCATCGGGCACCTGGCAGCGTCGTCGTGCCGACCTCTATGCCCTGGCGGACGACCGCATCGGCCACGCTGAGGTCAGCGAGGCGGATGGCCTGAAACACCTGGCTCGCCGCTACCTCGGCGCATTCGGACCGGCCGCGGTGGGGGACATCGCCAGTTTCATCGGCATGCCGGTCACACCCCTGAAGCCGGTGCTTGCCTCGATGGACCTGCGCGAATTTCGGGACGAGGCCGGGAAGCAGCTGCTTGACCTTCCGGACGCCCCGTTGCCGGACGAAGACACCTCGGCGCCCGTTCGCTTCCTCCCGACCTGGGACGCGATGCTGCTCGTCCACGCGCGCCGGACCGGGGTGATCCCGGAGACCTATCGGCCGATGATCTTCCACACCACGATGCCGCCCTCGTACCCGACCGTCCTGGTCGATGGCCAGGTGGCGGCGACCTGGCGCTGGGATGACGACGAGGTCCGAGTGGAAGCGCTGCGACCGCTCCTGCCCCACGAACGGCACGCCATCGATGAGGAAGGCGAGCGCCTTGCCGCCTTCCACCGGGAGGCATCGGCGTAGGATTGCCAGCATGAATCGAACCGATGTGCAGACATGGCTCGACCGCTACGTCGATGCGTGGCGCACCAACGAGCGCACCACGATCGAGCAGCTCTTCACCGACGACGCGGTCTACGCCTACCGCCCCTGGGAGAGTGGCGACCACACCGTTCGCGGCCGCGACGCGATCGTGGCGAACTGGCTCGAAGAGGCGGATGCGCCCGGAACATGGGACGCACACTACGAGCCGTACGTGGTCGAAGATGACCGAGCGGTCGCCATCGGCTGGAGCCGATACGACCCGGTCGGTGACGCGCCGGAGAGGATGTACCACAACGCCTTCCTCCTCCGTTTCTCGCCGGATGGTCGTTGCGCCGAGTTCCACGAGTACTACATGCTCGAAGGGAGCTGAGCACGGTCTGGCGCGAGGTCGGAGACCGCATCTGGATCCGCCGATACGAATCGCTCGATCAGACGATCGGCGTCATCGGCGGGCGCAGCGGCCTCGTCGTGATCGATACCCGTGCACATCATCGAGCTGCGGACGAGCTCCGTCACGATCTGCGCACCCTCCCCGGAGAGGTGGTTGCGGTCGTCAACACCCACGGTCATTGGGACCACGCGTTTGGGAACGCCCGGTTCGCACCGCTGCCGATCTGGGGCCATGCGCGCTGTGCTCGAATGGTCACCGAGCGCGGTGAAGAGGCACGCGCTCGATTGATGCGCCAGGATCCCGGCGAACCGTTCGACGAGGTCGTGCTGACCCCACCGACGCACAGCTTCGAGGATTCCGCGACGCTCGAGCTCGAGGATCGCCAGGTCGAGCTTGTCCACCTGGGACGCGGGCACACGGACAATGACGTGGTCATCAGCGTGCCCGATGCCGCCGTGCTGTTCGCAGGCGATCTTCTCGAGAACGCGCCCGCCCCGGCATTCGGAGACAGCTATCCCATCTCGTGGCCCGACACCGGAGAGCGGCTGCTGGCCCTCATCGATGGAGCCGTGGTTCCCGGTCATGGCGATCCGTTCGATCGGGCCTTCGCCGAACACCAGGTCGCGAGCCTGCGGACCGTCGCCCAGCTCTGTCGCGACACCATCGCGGGGCATATCGGAATCGACGAGCTGATCCGCGAGTCGCCGTTTCCCCCCGAGCCGACGAGCGATGCGCTGGAACGCACGCGGCTCGAGCTGAGTGAGTAAACTTACTCGAAAGTCTGAGTAAAACTACTCACCATGGTGAGCGAATGAGTCGAGCTCCCAAGGTCTATCGGCGCCCGATCTACGACGAGATCCTCGAACGCGCCCACGAGCCGCGGCAGTTCATCCAAGTCCTGGCGGGTCCACGCCAGGTGGGAAAAACCACGGTCGCGCGCCAGGTCATGGACGCCATCGGCATCCCGGGGCATTTCGCGTCTGCCGATGCACCCGACCCCGAGGACATCGGCTGGATCTACACCCAGTGGCAGATCGGCAGGCAGCAGGCGTCGATGGGGGGTCGCGCCGGAGGCCTGCTGATCCTGGATGAAGTCCAGAAGATTCGCGACTGGTCCGACGTCGTGAAGGAGCTGTGGGACGAGGACACCGCCGCCGGGACGTCCCTGCGCGTCATGTTGCTGGGATCCGCGCCGCTGCTGGTGCGGAAGGGACTGTCCGATAGCCTCGCCGGTCGCTTCGAGGTCATCCGGGTCACGCATTGGACGTTCGCCGAGATGCGCGACGCCTTCGGCTGGGACCTCGACACCTATCTCTTCTATGGCGGCTACCCGGGCGCCGCGCCGCTCATCAAGCGCCACGAGCGGTGGGAGGAGTACATCCTCGACTCGATCGTCGAGACGAACCTGTCGCGCGACATCCTCCTCCTCAATCGCGTGGAGAAGCCCGCACTGCTGCGGCAGCTCTTCCGCTTGGCGTGCTCGTACTCGGGGCAGGTGCTGAGCTACACGAAGATGCTCGGCACCCTGACCGATGCCGGCAACACGGTGACGCTGGCGCACTACCTCGAGCTGCTCGGCGGTGCCGGGATGGTGACCGGGATCGGCAAGTACTCGGGCTCCGCCGTTCGGCGCCGCGCGTCGAGTCCGAAGCTCCTGGCGCTGAACACCGCATTGATCACGGCCACGGCACGGACGACGTTTGCGCGGGCGAAGGCCGATCACGAGACGTGGGGCCGGCTGGTCGAGACTGCGGTGGGCGCGCACCTGTGGGCGCACGCGGATCCGGATGAGCTCGGCTATTGGCGCGAGGGCAACAACGAGGTGGACTGGGTGGTTCGGCCCGGCAAGCTCATGCGGTCACGCGATGCGCCGATGGCGATCGAGGTCAAGACCGGTCATCCCCGTGGCACCCCCGGCACGGTTGCCTTCACTCACACGCATCGAGGAGCGCGCGCCCTCATCGTGGGTCCCGGCGGGATCCCGATCCAGGACTTCCTCTCGGCCCATCCACGCGAATGGCTGGACGGACCGGCCTCGCGTTGACCGGCTGTCAACGAAAGTTGACAGAACGGACAGCCGCGTCGTACGCTTTGGTCGATGGCCAATGACCCGCAGACCGGCGATCCATCAGCCGCCTTCGCGGCGGTGATCGCGCTGCGACGCCTCGCGGACCGCATGGAGCGCGAGGCGGTGGATGAGGCGACGGCACGCGGATGGACGTGGCAGCAGATGGCCCAGGCGTTGGGCGTCTCGCGCCAGGCAGCCCACAAGCGTCACGCGCATCGTCTTCGCGACCGCTCAGCAACCCAGGAGGACAGATGAACCCGATACGGATGTTCCGCGAGATGCGGGCGATCAAGGATCTGCTGACCGGTGCCGAGGGCATTGCCCGCTCGATGGGTGACGAGCAGTCGGCGGCCGAGCATCTGCTCCCGGCGGCCTTCGACCTTCCCGATGGCTCGGGCGATCGCGTGCTGGGCCGCTTCGGGCTCGATCGTGAACGCCTCCGGGCCGCAATCGTCGAGCAGCATGCCGCCGCGCTCGTGGCTGCCGGCATGCGACCTGAGGTGGCGGCGCAGCTCAGCGATGCGTCCCCGTTCGATCCGCCGACCGGATCCGGAATCTATCGGTCCAGCCCGTCGGCCCAGGAGGCGTTTCAACGCGCGGGGGCCATGGCCCGATCGGCCCGACGCCCGCTGGTGGGAGCGCATGTCGTGGCCGCAGTCGCTGAGATGGAGCATGGCACCGTTCCGCAGCTCCTGGAACGCCTCGGCATCGAACGTTCGGCGGTGGCCGCGGCGGCAGCCGATGAGCTCGCCCGGGCTGTATCCTGAGCCTGATGTCGATCTCCGTCGGCGACCGTCGCGATCGGTTCCGCCGCCTCCATGAGCGCGGGCTCTTCATCATGCCGAACGCCTGGGACATCGGGTCGGCACGGATTCTCGCCAGCATGGGGTTCGAGGCACTGGCGACGACGAGCCTCGGACATGCAGCGGCACTCGGCAAGCTGGATCTCACCGTGACCCGCGACGAGATGCTCGATCACGTCGAGGCCCTGGCGTCGGCTGTTGATCTGCCCCTCAACGTGGATGCCCAGCGCTGCTTCGCCGATGATCCGGCGGGCGTCGCGGATACCGTCGCCGAGATGGCCGCGCGCGGCGCGGCCGGCTGCTCGATCGAGGACTACGATCCGGCCGCCGGCAGGATCGACCCGCTCGAGATTGCCGTCGAGCGGGTGGCCGCCGCCGCCGAGGCGGCGCATCGGCATGGCGTCGTCCTGACGGCCCGGGCGGAGAACCACGTCTACGACCTCGGTGACCTCGACGATACCGTTCAGCGGCTCATCGCCTATCGCGACGCCGGAGCCGATGTCGTCTATGCCCCACGCCTGTCCGACGCCGATGACATTCGGCGCGTGGTGGCCGCCACCGACGCACCGGCCAACGTGCTGGCGGTGCGCAACGCCCCATCCGTTCGCGAGCTCGAGGAGATGGGGGTCCGTCGGGTCTCCACCGGCGGCGCCCTGGCCCGCGCTGCGTACGGAGCGCTGGCCGCAGCCGCGGCGGAGTTGGAGGACGCGGGAACCTCGACCTACATCGACGCCGCGATGACCGGCGCGGACCTGGAGAAGGCGCTCGGCGCGGTCGACTAGGCGAGCGGCCAGCACACCTCGGTGCGCAGGTCGGCCTCGGCGACCTCGAATGGATCGTCAACGTAGGACTCCCAGGGGGCCCCTCCGATGGCCCGACCCTGCTCGCCGATCCAGGCCGGCAGAGCCGGATAGGTCTGCGAGAGGCCGTCGTAGGAGCCGTGGTGCACGGTGACCGCGATCTCGCCGCCCGGTAGCTCCGAACTGCCCATCTCGCCCGGCTCGCAGTCGGCGAGTGGTCGCAGGTCGCCGATCGGGGATGCGATGGGGACGCCGATCTCGAGATCCACGCCGTCGGCATCCATTGCGTGGTAGCGGCCGTACGGCGCGCCGGCGGGCTGACCGCCGCGGTCGGCAATTCCGTGGGCGATGTTCGCGAGCTGGGTGCCGAAAAGCTCTCCGAGGTCGGCCGTGGGAGAGCGCATGCGTACCGCGACGGTGGCGGTGAGCGTGCGCGAGTGCACGGCGGCGTCGATCATCGGATTCGTCCTCCTTGGTGACGGGTAGACTCTGGCGCACAGTTGATCATCGCCGGACGGAGCGGCATTGTCAGAGTCCAAGGAACCAAGAATCGACGCCGAACAGCCCGTCC